>CAIWVW010000060.1 GCA_903916255.1 uncultured Bacteroidota bacterium
TAAGGCTTTGACGAATACCCATTTTAAATATCTTTGCAGCCCTGTTTAAAAAAAACAGGCTTTTTTGACTCCGTAGCTCAGTTGGTAGAGCAAAAGACTCTTAATCTTTGGGTCGTGGGTTCGACCCCCACCGGGGTCACTATATGAATAAAGGGCTGGTTAATTCCGGCCTTTTTAATTTAAGGCCGATTACATTATTTGTTTTTTTATATTTGCCTTAAGTCGGCATATGGAAAAAATAAAATGTATTGTTTTAGATGATGACCTTGCATTTTGCGAGCGGATTTCACTCCATGCAAGTAAGCATCCTCAACTTGAATTTGTTGGAAAATTCACCACCCCTGGAAAGGCAAAAAAGTTTTTGGTTGAAAACCCGGTGCCCCTGCTTTTTATAGATATGGAAATGCCGGGAATTACCGGTATTGAGTTTTTAAGTTCCCTTTCCTATAAGCCTTATGCCATTGTTATAACCGGGCATCCTGATTTTGCCGTAAAGGCATTTGAACTGGCAGCGCTTGATTATATTTTAAAACCATTCAACGAAGAACGCTTTTATTCGGCGGTTGGCAGGGCTGTGCAAACTATAGAAACCAAAGCCAAAGCGGCAGCATCGGAAGTGCTGGGTAAAATGATAACTGATGCGGAGGACTATTTTTTTGTTCGCTCCGAGCAGAATTATATTAAACTCCGGCATAAAGATGTGCTCTATATTGAAGCGCTCGAAGACTTTGTGCGTATTTATTTAAGAGATAAGGAGAAACCTGTAATTACGCTGGTAAACCTGAAACAACTTGAAAACACGCTTTCGCCCGCTGTTTTTTTAAGGGTTCATAAATCATATCTTGTAAACGTGAACCATATTACTTCTATTGGCGGAGACAGTTTAATGCTGGGGAACAAAACCATTCCTGTTGGGCCAAGTTATAAGAATACCATCACTGAAAAAATAATAAGCAATAAAATTATCAAGCGGTAACAGGAAAACTTACCTTACAAATGGTTCCTTTCCCTTCCGCGCTTTCAATTTTAATTTCACCTCCCGATTTCTGAAGCAATTCATTGCACAAAGCAAGCCCAAGCCCCGAACTTTTTTCCTCCGCGGTCCCCAAGCGCATTTTTTTCCTGTCCCCCAGCATAAAAATATTTTTCAGAATCTCTTCCGGAATCCCTATTCCCGTATCACTGACCGTAAACCCTGCATTCCCGTTTTCATTAAATGTGGCAAGCGAAATAGTTCCTCCGCTATCTGTATATTTAATTGCATTATTCAAAAGGTTGCGCATAACCAGCCGCACGATATTCATATCGGCAAAAACTTCCGTACCCGAATGAAGTTTAGTGTTCAGCTTAATGCCTTTTTGGGCTGCCTGTTCATGGTAGAGCGTTACATTTTCATTTGCTATTTCCCCCAAATTTACTTTTGCTTTTTCAATTTTCATTCCTTTCATTTGGCTGAATGACCACTGAAGCAGGTTGTCAAGCATATTCAATGTGGAATAGGTGGATTGTTCCAGGTTCTTCATCAGCGTGCTGCTTGTTTCCTTCGGCAAATCTTCCTCCTGCAAAAGCGGTATGGTAGCTTCAATGGAAATAAGCGGGCTTCGCAAGTCGTGGGAGATAATGGAGAACAACTTATCCTTAATATCATTCGATTCTTTCAGCAATTTGCGGTCTTTTGCAATCCGGCGGCGTTGCATGAAAAATATTCCCGATGCGGTAAAGGCCAGTAAAAACCCACCTATAAAAGCATTACGGATAACTTCCTGCCGCCCTTTTTCTGCTGCTTCTATGGCGTTTAATTTATCCTGCACAGCCTTGGCAGAATCTGTTTTCAGGTCGAATGCATAGTTCATTTCCGTCTGCGTGGTTTTTTTTATCGTGGCCTCGTTGGTTAGGCTGTCGCGATAAATAATGTATTTTTTGTAATCCTCCTTAGATGTTTTAAAATCACCCTGCGCACTGTCTATTTGCGAAAAAGCAAAGTAGGCATCCGCAGAAGTGCCGCGTGTTCCTATTCGCTTTGAAAGCGCCAATGCCGAATCGTGATAGAGCCTTGACAGCGCATAATTTTTCTGTTTATAATAAATGTCCCCGGCTGTGTTGTATATTGTTCCTATGTCATTTTCTTTCCCTACTTTCCGCATTATATCAAGCGATTTTCGTTCATAGTTAAGCGCCCCGTTAAAATTTCCTTTCCGTGTATAAATTCCCGCAAGGTTATCGTAATTAGTCGCCAGGCCAATGTCATACCCTAACTTTTGGTCAATAGCTAATGATTGGAGATAATACTGGGTGGCTTTATTTTCGTTGCCCATGTCTGAATATAAAATACCAATATTACCCTCTATGATGGCTGTTGCCTGTTCATAGCCCAATTCTTTTGTTGCAGCCAATGCAATGGTGTCATAATGCAATGCGGCGGTATCATTGCGCTCGGCATAATAAATTAAAGCTATGTTGCCCATGCAGGAGCACATCCCTTTTTTATTCCCTTCTTTTTTAAATGTATTCAGCCCTTCAAAAAGTGCGGCCAATGCTTTGGGGTTTTCCCCCTGCCCCATATATGTTAAGCCAAGTATGTTAAGCGACGAAGCAAGGCACGCAGAGTACCCAATTTTGAGGCTGATGGCAATAGCCTTGTTGGCATTATCAATGGCTTCATTATAGTTGCCTTTGTATGCACTGGTGTTGGCCAACGTGCTGTATGCATCTGCAAGCCCTTTTTCAAATCCTATTTTTTCGGCCAGTTCCTTTCCTTGTTTTGAATAGAATAATGAACTGTCATATTTGTTGTTTCTGTAAAAAGCGCCGCCCAATGCATTCAGTGTTTTCACTTTATTGGTATCCCCCTTTTCTGTTTTAAGAATGCCCAAAAGGGAATCTGCTGACCTGTTTTGCGCAGAACAGAAAGGAGTGAAAAGTAAAAAGTAAAAAGTAAAAAGCAGAGACGCAGTAACTATCTTTTTCATGGTATGGGGCACAGGCTGGTTTCAAAAATAAAGAAAAAGCCCCTGTTAACTCCTAATTTCAAGCGGGCTGCAATAATTTTCCTCTACTAAATCCTGAAGGATATCTACTTTTTTATGGGGTTCCCCTACTTTTACTATATAGATAAAGCCGGTGTTTTAACATTGTGGCCTAAACCTAAAAACCCGCCATGAAAAAATTATTTTCCCATAAAAACAGCTTATCGTTAAAAAGCCTTGTCGTCTTTTCTCTTTTCATTTTCAGTTTTTCATTTACCAATGCCCAATGTACTATGGGTGTAGGTGCTTCAGCAGTGCAAAATGTTTTATGCAATGGAGTAGCAACAGGAAATGCGCAAGCTACCGTTACAGGCGGCACTGCTCCGCTCACCTATTCCTGGTCTAATGGAAGTTCAACGGTTTCCAACTCCAATCCAACAGGGGCAATATTAAGTATGGGCACTTACACAGTTTATGTAACTGACGCAAATAGTTGCAGCGCCTCAAGCAGCATATATATATCCCAGCCGGTTAAACTTACCGTTTCAATTGGTTCGAAAACGAATATTGATTGTTATGGAAATGTTGACGGAAGTATTACTGCTTCTGTTCCGCCTGCTTCAACACCAACAGCTACGTTCCACTATAGCGGTACCATACAATCCTTTATTGTTCCTGATGGTGTTACAACCTTAACGGTTACCGCCACGGGAGGGCAAGGTGGTAATGGGAACGGGTCGAGTATAGGTGGCAAGGGTGCTGCTCTTACGGGAATCGTTTCAGTTCTGCCGTCTCATACTATTGATATTGTTGTTGGACAAGCCGGAAGTAATGGCGGCGGCGGCGGCGGCAGCTATATTTATGACCACACAACTTCCGATTCACTTATAATAGTTGCTGGCGGTGGTGGAGGAGGGGCTTCATACCCTTATGGTGCAACAGGTGGGCCTGCAGGAACAGATATAATTGGAACAGTAACGCAAAACAGTGCAAGTGAAGGAGCCGATGGAACAGGCGGTAGCGGTGGAACAGGTGGCGTTCCTTACGGTCAATTTGGCGCAGGTTCAGGCGGAGCAGGATGGATAGGTAATGGGGGCAGCGTTAATGGAGCGGGAATAAACTACCCTTGCGCCGGCGGTAATGACCGTGCAAGTGGTTTTGGTGGCGGATATGGTTATAATGGCAGCGGCGGATATGGCGGCGGCGGCGGCGGCGCTTATAATGCAGGCGGCGGCGGCGGCGGATATAATGGCGGCGGGGGCGGCTATACAGGCCCTCTTGAAGGAGGCGACGGCGGAGGTTCCTACCTAAATACGAATTATGCAACACTTTCGGGTTCTGTTACTGCAACCAGCACAGGCAATGGTGTTGTAACTATTCAATATTCAATACCTGCGGCGGGAACTCCGCCGTACACATACGCATGGTCTCCCAATGTTTCAACCACGGCAAACGCTTCAAATTTATCTGTAGGGACTTATACCGTATTGGTAACAGATAATAACGGATGTACCGCAAGTGTTTCAACCACTATTACCCAGCCGAATGTATTTGCAATTTCTCCAATTATTGCAACCAATATTACTTGTAATGGCAGCAATAACGGAACGGCATCTGAAATGCCTGCCGGCGGCGGCGCTCCTTTTACCTATTCCTGGTCGAATGGCGGTACAACATCTTCTATTAATAGCCTTTCAGCAGGAACTTACTCTGTCTCTGTTCAGGATGCATGCGGTGGCACAGGAACTGCTTCCGTAATAATTACACAGCCGGCATCTCCATTAGCTGAAGGGTTACCTGTACTCAATAATAATGTTGATTGTTATGGAAACGGCGATGGAAGCGCTACTGCCGCTATTGCTACCGGAGGCACCTCGCCTTACAGCTATAGCTGGAATTATGGCCCAATAAGCACTAATGCAACCAATTCGGGTTTATATGCCGGAACCTATACTGTTATCGTATCCGACAAAAATGGGTGTAATGTACAATCTTCAGGTACAGTTACTATAACACAACCTTCTGTTGCACTTTCGGTTAATATTTCAAGCCATACTGATGTGGCTTGTGCAGGAACAAACACCGGAAGCGCAACTTCTAATGCTTCAGGTGGAACTTCTCCCTATACATATAATTGGACTCCTTCAGGCGGAAGTAATGACTCCGCGTCAAACCTTTCTTCCGGAAGCTACACAGTTTCAGTAAGTGATAGTCATGGTTGTTCGGCATCTGCATCCGTAAATATTGTACAAACCGATTTGATTTCGTTCTCTGGAAATATTAGTTTTGCTTTTGTTTCGTCTGCTGAACAAAGCTGGACCGTACCTGCTGGTGTAACGCAAATTACGATTAGCGCTACGGGAGGTGCCGGAGGCGAGGCAAAATATCATTATTTCGGAACGTACAATGGAGGATATGGCGCTACCGTAAATGGAGCAATTAACGTAACGCCAGGTCAAAATCTTTCCATGCTAATAGGCGGTCAGGGATACCCGGGGATTTACGGATACTCCGGCGGCGGCGGCGGCGGAACTTATGTTTGGGATGCAAATTCATCATCGCTGCTGATAGCAGCCGGCGGCGGCGGCGGCGCAGACGGTTATGGATGGGATAGCCATGCGGAAAATGGCGGTAATGGACAATCGGACATATCAAATTTAAACGTAGCTACTACTGACCCTGATAACTTATGCGGCGCAGGCGGAACAGGAGGAAACGGAGGAAGCAGTTCATCCGATATCGCTTATGTCGCGTCGGCCGGTGCGGGCTGGTTTTCCAATGGGGAAAATGGTCATTCACTTTACGGCGGAAATGTTACAGGCGGGGCAGACCCAATGAATGGTGGTGCAGGAGGATATGGCGGTAATTACCCCGGCATAGGAGGATATGGCGGCGGTGGCGGCGGTTCTTTAGGCGGCGGCGGCGGCGGCGGATACAATGGCGGCGGCGGCGGCGGCTGGAGGCATACCGGTTCAGGCGGCGGCGGCGGCTCATATTGCAGCGGAACAGTAATAAGCGCTGCGGCTACCAATACTGGAAATGGCTCTATAATTATTTCATATTCAAATACGCCTGTTGTTGTTAACGGAAGTTGTACTTCAGGTGGCACCATCACTGTTATAGGAGCATCAGGAGGTACATCTCCTTATACTTATAACTGGACGCCAAGCGGTGGAACGAATCTTACTGCAACGGGTTTAAGTAGTGGTTCATATACTATCACGGCTACTGATGCCAATGGTTGCAGCGCAACTGAAAGCGCTAGTGTAACTCAGCCGGCACTTCTAAGCCCCAATGTGAGTTCAACCAATGTTACTTGCAACGGAGGCAATAACGGAAGTGTAACTTCAACACCAACAGGCGGAACCTCACCTTATACCTATGTATGGAGTGATGCCAATACTAGCACAACGGCTACCGTGAGCAACTTAACCTATGGAAGTTATACTGTTACGGTAAATGATGCCAACAACTGTTCGGCAACTGCGAGTGCAACTATTAGCCAACCGGCTGCATTCCTATATGTGAGCGCAGGAATAATAAGTAATGTAACTTGTAATGGCGGCAACAACGGGCATGCTGTAGTAAACCCGGTAGGAGGCGTATTGCCTTACACCTATTCTTGGAGCAATGGCACAAGCACTGTTTCTGCCATACAATCGCCCAATACTTTAAGCGCAGGAAGCTACACAGTAACCGTTCTTGATAATTGCGGAGCATCCCATACATCTACTGCAATAATAACTCAGCCAAACGATATGCGCGACAGTGTTGCAACGCAAACCAACATTTCCTGTGCAGGAGGTAAAGGAGGTTGCGTAAATATAGGAGCAAAGGGCGGAACCTATCCGTATCAATACCTATGGTCGAACGGTGCTACTACAGTCAATTTATCGGGGCTTTCCGTTGGAACATATTCAGTAGTAATAACCGACCATAACGGATGCACGAACACAGTAAGCGGAATAAGCATTACCCAACCTGCACCCATCCGCGACAGCGTGGTAAGTGTTAGCTACCCGTTGTGCAATGGACAACAGGGCAGCGCCACGGTAGGCATCCAGGGAGGAACCTCACCCTATTTGTATAGCTGGAGCCCGAATGTAAGCACTGGGGCGACTGCTAACAATATGAGTGCAGCAACCTATACAGTAACCATGAAAGATGCACACCGTTGTTCGGCACAACTGGTAATAGCAATGACCCAGCCGATGGCCATTCGCGATACAATAGTAAAAGCCTTAACGGTGCATGTAGCATGTAAAAGCGGAAGCACGGGCAGCGCAACAGTGGGAATAAATTATGGAGTATCGCCTTACACCTATAACTGGACTCCGAACGTCAGCTCGTCAGCCACAGCCAGCGGCCTAAGTGCAGGCACTTATTCGGTAACGGTGCAAGATGCCAATGGATGCAACAGTTCTGTCGCTACAGTAACGATAACCCAGCCCGCAAATTATTTACACGACAGCATATCATTTCAGCAGAATGTAGGCTGCTATGGAGGAAATGGAGGAGAATTGTCTTTCGGAGTGAAAGGTGGCCAAACTCCCTATACCTATGCTTGGTCAAATGGAAAAACAACCTACAGCATAAGCAGCTTAACTGCTTCCACCTATTCCATCGTAATGACTGACAATGCAGGGTGCAGCGTTACTTTAGGCGGAATTATGGTGCTTCAGCCTTCTGCTCCTTTAAGTTCTGTAATAGCCACACCGGTTTGCGGAGGTGGCGGTCATGGAACAATAAGCATCAGCGCAAGCGGAGGGACTCCGGGATATGCATTTACTTGGTCGAATGGCAACACTAGCACAAGCATGTTTGTAGCCAATGCCACGTATACAGTGAAAGTAGTTGACGCGCATAGTTGCAGCACTACTAACACCGTAACAATGGCCTGTCCGGATGCATTACCCGGCGTGAAGGGAGACGATACACCGGAACAAGCGCCTCCACCTGCATGTTGTGTAACAGTGGATAATATAAATCTCTATCCGAATCCGAATAACGGACAGTTTACCCTCCAGTGGGCAGTGGGTAGCGGTCAATATTCAGTTGAAATTTATAGTGTATTGGGACAACGAGTGTACGCTCAAGCCGATATGCACGAACCAGAATCCGTTATTGACATCTCTAACCAACCTAACGGGATTTATTTAATACGCATATTAGATAAGGATGGCAATTTGGTTAGCCGAAAGAAAGTTGTGAAAACAAACTAATAATTAATATAAAGAAGGAGAGAATAAATACTCTCCTTCTTTATTTTGCAAAGTTTAGGGCCAAGGTTCAATAAACTCTAAAGTCAATCATAAAAGAAATGATGATGACAGCCTTATAGTTAAAGCGGTCTCTTAATTTGACGGGTTTTGAAGCAAATTGATAGTTTTTTTTACGTAGAATCTGTTTTTCATTATTTTTGGGATAAATTAAACGAACAGATATTATTAATTAACCCCAACAATTATGAAAAAATTAAACATACTAGCAGGAGTAGCAGGAATCCTTTTTTTACAAATTAATTGCTATGCACAAGGGCTTTATGTTGGCGGCGGCGGCGGATATGGTTTTCCTGCGGGCCTTCAGCCTTTTAATAATTATGAGAATAATGGTTCAAGCATGTATACTGTTACTTATAATGAAACCACAATGAGTACCACCACCACTAATACTACCAACAATATATCCAAGTCATTTTCACTGGGTTCGGGAGGGGTTATGGGTGTTTACGGGGGATATATGTTAACTAAAAATATAGGTTTTGAACTTGGCATCGGAGACCGTTTATCCTCCACCACTACTTCTCTATTTACAACATCTGAAACTTATTTTGAAACAGGAGGGCTTACGCTTTCAGGGTCCGAAACATGGAATGATACATATACCATGACAAGCGCAAGTTCAATACAGATAACTCCAGCTATTCGCTTAATGACAGGCAACGGCCAAATACAACCATTTATGGTTATCGGTTTGATTATTGGTACGGCTCCTTCAACAACCCTTGAGGATAAAAGAGAGTATACGAATTCCAATCAATTCGCCTTTAGTTCCGCCCCTTATTCACAAGATTTAATTTATACTTTCAGTGGAGGAACTATGTTAGGATTTCATGGCTCGATAGGGGCATTGTATATGTTTTCCGATAACCTCGGAATTTCCGCTGAGGTTTTCGGAACCTTTATGAATTGGTCTCCCAAAAAAGCTTTAATAACAACCCTTACTTATAATGAGGCCGATTCATCCGGGAATCAGCATTTTTTAACTGAAAATAAACTCAATATCGAAACGGATTATGTTTCATCTGCAACCACTACAACTAACAATGGAACTAACCCATCGCCTTTTACCCCACAAGAACATACACAGATATATGTACCCTTCGGGTCGTATGGTATTAAAATAATCCTTCACTATGACTTTGGAGGGGGCAGTCCGAAAGCAGGTACAAAACTGTAGAATTAGGTTTGTCCGACGTAAGCAATTTTAATTCCTGTTAAAACAGTTGATTCTTACTTTCGCCCCTCACCAAGGCACTAAACGAAATTGCCTTGCATTTTGCAGGGCTTTTTTCATTTAAAAGTTATGTGCTTTATAAGGATTTCCCTATTTTCGCTCATCTATAAAAGGAATGGAAAATAGATTGGCAACTATCCTGACTTTACAATCCAAAGGTAACTGTGTTTATCCCGAAGGAATATTCCTTTCTCAAAGAAAGCATTTAGCATCAGGGATTAATCGCGAGGATGATAATTCTTTTTTTACTGCCTTAATTGTTTTTACCCTGCAACAGCTTGAAAAGTATTTCCCGGAGGGTGAAGTAAAACTTGTTGAAGAAATAAAAACTCAGGCGCAAAAGGCCTTTCCGCTTTATAAAAGTAAAAAGGTAGAGTACACCTATAACTTTTGGAGAACGGAGAAAAATGCGCATTTTCCTAACGGGAAACTATTTTCAAAGTTCGCTCATTTCACTCTGGCTGATGATGCCGACTGCACCGCGCTTATTTATCTTGCCAGGGGCTATTCAGGTGAGGAGATAATTCATCTGCGTGAGAAATTGGTATACCATTCCGGCCTTCCGGTAAAGGTTTCAAATAACACTTTGCCACATTATCGCAACTTGAAATTATACTCCACCTGGTTTGGAAAATACATACCTATAGAGACAGACGTATGCGTAATTGCAAACCTGCTTTATCTGTTTTTTGAAAGTAAGGCAGTGCTTAATGAATATGATGCCGATTGCATCAAATTTATTTGCTCGGTTATAAATAACAACGAGCATAAAACGCAGCCGTTCCGGGTGGCTCCCTATTATCCCAAAACATCTGTTATTATATATCATGTGGCAAGATTGCTGACGGTTGCCAATCATCCCGATTTACAAAACCTGAAAGCAAAATTAAAAACAGATATATTGGAAAAACTATCCGGGAAAAATCACCCGATGGAGAGGATTATTCTCAACACCTCCCTAATATGGTTAGGTGAAACTAAAAATATAGAAGAACTTGAAATGCCTGAAAATACTGACTTCCCATGGTTTATTGCAGGAATGCTTACCTCCATTAATAACCCACTTGCTAATTGGTTAGCCCCTTCTTCACTTTTTCATATTCAATTCTATTGCGAAGCCTATATGAAAACGCTTTTTCTTGAATATAAAATATTGAAGGATAACCTGATACCACACCCATAGTTCATCGTTTATAGTTCATCGTTGTTTTTATATATCTTTGCAATGCATTAAGGGGTGTTCGCCGAAAAGCGGACTGAGATTATACCCTCACAACCTGCACAGGATAATGCCTGCGAAGGGATAAATGAGAATAGTGTCTGCCCGGCTCCTCCCTTAAAGTTTTATAAGAAGTATGAAGGTAATCTTGAATGATACGCCCATCGAACTCGACCCTGCAAAGACTACTCTTTTGCAAGCTATTTCGCATTCAGGCATCAGCGATTTTAAAGGCTTGGCTGTAGCCGTTAACGATACGGTTATTCCCCGTACAAATTGGGAATCCTTTTTACTTAATGAAAACGATACTATAACTATAATCCGCGCTACACAAGGCGGTTAAATACCATCCCATGAAAAAAGAACAAACACCAACCAACGAAACGCTACCAACCACAAAGCCTCTTCCTGCCTCGAAAAAAATATTTGTGGCCGGAAAAATGCATGATATAAAAGTGGCTATGCGTGAAATAAGCCTAAGCGATACACATGTTGCAGGAAATGGAAAATCAATTCCAAACCCTTCGGTAACGGTGTATGATACAAGCGGGCCTTTTACTGACCCAAATGCAAATGTTGATATATATAAAGGTATTCCACGCATTCGAGAACAATGGATTAAGGACCGCAAAGATGTAAATGAATTGGAAAGTTGTTCTTCAGAATATGGAAGAAAAAGGCTTGCGGATAGTTCTCTTGATGCAATTCGTTTTCCGAATATTTATAAACCTTTTAAAGCAAAGGCCGGGCATAATGTATCGCAAATGCATTATGCGCTGAAGGGAATTATTACACCTGAAATGGAATATATTGCCATTCGCGAGAACCAAAGGCTAGAGGAATTGTACAATAAAAATGATGTTTCATGGAAACAACATCCCGGACAGAATTTTGGTGCTGTTCCGCATAAAGGGCCTATTACACCTGAGTTTGTGCGTGAAGAAGTAGCACGAGGACGAGCCATTATCCCTGCTAATATCAACCACCCGGAAAGTGAGCCTATGATTATTGGGCGCAATTTTTTAGTGAAGATAAATACCAATATCGGTAACTCTGCTGTAACTTCCAGCATCGCTGAAGAAGTTGAAAAAGCGGTGTGGAGTTTCCGTTGGGGAGGTGATACGATTATGGATCTATCTACCGGAAAAAATATCCATGAAACGCGCGAATGGATTATCCGAAATAGTCCTGTTCCAATCGGAACAGTTCCAATTTATCAAGCATTAGAAAAAGTGGGCGGTAAGGCTGAAGAACTTAACTGGGAAATTTTCCGCGATACATTAATAGAACAAGCTGAACAAGGTGTTGATTATTTCACCATTCATGCGGGAGTGTTATTACGCTATGTTCCGCTTACCGCTAGACGCACAACAGGCATAGTTTCCCGTGGTGGAAGTATTATGGCCAAATGGTGTTTGGCGCATCACAAGGAAAGTTTCCTCTACACGCATTTTGAAGAAATATGCGAAATCATGAAAGCCTATGATGTGTCGTTCTCATTAGGAGATGGATTGCGTCCGGGCTCTATTGCCGATGCCAACGATGCCGCTCAATTTGCGGAACTGGAAACATTAGGAGAACTAACCAAAATAGCTTGGAAGCACGAGGTGCAGACTATGATTGAAGGCCCGGGTCATGTGCCTATGCATATGATAAAGGAAAATATGGATAAGCAATTAGCTGTTTGCGGAGAAGCTCCATTTTATACGTTAGGCCCGCTGACAACTGATATTGCGCCAGGTTACGACCACATCACTTCAGCTATTGGCGCAGCTATGATAGGTTGGTTTGGCACGGCTATGCTATGCTACGTTACTCCAAAGGAACATTTGGGATTGCCGGATAAAAAAGATGTGAAGGATGGAATCATTACCTATAAAATTGCTGCCCATGCGGCAGACCTTGCTAAAGGCCATCCGGGTGCGCAATATAGGGATAATGCATTAAGCAAAGCCCGCTTTGAATTTCGTTGGGAAGACCAGTTTAATCTATCACTCGACCCGGAAACTGCTAAATCATTCCACGATGAAACATTGCCTGCCGAAGGTGCAAAGATAGCCCACTTCTGTTCTATGTGCGGCCCCCATTTCTGCTCCATGAAAATCTCGCAGGACATACGTGATTTTGCAAAAGAAAATGACACCGATGAAATCGAAAAAGGAATGCAGGAAAAGTCGGAAGCCTTTAAACAAATGGGTAGTGAAATTTATTTGTAATGGCAATAAGCACCCCATATAATTCCATTAAGTTTAGGCCAGTTGCACTTACCATCGCAGGGTTCGACCCGTCGGGTGGTGCAGGGATTCTGGCAGATATTAAAACCTTTGAAGGTATGGGCGTTTATGGCCTTGCCATAATCACAGGCAATACGCACCAGAATGATATTTCCTTCCAAGACGTTACCTGGTTAGATAAAAATGAGAAGCAAAAAAATATTGCTTTGTTGGCTGAAAGGTTTCCTGTTAAAGCCGTGAAGTTAGGAATGCATAAAAACCTGAAAGATGTTTTACACAGCATAAAACTTTGCAAAAAATATTTCCCGGATGCAAAGATAATCTGGGATCCGGTTTTGGCAGCCAGTGCGGGGTACAAGCTGAAAATGAAAATTGAAAAAGACACTTTGGATAAAATCCTTTCCCCGCTTTCTTTGGTAACCCCGAATCAATTAGAGGCATGTAAATTGGAAGCGTCGAAAGATGCTATAGATGCCGCAATTCGCATATCTGACGCATGCCCTGTTTTATTAAAGGGAGGGCATTCGACTGATAAAAAAGTATCTGTAGATTATTTATTCGTGAACGGAAAATTGAAAAAGGAATTTTCTTCTTCCAGAATAAAAGGAGATGGAAAGCATGGTAGCGGTTGTGTTCTTTCTTCTGCAATTACTGCCTCTCTGGCAAAAGGAGATACACTTGAAAGTGCTATTAACAAAGGGAAGGAATATGTTACAAGGTTCTTAAAAAGTAATAACACACTATTAGGTTATCATTTAAATTGAGCTCAATGAAAATAGATTTTCAAATATTTATAGAGATTGCTTCGTTCCTCGCAATGACGTTACGGGTATATAATAGCTTACAGAGCGGTAATACGTCATTGCGAGGAACGAAGCAATCTCTTCAACTTCACGTGTTATTTTGGAAAGCGATTTAATCATGTTTCCACGTTTGCAATATATAACTGATTCACCTCAATTAACTGAACAGGCTTGCAAGGCAGGAGTTAGGTGGGTACAGGCGCGTATTAAAAATAAAGATGAAAAAACCTGGACTCAAATTGCGGCTGATATTGTAACTGTTTGTAAAACACACAACGCAATATGTATCATAAATGACAATGCTGAAATTGCGTTGAAAGTAAATGCAGACGGAGTGCATCTCGGACAAAAGGATATGTCATTTTCTGAAGCGAAAAAAATATTCAGGAATAAAAAAATGATTATTGGAGGCAGTGCCAATAGTGCGGAAGATATTATTAAACTATCACAACAGAAAATAAGCTATATGGGCCTTGGGCCATTGCGCTTCACTTCTACCAAGAAAGATTTGAAGCCTGTTCTTACGATGGGTGGCTATAAAATAATTATGGATGCCGTAGTAAAATCAGGCTTTAGGGTTCCGCCTATTTATGCTATTGGCGGCGTTGAAGCGGCAGATGTGCACAAGCTACTTTGGGCAGGGGTTGATGGAGTTGCAGTTTCATCTGCCATCAGTAAAGCAAAAGATATTAATAATGCCGTGCAGGAATTTCTTTCTGCATTAGGTGAAAAGAAATAGAACCATGAAAGCACAAGATGAATTAAAAATTGGGGATAAAATATTTAGCTCAAGGCTATTTACGGGAACAGGCAAATTCGGCTCTCTTAGCCTTATGAAGGAGTCTTTACTTGCCTCCGGTTCACAATTGGTGACAGTTGCCTTGAAACGTGTGGATGTAAAAAAGAAAGATGAAAACATCCTCAATTTCTTAAGCGATTCACTATTTAACTTACTCCCCAATACATCAGGTGTAAGAAATGCCAAAGAAGCGATATTCGCCGCTAATGTAGCCCGTGAAGCGCTTGTAACAAATTGGCTGAAACTGGAAATACATCCGGACCCACGCTACCTTATGCCTGACCCGATAGAAACATTGGCAGCTGCTACGGAGCTTGTTAAACAAGGATTTATTGTGCTTCCATATATTCACGCTGACCCTGTTTTGTGCAAACGATTAGAAGATGTGGGTGTGGCGGCTGTTATGCCTTTGGGATCTCCTATCGGAAGCAATAAAGGACTAAAGACAATAGATTTTTTGGAAATTATAATAGAACAAAGTACAGTTCCTGTAATTGTAGATGCGGGAATTGGAATGCCTTCACATGCTGCACAAGCTATGGAAATGGGTGCTGATGCCGTATTAGTAAATACCGCCATAGCCACTGCCGGAAATCCGGTGATGATGGCACAAGCTTTTAAGGAAGCTGTTGATGCCGGGCGTAAAGCCTTTTTGTCAGGATTACCACAATCCAGAACCCATGCCGAAGCAAGCAGTCCTTTAACTGCTTTTTTAAATGCATAGTATATGTTCAGCGAAGAGATAAAAAAATATAATTGGGATGAAGCGCATGAAGCAATCTATGCCAAAACAAGCCGTGATGTGGAGCATGCGTTGAGCAAAAAGAAATGCAATTTGGATGACCTGATGGCACTGCTGTCACCTGCTGCAGAGGCTTACCTGGAGCAGTTTGCAACAAAGAGCCATAATCTAACCATACAAAGGTTTGGAAAGACCATGCAACTTTTTGCACCCATCTATCTTTCCAATGAATGCCTGAATGTATGCACCTATTGTGGTTTCAGTTTTGGGAATAAAATCCCACGAAAAACACTTTCGGAAACAGAAATGAAAACAGAGTTTGAATTTTTAAAAGCAGGGAAATTCGAACATGTATTGCTTGTTACCGGAGAAGATGCAATTCACGCAAACCCCCACTACATTAGTAATTCAATAACTATAGCTAGAAAATATTTTGCTGATGTTTCAGTTGAAGTGCAACCTTTGGGAGAAGCGGAATATTCAATGTTTAAAGATTCCGGATGTGATGCAGTTCTTGTTTATCAGGAAACGTATAATCCGGAAGTTTATAAAACGTATCACCTGAAAGGGAAGAAAGCTAACTATGCCAATCGGCTCGATACACCTGACCGAATTGGCAAAGCAGGCATTACTAAAATAGGGCTTGGTGTTTTATTAGGATTAAGCGATTGGAGAACCGATGCGTTTTTTCTCGCCCTTCATCTAAATTATTTGGAAAAGACCTATTGGCAAACCCGCTATAGTATTTCCTTTCCGAGGCTTCGTCCTGCGGAAGGAGTGGAAAAAGTCGACCATCCGGTTAGCGATAAACAATTTGTCCAATTGCTTTGTGCATTGCGAATATTCGACCATGAAGTGGAAATGTCACTTTCAACACGTGAGCCGGAGTATATGCGGAATAATCTGATAAGTATTGGGGTAACATCTATGAGCGCCGGTTCAAAAACCAATCCTGGAGGATATTCGGCTTCACCGGAAACACTGGAACAGTTTGAAATAAGTGATGACCGCACACCTGAACAAATACTGGATCTGATAGAGAAACAAGGCTATGAAGCTGTTTGGAAAAATTGGGATAAAGCACTCACTGCGCATTAATATGACCGAAGAAGAAAACATACGATACAACCGACAAATCATACTTCCCAATTGGGGTGTTGAAGCGCAGGAAAAAGTAAAAGTAAGCCGTGTTGCAGTTATTGGTGCCGGTGGGTTGGGCTGTCCTGTCCTCTCTTATCTTGTTGCAGCAGGAGTCGGCACTATTGGCGTTATGGATTTTGATGTGGTTGAAGTAAGTAATTTGCAAAGGCAGGTTATTTACGATATGGACGATATTGGCATCAATAAAGCCATGGCTGCTTCACAAAAACTGAAAGCATTTAACCCGTTAGTAAATATAATCGCCCTAGATAAAGGCCTTGAAAAATCAAATGCACTCGAAATAATTGGCGAGTATGATTTAGTTGTTGATGCCACCGATAATTTTGAAACGCGCTATTTGATAAATGATGCATGTGTACTTTTAAACAAGCCTTTTGTATTTGCATCTATAATTGGTTTTGAAGGTCAGGTATCGGTTTTCAATTATAAAGACGGGCCAACATACCGTTGCCTTTATCCGGAACCTCCGGCTAAAGAGAATGCTCCGAATTGCAATGAAAATGGGGTGATTGGGGCTCTGGCAGGAACTATTGGAGCTATCCAGGCTAATGAAGTTTTAAAAATTATTTCGGGAGTGGGGGAGCCTTTAGCAGGCAAATTATTAATTGTTAATTTATTAAATAATAAATTCTCGACGCTTGAAATTACGGCCGTGGCGGAGAACAAGAAAATAAAGTCTTTAGGTGAGTATGATATTATCTGCAATAATGACCACATCACTTTTTTGCCCCATAGGGATTTCGCGGAAAAATTTTCACAAATACCCCATCTTACTATTGATGTAAGCGACGAATATGAATTTGTCCCTATAGAAAAAGGCGCAAAAAATATCCCGCTTTATGAAATTGAAGAGTATGGTTTTGGAACTATTACTGTTCCGCTTGTGCTTTATTGCAAAAGCGGATTACGAAGCAAGCAGGCCGCTCTTCTTTTATCTAAAAAGGGGATAAAAAATATTGTTTGCCTGACTTAGAATCAATTTGTCGCTATTTTTTGCAATTTCTTAAACTGTGCTATAGGGTCTGAGTTTTCCCATACATGGCCTATGCAGGCAGCTCCGTAAAATCCTGTTTCTTTGGCAAGTACAATAGTTTCTTCATTAATTCCCCCTAAGGCTATAATGGGAAAAGGCGCCTGAGATTGGAAAAACTTTTTTAAGGTAGCTAAGTCGACCGAAGATTCATGGCCTTTTTTTGAAATGCTGCGAAACACCGGGCTAAAGAAAGCGTATTCAAACGTTCTTTTTTCCCTTGTAATATCTGCCAATTTGTGAAAAGAAGTAGAAACAATATTTTTTATTCCGCCGGTATCACCTTCTATCCTTCGGTTTTCAGGCAGATGGGAACCCTTCAAATCATATTCATTTAATAATTCATAATGCTGGTGTAAAACAACCCGATGGCGAAAATTTTCATGTATTTCTGACAAAAGGTTTTTAATTTCCTGCCGGGTATGGTTGGGTTTTCTTACATGTAATGTTTGCAATCCGGCTTCAAATAATCTATTTACTATTCCCGCTTCTCCTGCCATATCTTTTTCAGGAGTAATGACTATCAGCTTAAAATCCAGTAACATTTAGTGTGTGATTAGATTGCAAAGAAATAAAATAAATTTAATATATAGTGTGATAATACGTAATGTAAGGTGCTTAATGGAAAGTGACATTTATCAATTTTTTTAAGTTGTAAAAGTTATTTTATAGTTTTGCGCTCTTTATTGAAAACCGAATGGATAGTTTAGAGGCTTTTATTTTAGGGGTTGTAGAAGGGATAACGGAGTTTCTGCCGATTTCATCCACAGGCCACCTTATGGTAACTAGTTCATTACTAGGGCTGGATGGAAATGATTCTTTTATACAGGCATTTACCGTAGCAATCCAGTTCGGGGCCATATTGGCAGTTGTTATGCTTTACTGGAAGCGGTTTTTCAAGAGCCTTAATTTTTATTACAAGCTTTTTGTCGCATTTTTACCGGCCGGAATAATCGGGTTTCTTCTCATAAAAAAAATTGATGCCATGCTTGGGAGCATTATGGTTGTAGCCTGGTCTTTTTTTATCGGAGGAATAATATTGCTCTTTATCGACAGATGGTTTAAAAAAGCGGAAGCTGCACCCGATAAAGAAGTTACTTATTCCAATGCATTGGTAATTGGTTTTTTTCAGGCCATATCTATGATACCGGGGGTTTCCCGTTCTGCCGCAACTATTGTGGGCGGGCTCAGTCAAAAACTTAACAGGAAATCGGCAGTTGAATTTTCATTCTTTTTAGCCGTTCCTACTATGTTTGTTGCTACGGCATATAAACTCTTCCAGTTTTACAAAGAAGGCGGAGGTTTTCATGGACAGGAAATCGAGTTGCTGCTTATTGGTAATGTTGTAGCATTCATAGTAGCGATGGTGGCTATAAAGTTTTTTATAACATACTTGCAAAAACATGGATTCAGGGTATTCGGGATATATCGTATTCTGGCAGCAGTTGCAATCTTTTTCCTGCACAAGCATGGCTTGGTTTAGCAGGCAAAAATAAAATCAGGACATTTTCGGCTTTTCTACAATATACACATCAATCATTCCCTTGTTTTTGGCTTCTGTTTTGCCCATGTAAGTGCAATTAAAATTGTCTTTTACGCACTCATAGGTTGCTCCCGAAATAGTTACATTGCCTACTTCACCTGCCGATTCGATACGGGATGCAATGTTTACAGTATCGCCCCAAATATCATACGCGAATTTTTTGATGCCTACAATTCCTGCCACCACCGGCCCCGTATTAATGCCAATTCTCAGTTCAAAAAATACTTTCTTTTCACGTATTCTTCTTTCTTTTTCAGCTTCCATAAATCGCTGAATTTCCAATGCCGCCATAACAGTATCCGTCGGGTTGGTTTTATTTTCCACCGGCAGTCCGCCCGCGGCCATATAGCCATCTCCAATGGTTTTTATTTTTTCTACATTGTGCTTCGAAAGTATTTTGTCGAACTCACTGTAGCAATAATGTATTTCCTCCACCAGTTCCTGCGGAGTCATATTTTCGGCAAGTTTGGTGAAGTTCTTAAAGTCGGTAAACATAACAGTTACCAATGTGTAGCTGTTTGCCGCAGCCTTGCCTTTTAACTTAAGCTCGCGGGCTGTTTGTGCCGGAAGGATATTAAGCAAAAGATTCTCGGACCGGCGGCGTTCCCTTATCACAAATAATAATACAAGCAATAAAAAGGCAAAGCCACCCAACATATAAATAACCAGGTTTCTTCTTTTTGCCGCTTGCATATTGGCTGTTTGTATCTGTTGGTCTTTCAATATCAGGTTACGCTGCATTTCGAGATTGGCGATACGCATTTTGCTTTTTTCCGAATAAACCGAATCGCGGTACAGTTCATATTGTATGTAATATTCCCTTGCATCTTTATAATTACCATTGGTCGATTGTGCTTCTGCCAGGTCGCTATAGGCCAGTTGCAGGTTGTTTAAATCGCCCACTTGTTTGCTCAGTGCTACCGATTGGTTTAAATAGTCGATAGCCTTCCCCATCTTATCATTTTCTCCCTGTCCCATAGGCATCATAAAATCCATTGTTTTGGTTTTACTGCTCAGGTCTTCCGCAATGCGAAGGTTATCTTCTCCTATTTGCTCCAGGTTAATGGCTTTGGCATCTTTGTCGTCCAGTTCATCATCCATTCCAAGCGCCTGCGATTCGTAGTCGAGCGATTTTTCATAATTCACTTCCTTGGCGTATAAGAGGCCCAGCGCGCTCAACACATTTTTCACCTGCTCGTTATTGCCCAGTTTTTGATGAATGTCCATTGATTTAAAATCATAAAAAGAAGCGGAATCATATTTACCCATCTCCATGTAAACAATGCCCAGCGTTCCATAATCAAGCCCCAGGCCCAGCTGGTCGGCTGCAGCCTGGTGAATATGGAGCGCTTTCATGGCATAGCCCATAGCTTTTGCGAAGTCTGATTCGCTTACATAAACCCTGCTTATATAGCCGGAAAGCAGTGCAATTTCATTCTTATCGGCTGCATCTTCCGCTAATTTCAATGCATCCAGGAAGTATTTCAACGCCTTGGAATAATCGCCCTGAGCGTTATAAACAAAGCCTTCATTGCCCAATTCGCGAGCTATCATTCGTTTATCATTCAGTTGCTCGTATATATTTTGCGAAGTGTTATAGCAATTTATAGCCGTATCGTAATCGCCCTTGCCCATAAAATTGACTCCAATACCATCGTATGCATCAGCCAGTTCCTCTTTTAAATCAGATTTTTTTGCAATATCGAGCGCTTGTGAGCCATATTTCAATCCTTCACTGCATTTAATGAAATAGTAATTGTGAGAAAGAATATTCAGCAAAGCTGCCCTATCCTTATCTGCTGTTGTTTCGGGAAGGATTTTTAGAAGCGAATCTACCAACGGACTGCCCTGTTTTTGTGCCATTATCCCTGCCGGTAAACCGAACCATAAAAGAAAAAAGAGAGTCTTAATTTTATTAATCATAGAGCAAAAATATAAATAATTGCACAATTATTAAATAACGGTCGGTTTTGCAGTGACTCGGTTTTGGTTAAAACTAAATAGGGATTTAACAGAAATATTACCTAAAATCTTATCTTTGCATTAAACATAGCATTTTAAATTTATATAAATGAAACGCTTAGCAATTGTACTTCTTTTAACATTCCCCTTTTTTAATAGCCTTTCTGCCCAGATTTTTCAGGCCGGGTTTTATGGCGGGGCAACTATGACGGATATACCCGGCACGGATAATATAGATAATGATGCCGATTTCGAGCATTTGGGTTTTGTGCTTGCCGGAACGGTAAGTGCGCAAATAAGCCCAAAAACTAAATTGCAAATGGAAATCCGCTTTATCCAAAAAGGCGCACAAGAAAACCCGCAATATACGAACGACAGTGCTCAAACGGCCACTATTAACCCTACAGGGCAATATATAAATGATTATTTCACCCTTATTTTAGATTATGTTGACGTTACGGTTGGAATAAAACATCAAATACATTTTAATTTACGAAATAAGGCAACTGACAGATATGGCATTGAAGCCGGTATGTCAGTTGGAGTATTGGTGCATTATTCCTATTCAGTGCAGAGTTACAATTACCCCATTGATTTAAATACCTTGGATTTAAGCCCTTACATAGGGCTATATTATAATATTACGCCCCACTTTTATATAGAGGGCAGATATGCTAATTCGATTAACACTTCATTAGTTGCGGATAACACGAATGAAAATTCTTTTTATAATATTAATACCGGCACATGGAATAACGGACATAATGTTGCCTTCAGCTTAGTACTTGGTTTTAACCTGGGGGGTACTTTATATACCAAGCCGGCAAAGGCTCCGGCTGCCCCAACCCCGAGCGATGACAATAACTAATGCCGCAGAACAAGCAACAGCTTAATTTAACGGAAGTTTAGAATTTTATAACTTTTTTCTTCTAAACTATTACGGTTTCCCTTTCAGTGCGATGTACTTTTGTATCGTTAAAATTATAACCCCAATAAATAAAGGTATGAAACTAAAAATCAACAAAATCGTTTTTTCAGCAAGTTTACTTTTAGCTTGTATTTTTTCAGTATCGGCCCAGTTAAGCCCTGCAATTACTTCATGGGTATTAAACCTTACCAATGCTACCGGATATGGTGGCATACCTTCTAACGTAACGGTTGTGCAATATGACACAGCTAATGTATATGTAAGTTGTGCCAGTATACCGGGCTATAGCATAGGCCCGTGGACTGGAGACCCAAACATTCCGAGCAATCAGGATTTTGTGTTTAAAATAACGCTCCACCCCCAAAAAAATACCGCTGCCAAAACAACTGTTGGACTTGGCCCGGTGGGTGTATGGAGCAATGGTGTGGCTATTTATAATGCCTCTGATGGAATGTCCTATAATAATGACGGGACCTGGCACCGGAACGCCTATTATTTTGAAGGCTCCAGCTTTGATGATTGCCTGGGACATCCTGACCAAAGTGGATGTTACCATCACCATGTAAACCCTAAATGCCTCTACAACTCTGCCGACAGTACTCAGCATTCCCCTATTATCGGCTATTCATTCGACGGATATCCGGTGTATGGGGCCTATGGATATTCTAACCCGAACGCTGCGGGTGCAGTCAGAAGAATGAAGCCTTCCTATCAACTTCGAACAACTATGGTGAACAGGGATACATTGCCCAATGGCACTGTTGTAAGTGTTGCCAATGAAGGCCCTGTGGTAAGTTCATCCTATCCTTTGGGCGATTTTATGGAGGATTATAAATATATTGCCGGCTCGGGAGATTTAGACACCAATAACGGCAGATGGTGCGTTACCCCTGAATATCCTTTAGGAACATATGCCTATTTTGTAACCATTGATTCCGCTTTAACACCGGTATATCCATACACATTTGGTTTAACCTATTACGGTGTTGTTCAAAGCGGCAATACAGGGCCCGGCAGTGGGCATAATACTCCCGGAGATTCCACTACGGTGTATACAAGTGTGCCAACTATTAATAAGCAAATAACTGTATCACTTGAGCCAAATCCTGTTACAGACTATGCCTATTTTTATATTGACCCATCCAGTGATAATAACATTGTCGGTGGTTTGTATGATGTGACAGGAAAGATGGTAAAATCGTTCCGTAATTTGCAACCAAGCATGAGTTATTCTATTGATTTTACTTCGTTACCCGCAGGAGTTTATTTATTACGTTTGCAAACGTCCAATGCATCCTTCACGAAAAAGATTGTTAAGGTTCAATAATGGTTAAAAAACTGGTGTATAGTGTTCTGTGCATAGCAGCCCTCGTGGCTGCTATGTCATTTACTCCGCCGCCTGAATGTGGTAGTTTAACCATTCATTTTGTGAATAGAGTGGGAGATAAGCCATTGGTACTTGACTCGGTATTATACAAAAATTCTTTGGGACAATCTTACACAGTAAGCATGTTTAAATATTACGTAGGGAACTTTCATTTGAAAAATAAACAAGGAAAGGAGATTGTTTCTAAAGGCTATTTTTTGATTAACCAGGAGGACGAAAAGTCTATGGAAATTACTCTTGATAGCATACCTTTTGGAGAATATAAGTCAATCGGTTTTACCCTCGGTGTTGATAGTATTGATAATTCCAGCGGTGCCCAATCAGGGGCTTTGGACCCTGTTAAAGGCATGTTCTGGGCTTGGAACACCGGTTATATTTTCCTCAAAATGGAAGGTATATCATCAGCATCCACCTCCACCGGAAAACGATTAGAATTCCATATTGGCGGATATAAAGCTCCAAATAATTGCATCCGGGAAATCGAGTTGAAGTTTAAGAATCCACTTAAAATAAACGAAGAGAATAATAGTGTTGTAAAAATAAAAGCTGATGCCAGCCACCTTTTTTCCGGCCAAAATCCAATTGATTTCTCAAAATTATCTTCCGTTACCGATTTCCACAACGCAAATCATATTGCGGATAATTATTCCGATATGTTCAGCGTTATAGAAAACTAAATGCCACAGATTTCACAGATTAATTTCAATGAGTTTATAGAAAATAAATACTTGTATTTTTAATCTGTGAAATCTGTGGCAAATCTTAAACCATGAAAAGTAAACGCATTTATTTTTTTGTTTTTCCTTTGTTGGTTCTGATATTATTGGCGGGCTTCATTACCGATAATAGCTATTTTACTATCACGCCGAAAGATGTTGAGTTTAAAATACCGCAGGGCTTCCCGAAGCCATTTTATGATTTCAAAAACAATACACCAACCCCCGCCGGCTTTGTGCTTGGACGCAAACTTTTTTATGACCCCATATTATCAAAGGATAGTTCTATAAGTTGCGGGTTTTGCCATATGCGTATTGCAGGGTTTGCCCATATTGACCATGCCCTTAGCCACGGCATAAATGGCCTGATTGGCAAACGAAATGTGCCACCGTTGGAAAACCTGGCATGGGGCAATTCCTTTATGTGGGACGGGCGGATAAATCACTTGGAAGTGCAGCCGCTTGCTCCAATCACAAGCCCTATTGAAATGAATGAAACCATAGCGCATATTATTGAAAAACTGCAACGAAATAAGGATTATGCAGCCATGTTTAAAACTGCCTTTAATGATAGTGTGGTGAATTCTAAAAACATTTTAAAAGCCTTGGCACAGTTTACGGGACTTATGATTTCATCCAATTCCCGATACGATAAATATATGCGCGGCGAGGATACCCTCTCTGCCGCCGAATTAAACGGGCTGCAATTATTCCGCGATAATTGTGACCAATGCCATAAAGAACCTTTGTTTACGGATAATACATTCCGGAATACCGGACTCCCAATGGATACAAACCTGAAAGATTCGGGTGTGGCAGCCATAAACGGAGATATGAAAGACTATATGAAATTTAAGGTGCCGACGTTGAGAAATGTGGAAATGACCTACCCATATATGCATGATGGACGCTTCAGAACACTGAAACAAGTAATGGACCATTACACCAAAAAGTTTACTGCTGAAAGCCATGCGGACCCTATATTAATTAAAGGTATTCAACTTACCGAACTGGATAAAGCGGACATCATAGCTTTTCTGAAAACGCTTACTGACCAAACCTTTCTGCACGACCGCCGTTTTGCGGACCCGAGTGGCCATTATTAAAGTCGAAATTGGTATCTTTGCCTAAATTACTTTACTATGGAACTTTTAATCCGCAATATCAAAGCTAAAGGGGATATAAAGCTAATCAGCGAGCTTGCTGCGCGCCTCGGACTCAAGACTTCCCAACTTTCATTGGAGGAAAAGGAAGATATCAGCTTAGCCATCGCTATTAAAGAAGGAAGAAAATCGGGGTATGTGTCAGAAGTAACCGTAATGAAAACTCTTCGTAACATACAGAAGAAAAAATAATGGAAATTGTTTTCACAAAACAATTCAATAAAGATATCCTGAAAATAACGGATAAAAAACTCGCCTTTCGTATTGAAGAAATAATTTTAGAAGTAAAGAAGGCGTCTAACCTCGCTCAAATCAATAACCTCAAAAAGCTTTCCGGTTATCAAAACTCCTACCGCATCAGGGTTGGAGATTATAGAATTGGACTTTATGTTAATAAAAGCACCATAGAGTTTGCACGATTCTTAAATCGGAAGGAAATTTACAGATACTTCCCTTAGGAAGCAGAATGAGATTAGCATATTGACTAATTGATTACTTTTATCTCATCCATTTTATTAATTATGGCATTATATAATAATCAGAGCGGCAACATTCAGGAAGTGAAGGAAAAACCTTTCAAACTTGAGAGAGAGATTCAAAGAATATTTGAGGAAAATCTTGAAAAAATAATGGGTATTGAGTTAGTGAAATCGGAGTTTACAATTAAAAATAAACGTATAGATACACTTGCTTTTGATAAAGAAAGCAGGGCTTTTATAATTATTGAATACAAACGGGACAAAAATATCAGTGTATTTGACCAAGGTATTACATACTTGAATTTAATGTTACAGAATAAGGCAGATTTTATAGTGGAATATAACGAGAGTCTTAAAGGGACTTTGAAGCGTGAAGATATAGATTGGTCACAAACCCGGGTATCCTTTGTTTCAACAAGCTTTACTGAAAATCAAATACAGGCTGCTGACTTTAAGGATTTTGCTATTGAATTATGGGAAGTTAGGCAATATGAAAATAATACCATAGCCATTAATCCTATAAAAAAATCAGCCTCTGCTGAAAGTATAAGGCCTCTTATACAAAAGAATGAGGCTTTAAAAAGTATTTCAGAAGAAATTAAAGTTTATACAGAACAAGAACGTTTAAAAAATGCTTCTGAA
>CAIWVW010000061.1 GCA_903916255.1 uncultured Bacteroidota bacterium
ATTGTCATTCCGAACGGAGTGAGGAATCTCATACAAAATCATTATATCGGTTGATTTTTTTCGCATATTTGCATTCACCTGTTCTATTGACGAAATTTTATTTTTTAAATTATCCCCTATTATGGCTGCAAAAAAAGTGGACCACCGCATGATGAAATTGGGTAAACATCAGGCAAAGCATGACCCCCGGACCCTTCATTTCCATAATTATATTGATGTAAAAAAACTGCCCAAAGCGCCAGCAGAGTATGTTTGGGCAAAAAAGATACCCAGCCACCGGTGGAGGATGATGCTGAATAAAAAAATTGAAAACTGTACCGTTGCCGCTGCAGGGCACTTAATTATGGAATGGACCGCCGATAACGGAAAACCCATTGTTCCTACTGACGACCATATTTTGAAATCCTACTCAGCTATTACCGGATTTGACCCTGATACAAAAGAGCATGATGATGGCGCCGAGACTTTAGAGGCCTTAAAGCATTGGAGAAAAAAGGGAATTGCAGGACATAAAATAATGGTCTATACTAAACTGAAGCATAAAAACCATACACACGTAAAGCAAGCATGTTATCTTTTTGGAGGGTGTTATGCCGGTTTTCAGCTACCTAAGACCGCATGGGGACAGGTTGAATGGAGGGTTCCACCGGAAGGGCATAAAAAAGGCAGGGGAAAAGTTGGTTCCTGGGGAGGCCATTGTGTAGCCATTATAGGATATGACAAAGAAGGCTTAACGTGTGTCACCTGGGGGCAAACCAAGAAATTAACCTGGGCCTTCTGGGATGCCTATTGCGAAGAAGCCTTTGCCGTAATAAGCCACGATTTTGCCAAAAAGAAAGGTTCGCCCAGCGGGCTTAACCTGGATATATTGATAAAGGACTTGAAAGAGGTGAAATAGTTTATATCCTGTTTGCCCCAAGCCCCTCCACATAATACATGTCAATCTCTCCTTTGTTTTTTGCCATTACCTTGCCGCGATATGTGCAGGTGAACTGGTCTTTCACAAACTCGTATGTTGTGCCTGAAATATTTACTTTCCCCGGTTCACCGCTCGATTCCATGCGCGATGCAATGTTTACTGTATCGCCCCAAATGTCGTAAGCAAATTTTTTAATTCCTACCACACCGGCCACCACATGGCCGGTATTAATACCGATACGAATTTCAAAAAACGGCTTCCCTTCACTTTCCCTCCTTTGCTTTTCTTCTTCTATAAAATCACGTATGGCGAGCGCAGCTTTCACGGCATCATAGGCATTCGTAGTATTTTTAACAGGCAATCCTCCGGCAGCCATATATCCATCCCCAATGGTTTTTATTTTCTCGATTCCGAAACGGGTGACTATCTCATCAAACTTGCTGTAGCAGTAATTTATTTCGTTTACTAATTCCTGTGCGTTCAGGGTTTCGCTCACTTTGGTAAAGTTTTTAAAATCGGTAAAAAGCACCGTCACCATATTGTAGTCTTTGGCTACCGTGCGCCCGTTTTCCTTTAACTCCTCGGCTGTTTCAGCAGGCAGAATGTTTAACAATAAATCCTCGCTGCGTTTCTTCTCCTTCCCTATTTTAACGCGTTGCCGGAAGAAAATAAAAGAGAATATTAATGCCAGTCCGAACCCTCCGATAAAAACATCCCGCAATATTTTTTGCCGTAAAATCCTCCGCTCCGATTCTGCTTTAACTATTTCCTGCTGCGCTTCATTCTCATATGTAATTTTTTCATTTTCTATTTTACGTGCACTCGCAACGTTAAACATACTATCGCGATATTCTATATAGTTTTCATAATGCTCCAAAACCGCATTCAGGTTGCCTGAAACTGAATCATAATGGGTAAGTGCCAGGTATGCTTGCATAATTCTTTTTTTGTCGTCAATTTTTTTGGCAATGAATAAAGACTGCTCGTAGAAATTACATGCATCGGGAAATCTGTTGAGTTTGATGCTTACCTCTCCGAGGTTATAATATATTTTAGAAACAAGCTGCTTGTCCCGAATGGAATCAGCTATCTGAAGAGCATCTTTAAAACTGGAAAAAGCATCTTCATAAACCCCTTCATCCATTAAAACCTCACCGATATAAGAACCTGAATATGCAAGGAATATTTTATTGTTCAGTTTTTCACCGATAGCCTTTGAGGCGTTAGCATAATACATGGCCGAATCGTACCTATGCGACAGCAGGTAAATCTCAGCCAGAGATGAATAGGCATATCCCATTCCCATAGAATCCCTGGTTTCCCCGTTTATTCTTACAATTTTTACAAGATAATTCTTTGCTTCTTCAAAATTGTGTTCTTCCTTGTATAAATCCACCAGGTTATTATAGGTAAACACAATCGACGATTTATCGCCAAGTTTCTCTTTTATTTTTAACGACTGGAGGTAATATTTAAGCGCTTTTGTATAATCTCCGGTATTGAAATAAACCATACCAAGGTCATTCGTTGCATGTGCTATTCCCTTGGAATAGTTCATATCTGTAGCAATCCGGTATGACTGCAGAAAGTTCTGAAGCGCTTCGGAGTATTTTCCTTTATCATTGGCAATAAGCCCTATCGTTTCATATGCGCCTGTCATGCCCTTTTTGTAGCCAAGTACGTCGCACAGGGATAATGCTTCTCCTTCATATTTTAATGCCGAATCATAATTTTCACGGGCATAAAAATCATACCCGAGTATTTTCATATTCATCACCATCAGGGTATCCTTCTTCTCGCTCTTCAAAAAGGCGCGTAAAGAATCTATCTCCTTTGTTTGTGCAAATGAAAGGTTTGCAAACAAAAGCAGTGTAAAAAATAAAAAAAAGATTTCTACAGGTCTTTTTAACCCTTTTAACATAACAGGGGGGTTAATAAAGTTTTATTAAAGTTCAAATATAAATATATTTAGAGAGCACGTTAATCATACGAGGTTTTATTTTTACATTTGTAATCTAAATTAATTATCTATGGCAACTAAAAAGACAAAAAAAGCAACTAA
This sequence comes from uncultured Bacteroidota bacterium, assembly GCA_903916255.1. GTDB lineage: Bacteria > Bacteroidota > Bacteroidia > JABEUT01 > JABEUT01 > JABEUT01. Next base: position 2,982 of record CAIWVW010000061.1, read on the forward strand.
ACCTGCTGCAAAAAAAACAGCTAAACCTGCTGCAAAGAAGGCGAGCAAACCTGCTGCAAAGAAAACTTCTAAACCTGCCGCTAAGGGCGGAAAGGTTACAAAGGCGAAGAAGGGTTCCAAAAAAATGGGAATTAATTCAGGAGACAGACCATCCTGATAAACCTTTTTTAATGTTTTGAAAACCTCTGCTTTTAGAAATCAAGCGGGGGTTTTTTATTTCCGGGTGTTCCGCTTTTCGCCCATTGTAATAATAACTGCAAAGGCTGTTTCCCACAAGGGGAAGCACCATACTAAAATAGTAAAGTAATATTTCATCCTGTCGGGGTGTATCATATAGGAATGAAAAAAGTGGACTTTGAAATAAGCTATAACCGTTAAAATAAAAATACTTCCGGCCCCGGCAGCAAATATCCAGTTGCGTGTATTTTTTAAACGATATACTTTTTTTATAAGGAAGTAGTATAAAAAGAACAGGCATAAAGGTATGCAACTGCACAAAAACCAAAAGGCTGCTGGAATAAAATAATCGTGAATGACCGTTATCCATATAGAAATTGCACTTAGCACGTAAAGTAACTCGGACAACAATAAAAACTTCAGAACATTCCTTACATTCAGTTTGTCTTCAGTCAAGAGCAATACCGTCGGGAATAAAAATCCAGGAAGGGCGCCCACCAATATAAATTGAAATATTATCGGATAATCGGGTGTATGATATGCCTCATCGTATAGCCACAAGGATGTGAGGAGCCCGCTCAAAAAACAGTAGACTACTTTTTTATTCCAGATTATATTTCCCACTAACTTATCGATTTTGTTTCTACCTGCACTGTTATTAGTTGTAAGCACTCTGAGTTCTGCAAGCAAATTTACGATATTGTAGTGTTTCCATCACTCATAAAATTATCAGAATAACCTGTTCCTTATCTGCTCCTTCAATTCCCGGCATGCCAAACAGCCTCTTTTAGCAGTTTTATTGCTTACTTTGTATCTTAATTCAATGCAATGCAACACTCCAACGACAACTTCATATTCGGATTAAGGCCCGTTATAGAAGCTATAGAAAGCGGAAAAGAATTCGAGAAGGTATTTCTGCAAACCAACCTCACCAGCCCCGTAGCCAAGGACCTTCAGCGAATGCTGCGGGAAAATAACATCCTTTACCAATATGTACCGCTTGAAAAATTAAGGCGCATTACCCCTAAAAACCACCAGGGGGTGGTGGCGTATGTTTCCGAAATAAAATACCAGAAAATAGAAGATATACTGCCATTTCTCTTTGAACAAGGTAAAACTCCTTTGCTGCTTTTACTCGATGAAATTACCGATGTGCGCAACATGGGCGCCATTGTCCGTTCGGCGGAATGCGCAGGAGCCAATGCAGTAATTATACCTCAAAAAGGTTCGGCGCTTATTAATGCGGAAGGTATGAAAGCTAGCGCGGGCGCATTAAATATTTTACCTGTTTGCCGGGAAAAAAGCTTGGCGGAAGCCATCCATTTCATACAATCTTCGGGAGTGCAGGTGTTGGCCTGCGATGAAAAAGCCGATATTCCTTATACAGATATTGATATGACCATACCAACCGCATTTATTATGGGTTCGGAAGGTAAAGGCATATCGGGTGAACTATTAAGGTTATCGGATAAGCAAGTAAAAATTCCGCTGATGGGCAAAATAGAATCACTGAATGTATCGGTCACTTCGGGCATTGTTTTATTTGAGGCCCTGCGCCAGAGAATGGTTAACGCCAAAGGTTAAATGAGAAACAAGAAAAAACATACAGATAAGCAGCGGAACAAACAAAAACCCACACATAAAACGCGGGAACGGGAATCCTCTAAAGAAAAAGAAAACCGTATCATTACCGGGAAGGTAGACATGAAATCTTCCGGCACGGCATATATTATTTCTGATGAATCGGAACACGATGTTTTTATTCAAAAAGAAAAAACAGGCACTGCTCTGCATGGCGATATAGTAAGGGTTGCTATAAAAGAATCATCACGCCACACAAGGCCCGAAGGGCGAATATTATCGGTTATCAGCAGGGAGAAAACTTCTTATAGCGGTACTATTGCCATGTCCAAAGGCTTTGCATTTGTTACACCCGATAATGCCAAAATGCCGACCGATATTTTTATTCCCGGAGATAAAACAAATAAAGCGAAAGACGGACAGAAAGTATTGGTAACAATTACCGGTTGGGAACCGGGAGATAAAAACCCGAAAGGAGAAATAACCCATGTGCTTGGCACACCCGGTGAGCACTTTGCCGAGATAAACTCCATTATGGAGGAATATAAACTGGCTCCAAATTTTCCTGCGCACGTTGAACAATCTGTTCATTCGATACCTAAACAAATTTCAAACGAGGAAATTAAAAGCAGAAGAGATTTCAGGCATATTACAACATTTACTATCGACCCTATAGATGCCAAAGACTTTGATGATGCATTATCTATAAAGAAACTGGAAAATGGAAATTGGGAAATAGGCGTGCATATTGCCGATGTGAGCCATTATGTAACCGAAGGCTCTATTGTGGATTTGGAAGCAACTGAACGGGCTACTTCTGTTTACTTGGTAGACCGAGTTATACCCATGCTTCCCGAGGCACTATCGAATGGTACCTGCTCATTGAATCCGAATGAGGACAAGTTATGTTTCTCGGCTGTATTTGAAATTACAGAAGAAGCGGAAGTGCTTAGCCATTGGATTGGGAAAACAGTAATAAATTCCTGCCGCAGGTTTAATTATGAATATGTACAGGAAATTATTGAAGGGAAATCCGATGAGCTTTCTGCTGAAATATTAACCCTGAACAGCCTTTCTAAAAAACTGCGCGAACAGCGTATTGCGAAAGGTTCCATACCATTCGAAAAAACAGAAACAAAGTTTAAGCTGGATGAAAAAGGAATTCCGGTAGATGTGTTTTTTGTAGAAGCGAATGATGCGCATGAATTGATTGAAGATTTTATGCTCCTTGCCAACCGCACCGTGGCGGAGATAATGGGCAAAATAAAAAACAGCGTTTTCGTTTACCGTGTGCATGATGTTCCGGATGATGAAAAATTGAAAAAGTTTTCGGAGTTTTTGAGCAAGGCCGGCATTATGCGCGATTTTAATAAAACCAAAAACCTGGCAGCATCTTTTAATGCACTCCTGAAAGACGCACGTAAAAAACCTTATGAGAATGTAATTAACCTGCTTGCTATCCGAACGATGGCAAAAGCATTTTACACCACTAAAAATATTGGCCACTACGGTTTAGGGTTTCATTATTATTCGCACTTCACCTCCCCTATCCGCCGATATCCCGACCTTTTAGTGCACCGTCTTTTATTTAATCACATCCGCGACAAACAACCGAATATAGATAGAACTACCTTAGAAGACCGATGCAAATATTGTTCGGAAATGGAGCGCAAAGCGGAACAAGCGGAAAGGGCCTCTATTAAATTTAAACAGGTGCAATATATGGAAATGCACCGCGAAGGTGTTTATGAAGGCGCTATTTCCGGTACAACGGAATACGGCTTTTTTGTGGAATTAAAACTGAACAAATGCGAAGGCTTTGTTCGTGCAAGGGATATAGAGGGTGATTACTATTACTATGACGAAACCACCTATTGCCTGCGTGGCAAAAGAACAGGCAATAAATTTCAATTAGGGCAAAGCGTAAATGTGCGGGTAAAGAAAACAGATTTAATAGGAAAGAAAATAGACTTTGAATTGGTTACAACGCATTGAAGAGCATTAGATTCCTCACTCCGTTCGGAATGACAAAATCTGAAAGTTAAGATATGGAGTGGCGGGGGGG
>CAIWVW010000062.1 GCA_903916255.1 uncultured Bacteroidota bacterium
AGATTGCTTCGTTCCTCGCAATGACGAAGGAGGCGTTTGAAGCTGGCTTTACTTTTGGCTTTACAGCCTTTCGAATTTAGCAGTGAAATGCCTTAAAAAACGGGGCTCTTCAATAATTTTAAGCCCCTTAACGCTTCCGCAATCTTCCTTTAGTTTTTCAAAAACTTCAATAACATATTCAATGTGGCTTTGGGTATAAACCCGGCGTGGTATGGCAAGCCTCACCAATTCCATAGGTGCGGCGATAAAGCACCCTGAAGCATCACGATGGCCCATCATAACCGAACCGATTTCGCAGGAGCGGATGCCGCCTTTCAGGTAGAGTTCGCAAGCCAACGCTTGTCCGGGGTATTCTTCCGCCGGAATATTCGGGTACATTTTTTTAGCATCCACATATACGGCATGGCCACCAATGGGTAGCATAACCGGAACACCCACCTCATGCAATTTGTTGCCCAAATAAGCGGTGCTTCGGATGCGGTAGTGCAAATAATCGGGGTCGAAAACTTCCTGCAACCCGGTGGCAATGGTTTCCATATCCCGACCTGATAAACCGCCATAAGTAATATATCCCTCGGTTATGATAAGGGTCTCGCGGCAACTGTCGGCAAAGTCTTTATCTTTTAGTGCGAAGAAGCCGCCCATGTTTACTATGGCATCTTTTTTTGCACTCATAATGCAGCCATCCGCCAGCGAAAACATTTTTTGCGCAATTTCATAATAACCCATATTCTCGTACCCGGGTTCGCGGTGTTTTATAAAGTATGCGTTCTCTGCAATCCGGCAACAATCAATAAGGTAAAGCAAGCCGTAATTTCGGCAAATTTTACCAACACTGACGGCGTTTTCCATGCTTACAGGCTGTCCGCCACTGCTGTTGTTGGTGACAGTGAGTATAACCGCGCCGATGTTTTCTTTGCCATGTTTTTTCACCAATTCCTCCAGCTTTCCAATATCCATATTGCCTTTGAAAGGATAAACCAAGGCAGTATCTTTTGATTCGGGAATAGGTATATCAATTGCTTCTGCACCCGTAACTTCAATATTGGCGCGGGTAGTGTCAAAGTGCGTATTGCTGATAAACACCTTTCCTTTTCCGCCCAGTTTGCCATAAACAATGCGCTCAGCAGCCCTTCCCTGGTGGGTGGGGAAAATATGCGGATAGCCCGTAAGTTCATGGATTGTATTGCGCATCCTGCCCCAACTTTTAGAACCGGCATACGATTCATCGCCCAGCATAAGGCTCGCCCATTGGTTGTCGCTCATAGCCGATGTGCCGCTATCGGTGAGGAAATCGATTAAAACCTGTTCCGATTTCAACCCGAAAAGGTTGTAGTGCGCCTCCTTCAGGTAGCCTTGCCTTTCCTCTTCCGTAGTGATTTTTATAGGTTCGATAACCTTAATTTTAAAAGGCTCGATGATGGTTTTAAATGCCATATTTTTTTTATTACGTGCTTTTACAAAATGACATTTGTTCATCCACCTGCAATATGACAGAAATCACACCGTATAACGGATTAAAATCAGGAACAGTTAACGGGAAAGAATATCTGGTTTTTCTTTTTGAAGGGAGTAAACCAAATTTTATATCTTTGCCGCCCTTATGGGGGATTAGCTCAGCTGGCTAGAGCGCTTGCATGGCATGCAAGAGGTCATCGGTTCGACTCCGATATTCTCCACACCAATACAGATAAGGCTTTCAAGGTAATTGAAAGCCTTTTTTGTTTCCCTGTTAAATATAGTTAAAACGCATTAAGTAGCAGTTAAAAGCTATCTGTATATATTTTACAGCCTTATTTTTACTTTAATATTGCATTACAGATTTTACCATCTATCTGTAACACCGGATGAATAAATTAGTTTCTACGCTGCTTTTATCTTTTTTTGTTTCCACTTGTATAATTGCCCAGCAAACCGACCCTTTTTATAAAGAGGATTGGAAGCGGGTGGATGCCTATGCAAAAATGAATCTTATGCGTTCTGCTTTTTTAAAGACGGACAGCATATATCACCGGGCAAAAAAAGACGCTAATACGCCTGAGGTTGTGAAGGCAATTATTACGATGATGAATTATGATTACAGCGTATCGGATTCGGCGAATGAGAAGTGGATATACCGATTGCAAGCTGAAATAAAGGTAGCCCGCTGTCCCGAAAGGCAATTGCTTTCTTCTCTTCTGGCTGAAATGTATTGGAGTTATTACGGCAGAAACCGTTATCGGTTTTATAACCGCACGCAAACGGCCAATTTTAACAACAACGATATAAGCACTTGGGACATTACCAAAATTGTAAATGCCGCTATTAATAGTTACAAAGCTTCGCTGGAGAATAGCGACAGTCTTGAAAAAATGGACATCGGAAAATTCGATGTGATTTTGGTAAAGGGGAATTCTCAATATTTGAGGCCAACGCTATATGATTTTCTGGCACACAGGGCGCTCAGTTTTTTTGAAAGCAGCGAGCCTGAAATAACCCGGCCTGCCATTCAGTTTAGCCTGAATGATTCTTCCTATCTGGCAAACTATACCGATTTTATAAAATTAAACTGTACAAGCAGCGATAGCCTCTCAACTAACTTTTATGCCGTTAAAATATTGCAGCAATTAATAGCTTTCCACGCCGGCAGCAATAGCAAAAAAGACATTGCCCCGCTTATTGATGCAGATTTGGAGCGGTTGGGTTTTATTCATAACCAAACGGTAAATATTGAAAACCGGGATAGTATTTATATGCGTTCGTTAAGAATGCTGAAGGATAAATTCAGTGCTGATTCGGCATCTGCCGAAGTGGACTACCGGATAGCTGAATTCTATTACCAGAGTTCTTCCTGTAACCCAGCTATGCCGGGTGCAAGCAGGTGGTTCCGTAAAAAGGCAATGGCTATTTGCGTGGATGTGGTACGCCGCTTCCCTAAATCTTTCGGTGCAATGGAGTGCCGGATGTTGGAGGAAAGTATAAAAGCAAAAACCACCACGTTTTCATTGCCACAGGTAAATATTCCCGGCAAGCCATTTGCAGCATTACTTCAATTTCAGAATATAGAAAAAGCGTATTTCCGAATTATAAAAGTGGACCCCGAAAAATATGAAAACGAAAATTGGGTATCATATGGAAATGAATTACACAAAGATTGGTCAACGGCAACTCCCATTAGTCAGTGGTCGATAGATTTACCAAAGGAAAGTGATTATCAAAATCACTCGTTGGAAATAAAAATGCCTGCGCTTTCTCCCGGATTTTATGTGGTACTTGTTTCACCAAACAGTTGGTTCACCTGCAATAAAAACCTGGTAGCGTATCGCCATTTTTGGGTTAGCAATATCAGTTATACTATGCGAACCCATTCCGATGGCAGCAGGGAAGTTACGGTGCTCGACCGGATGGACGGCAAACCTATGAAGGGTGTACATGCACAGGTTTTGTTTAATGGCACATATGATTATACCGGAAGCTACTATAAACTGGATAAAGGCCCTTCATTTACTACCGACGAAAATGGCAGTTTTACCGTACATCCGCGCAAGCAACACTACGATGATTTTAAACTTGACCTGACAAGCGGCAAAGACCGCTTTATGGATTTTGAAGGAAATTCCCTTTACGATAACCGATACGGTCAAAAAAAGGAAGTACAGCCTGTTAGTTATTTCTTTACCGACAGGGCAATTTACAGGCCCGGGCAGACTGTTTATTTTAAAGGTGTTTTATTAAAAACAAACGGCGATAAAACATGGATTGACTCGGACCGAACTACCGAAGTTGTTTTATATGATGTGAATTATCAAAAGGTAGGCAGCCTTGATTTGGTTTCTGATGCCTACGGCTCGGTAAGCGGAACATTTGTTTTGCCGCAGGGCTTACTGAATGGTTCCATGCGTTTGAGCGATGGATGGGGAACTAAATATATTCAGGTTGAGGATTATAAACGCCCCAAATTTTATGTGAATGCTGATACGGTGAAAGGTAATTTCCGGTTAGGTGAAACAATACATATTACAGGGGTTGCAAAAGGTTATAATGGTGCTGCCGTTGACGGAGCAACAGCCAAATACCGTGTGGAAAGAAGAGAGAATATACCCTGGTGGTACAGTTATTATTGGGGCCGGTATAATTCTTCCGGTGGAGCTGCTGCGGCTATAACGAATGGAGTGATTTCAACCAATGATACGGGCGGTTTTGCATTTGATTTTAAAGCGTTGGCCGATGCGAATGAATCTAAATTATATCAGCCTTCATTTATGTTTACGGTGTATATTGATGTAACCGATGCAAATGGCGAAACGCACAGCACACAGACGCAAGTTGAAGTAGGATATACTTCACTTTCGCTGGATGTGCAGATTCCGCAAGCAGTAAATAAAACCGCAACGGATACCTTTCTTTTGGAAACCATGAATATGCAGCGAAGTACAGTGCCTGCATCAGGGACTATTGCGATTTACCGATTAAAAGAACCCCAGCATGTTTATCGCGGCCGCTTATGGAGCGCACCCGATACATTTATTTACAGCAAGCAGCAATGGGATACTATATTCCCGAACGACCCTTATAGCAATGAAGATAATGTTACCAATTATCCAAGGGGAGAAAAAGTGTGGGAGCAAAGTTTTAATACCGGCGAGAAGAAATATACTGTTGTTACCTCCTTGTCGGGATGGAAGCAGGGGATGTATGTAATGGAAGCGCATACCAAAGATGCTTACGGGCATGATGTGCGCGACCTGAAATATTTTGTTCTCTTTTCTCCTGAAGAAAAGAGTGTACCTGCGAATACACCCGATTATTATAGCGTTATTAAGAACTATTGCCAGCCCGGCGAAAAAGCAAAATTCAGCATTGGTTCGGCATACGATGATGTAACCGTATTATATGAAATTGAAAAGAAAAATAAAATTGCACATAGCGAATGGTTAACGCTTAACCACAGCCAGCGCATAATTGAAATACCTGTTACGGACAGCGACAGGGGCGGCTTTAGTGTGCATTTTGTGTTTGTAAAGAATAACCGGATTTATACCCACGATGATAATGTGAATGTAGATTGGTCCAACAAAAACCTGAGCCTGAAATTCGAATCTTTCCGCGATAAATTATTGCCGGGGCAAAAAGAAGAATGGAAAATAAAAGTGCGTAACAATAACGGGCAAAAAGCCAATGCACAAATGATGGCTACCCTTTATGACGCTTCCCTGGATGAGTTTGCGGCTAATTACTGGTCGCTGGATATTTATCCTTTTTATGTGGCATCTTTAAACTGGTCGACACCGGAAATTTTTGGTTCATACAATGCGTATGAGTGCTCGAAAGATTGGAATAACGCGGTATACAGCCTTGCACATATTTATGACCATTTAATATCTGCGGGATATTATTATACCGGATATGCCTATGATGATTCCTATTACAAAAACCGTGTGGTTTCGCGGGCCGCCGGTTCTTCCGGCCTCTACACGGAAGAATTGCAGGATAACTTTGAAAAGAAAGATGAGGCCAAAGACGCAGCAAAAGAACAAGACCAAACAGTTACCGTTAATTATAGAATACCGCTTATTTCTACTGCCAATGCACCCGCAGCGGTATCTCAAACTGTGCAGGAAACTACCATTAATGGTAAGGTTGTGGGGGGGCATGAAGGATATGGCGGAGGAGCCGGTTATGAAATGGCAGGAGAAAATGACGAGCGCGCCAATCTTTCCAATGTAACAGCGAGGTCTAATTTTAATGAAACGGCATTTTTTTATCCTACCCTTAATACGGACGACAGCGGCAATGTAGTAATTCAATTTACTGTGCCGGAAGCTACCACCCGCTGGAAAATGATGGGTATGGCATATTCGAAAGATTTGAAGGTAGGGTATATCCAAAATCAATTAATCACGCAGAAAGATTTAATGGTTACGCCGAATGTTCCCCGCTTCCTGCGGGAAAATGATACCATTGTTTTTACTTCTAAAATTACCAATTTAGCAGATAAGGATTTGAACGGAAACGTGCAGTTATTCCTATCTGATGTGATGGATATGAAAGACATCACTAACCTATTTTCATCACAGCAAACGCAACAGTTATTTTATGTAAAAAAAGGACAAAGCACTGTTGTTACCTGGCAACTGATTATTCCTCGCGGGATAGATGCGGTTACCTATAAAGTAGTTGCACAGGCCGAAAATTATAGTGATGGCGAACAGAATACGTTGCCTATTCTTACCAATAGCATGCTCGTTACTGAATCAATTCCGCTGTCAGTTGTGGGAAAACAAAAGCGCAACTTCACCTTCGATAAATTGGTGAATCAGAATAATCATTCCACCACGTTGCGCAACCAAAAAGTAACACTGGAATTTACAGCCAATCCGGCATGGTATGCAATTCAGGCATTGCCTTATATGATGGAATATCCGTATGAATGCGCAGAGCAGACATTCGACCGCTTTTATGCAAACAGCATTGCAACCAATATTGCCAATTCGTCGCCGCGCATAAAAGCAGTGTTCGAAAGCTGGAAGAGCCGCTCGCCGGAAGCGTTTCTTTCAAATCTTGAAAAAAATCAGGAGTTGAAAGCACTTATGCTGGAAGAAACACCCTGGGTGCTGGATGCCAAAGATGAATCGGAACGAAAGAAAAGAGTTGGATTGCTTTTCGACCTGAACAGGATGAGCAATGAATTGAGCGGTACACTAAATAAGCTGGAGAAAAAGCAAGGCTCTGACGGAGGCTGGTCTTGGTATCCGGGTATGCCCGAAGACCGTTACATAACGCAATATATCATAACAGGATTTGGCCACCTCGACCGCCTGGGCGTTAAAAGTGTACGGAGTGATAGCCGAGTTTGGAACATGGTTAGGAAGGGCGTGCAATTTATGGATGAACGCATGTATGAAGATTACAACCGCCTGTTGCGATATTACCCGAAAACAATGAATGAAAACCACTTGGATTATGAAGTCATACAATACCTCTATACCAGAAGTTATTTTATGGAGGTTCCTGTTGTTTCAGTCTATCAGCCTGCTTTGGATTATTATAAGGGACAGGCTCAAAAATATTGGCAAAAAGAAAGTAATAACTATATGCAAGGCATGCTGGCACTGGCGCTTAATCGTTTCGGGATAACTAAAACAGCTGCGGATATTATGGCCGGACTAAAAGAAAATGCAACTAACCGTGCCGATTTCGGAATGTATTGGGCAAGCGATGAAGATGGTTATTCCTGGTATAATTCTAAAATTGAAGAACATGCGTTAATGATTGAAGCGTTTGATGAAGTTTCGCACGATGAAAAATCGGTGGAAGCATTGAAGGTATGGTTGCTCCGAAGCAAGCAAACCCAGGATTGGGGAACTACCAAAGCTACCGCAGAGGCTTGCTATTCGCTACTTTTAAAAGGAAGCAATATCCTTTCGCGGGAACCGAGAATAGATATTACGGTCGGCGATAAGAAAATTAAACTTGCGCCTTCCGGCGATTCGGTGGAACACGGGGAAGCAGGCACCGGCTATTTTAAAACATCGTGGACAGGCAGCGACATAAAACCGGAAATGGGAAATATAACGGTTTCAAAAATTGATTCAGGATTGAGTTATGGAGCCGTTTACTGGCAATATTTCGAGCAACTTGATAAAATAACGCCACATAAAACACCATTAAACATTACTAAAAAACTTTTTGTGGAAAGGGTGACATCATCGGGAGTTGTAATGGAACCAATAACTTCTTCGACGCCTCTTCATACCGGAGATAAAGTAAAAGTGCGCATCGAATTGCGTGTGGACCGTGATATGGATTATGTGCAAATGAAAGATATGCGCGCATCGTGTATGGAACCGATAGATGTTATTTCAGAATATAAATACCAGGATGGATTGGGTTATTATCAAAGCACCCGCGATGCCGCCACCAATTTCTTTTTCGACCATGTTCGGAAAGGAACTTATGTTTTTGAATATAGCTTGTTTGTTACAAATAAGGGTAAATTTTCGAATGGAATAACTACCATACAATGCATGTACGCACCGGAATATAATAGCCATTCGGAAGGGGTGCGAATCAAGGTGGAGTAAAAGAGTTGTAAGTCAAATAAAAAAGGAGGATATGAAAATATCCTCCTTTTTTATGAATAATTAATTTACTTAATTCGTCTTGACAATCTTTTTCCGGCTTACTAAATTGCCCGAATTGTCAAGTATCCTGAGAAGGTAAATACCATTTGGTTGGTCAGAAATATTAATTTGCATGGTTATATCACCGGCGGTAATAACGCTTACTTTTCTTCCGGTGTAATCATACATTTCAACTATCATACCTTGTTCTAATCCTGTTAAAGTAAACTGGCCGGTATTCGGGTTAGGGTATAAGGATATATTATCCAATCCGCTGCAACACTCCGGTGATGTGCCTTTATCTAAACCATCTTGTCTAACAACAGCACCACACAGAAGGTTTTTGCTTAAAGTATCACTACATCCATGCTTATCTGTTATTCTGACAAGGTAAACACCTTGTGTAAGGCCTGAAACAGTTGCTTTGGTGCTTCCTCCCGGCGACCATAAATATGTATAGGGGCTCGTTCCACCTGCTGCGGTAACTGTTGCCGTAACAAGATTATTGGTGCAAGTAGGGGCACTGATAGATTCCGATAATGCAGATGCCGGTTGTGTTATGGTTATCGCGGCAGTTGTTCCCGAACAGCCGTTGATATCTGTAACAGTTACCGAATAAACACCCGCAGTTAACCCGGTGGCAGTAGCGTTGGTTTGCCCGTTAGACCAGCTATAGGAATATGGCGAGGTTCCGTATTTAACGCCTATTGTAGCGCTGCCATTGCTTAATCCGTAACAGGTTACATTAACTTTTGATGCGGAAACACTGGTATCGCGGATAGCATTGGGTTGTGTTATGATAATATTCACAATCGATTTGCAGTTATGCGCATCCGTTACGGTTACCGTATAGGTGCCTGCGGTAAGGTTAGTACTGCTTGCGGTAGTATTGGTAACAGGTGCCCATGCATATTTATAACCCGGTGTGCCGCCTGATACCGTTACTGATGCGCTGCCTTTTCCTGCATGGCATTCGGGATATGAAATACTAGCCTGAACAGCGGATAAGGCTGTGGCAGGCTGTGTAATTGTTGCCATAAGAATATTACTGCAGCCTGTATTATCTGTTATGGTAACGGAATAGGAACCTGCTGTAAGATTCGATACCGTGTATGCAGTAGCTCCATTGCTCCATGCATAAGTGTAAGGTGTGATACCTCCTCTTGTTCCGGCAGTTAATTCACCTGCATTGCCGCCGGTACATCCTACATTTACCAATAGAGAAATACTATCACGCAAGGTTGAACCTGTATTAATAATCTCTATTTTTCGCGTTGTTCCTGCACAACCGTGATTATCAGTTACAGTAGCTGTATATGTTTGTGCGCCCAGCCCGCTTACGGTGGCTGTTGTCATTCCGCCTGGCGCCCAGAAGTAAGTATAAGGCAAAGTTCCGTATTTAACACCGAGGGTAGCAGTTCCATTATTATTGCAATTTGGATTAGTAACATTGATAATACTGTCTCGCACAGCCTGCGGTTGTGTAATTGTTACCGTTGCTGTTGCTGTGCAACCATGGTTATCTGTAACAGTTAATGTATATGCGTGTGCCGGCAAAACGGCACCGGTAGGATTGGAAGTTGAAACAGCGGTGCTTGTTCCGTTGGTCCATTTGTAAGTATAAGGCGATGAGCCTCCGCTTGGGTTTGCGCTTGCATTTCCGGTTGCGTTTCCATTGCAGGTCGGGTTAGCCAAAACAGTTATGGTAGTTGTAAATGCATTGGGTTGGCCAATGGTTACAGATGCTGTGGCAGTGCAGCCGTTGGCATCTTTAGCGGTTACGGTATACGTTCCGGCAAGTGCCGATAAGGTGGCTCCAACTGTAGAATTGGCATCGTTCCATTTGTATGTAATGGTACCTGTTCCTCCGCTTGCAGAAGCAACGGCAGAGCCATCATTTCCATGACAAACAGCATTTGTTTCCGAAGAAATACTTACAGTTATAGCACTCGATGGTTGCCCAATGGTTACTGAAGCGGTGGCAGTGCAGCCATTTGCATCTTTAGCGGTTACGGTATATGTTCCGGCAATGTCTGAAAGGGTTGCTCCTGCGGTAGAATTGGCATCATTCCATTTATACGTAATAGTGCCGGTTCCGCCACTGCCGCTGGCAGTAGCAGACCCATTGCTTCCGTAGCATAGTGCATTTATTTCCGAGGTGATGCTCACAGTTACCGGCGAGGAAGGCTGAGTGATGGTTACCGAAACAGTAGCTGTGCAACCATTAGCGTCTTTTGCTGTTACAGTATACGTTCCGGCGGTGGCCGAAAGTGTAGCCCCGACAGTAGAGTTGGCATCATTCCAGGAATAGGTAAAGGCACCTGTTCCTCCTGTTGCGCCGGCTGTGGCAGAACCATTGTTTCCATAGCAGGAAATATTGGTGGAAGAGTTGATGGTTACATTAACTGCGGAAGCTGGTTGATTAATGGTAACTGAAGCAGTTCCTGTGCAACCATTAGCGTCTTTTGCTGTTACGGTATACGTTCCGGCGGTGGCCGAAAGGGTTGCCCCTGCTGTAGAATTAGCATCATTCCAGGAATAGGTAAAGGCGCCTGTTCCTCCTGTTGCGCCGGCTGTGGCAGAACCATTGTTTCCATAACACAGCGCATCGGTTTCCGACGTAATGCTTACAGATATTGTACTGGCCGGTTGTCCTATGGTAACTGATGCAGTGGCTGTGCAGCCATTTGCATCTTTTGCGGTTACAGTATACGTTCCGGCGGTAGCTGATAGGGTAGGGCCTGCTGTAGAATTAGCGTCATTCCATGAATATGTAAAGGCGCCTGTTCCTCCTGTGGCGTTTGCTGTTGCAGAACCTGTGTTGCCATGGCACAGTGCATCTGTTTCCGATGTAATGGTTACAGTTACTGCCGATAAAGGTTGTGTAATAGTTACCGAGGTTGTAGCCATGCATCCATTAGCGTCTTTTGCAGTTACCGTGTAGGTTCCGGCTGAAGCCAAAAGTGTAGCGCCGACAGTAGAGTTGGCATCGTTCCATGAGTATGTAAAGGCTCCTGTTCCACCTGTTGCGCTGGCGTTTGCTGTACCATTATTTCCGTAGCACGAAGCATTGGTGGAGGAAGATATAATTACATTTACCGCGGAAGCTGGTTGCCCAATAGTTACAGTTGCAGTAGAAGTGCAGTTATTGGCATCTTTGGCAGTTACCGTGTAGCTTCCTGCCGGTGCCGAAAGAGTTGCTCCTGCTGTAGAATTTGCATCATTCCATAAATAAGTAATAGTGCCTGTTCCACCGTTTGCACTGGCAATGGCAGTACCGTTGTTTCCAAAACACAGTGCATCTGTTTCCGAAGAAATCGTTACACTAACCGCAGTTGCAGGCTGGGTAACAGCCACCGATGCGCTTCCTGTACAGCCCTGATTATCTGTTGCGGTAATCGTATATGTGGCTGCTGAAAGATTGGATGCAATAAGCCCGTTTCCGCCCGCAGGAGCCCATGCATAAGTATATGGCGATGTTCCTCCTGTGGCTCCATTAGCTGTAATGCTTCCAGTATTGTTTCCATTGCAAAGAATATCAGAATGCGAGGCTATAGTAATGCCGACGGCAGATGCCGGTTGCGTTAGAGTTACAGATGCGCTGGCTGTACATCCATGGGCGTCTGTAACTTTAACTGTATAAGTGTTTGCTGTAAGATTGGATGCTGTAAGCCCTGTTCCTCCACTGGGTGTCCAGGAGTAGGTATATGGTGAGGTTCCTCCGGTAGCGGCATTAGCTGTAGCGCTTCCGGTATTGGTCCCCCTGCAGAGCACATTGGTATGCGAAGCAATTGATATTGCTAAGTTAGCCGCCGGTTGTGTTATAGTTACTGCTGCAGTAGCTGTTGCACTGGCATTGTCGGTTACAGTAATAGTGTAGCTGCCTGCACTTAGCCCGGTTGCTGCCGCATTTGTTTGTCCGTTATTCCATGAGTATGTGTATGGAGGGGTACCATAACTGGCTGTAGCGGTGGCTTTACCTGTATTGTTGCCATGGCAACTCACTTGTGTTGTTACTGCCGCTGTAACAGTCAATACAGGTGGAAAATAAGAAATTATTACATAGCCATTGCTGTCATTGGTGGCTGTAGGAGTGCCCACTATAGTACCATGCAGGTATGAACCGCCGCCGCCGCCGCCGCCGCCGTCGCCGGAATTGCCCAAGTCGTTTCCGCCTCCACCGCCGTTATAACCGCCGCCGCCGCCACCGCCGGTATAACCGCCGCCGCCACCGCCGCCGTATCCGCCATAATTTACATCAGGCCCATAAGATAAAGCATTTCCGCCATTAAAAAAATTAGTCCTGTCTTTGCCTCCACCGCAAGGGAATGGGCCGCCAAAAGGGTCTCCGGCGGAGCCTCCGCCAACACTGTCTCCATTGGTAATCCATCCCGCACCCCCTGCACCGGGGCCATTACCCAGCGTATTAACGCCCCTGTTACCTCCATGGCCACCCGAAACAATAGCTCCGCTGCCTTGAGGGCTGCCAGTTGGAGTATAAGGAGAGTTATAAACTATTCCTCCATTTCCACCATTGGCACCACCTGCAACAGATGAGTATCCTTCTCCGCCGCCGCCGCCGGCAATAACAAATATTGTCGAGTTATTTGAATCGTAAACAAAAGACCCGCCGCCGCCGCCGCCGGTATTTAAAAAGTCGCTCGAATATCCAAGTTGCCCAACCACTATGGAAAGGTTGTGTCCCGGAGTAACAGTGCATTTCCCGGTTATAGACGCGCCGTATCCGGCTGCATATACATCATTTCCGCTTCCTCCACCCATGGCTCCTACAGCCGTAATAGTCATTGTGGTGACCCCGGCTGGCACCAAATAATTTTGAACTACACTGTCGAAATAAAATGTAACAGTAGTTTGGGCCTTAATAGTGGATAATTGAAAGTTTAAAATAAAAAGAAGCAGCAGGCTTTTTATTAAAAGCCTTGATGGAAAAGTAAATATTTTCATAACAGGGTAGTTTTTGCAAATCTACTCAAATTTGCAATTTGAAAAGCTATGCAATGTTAAATTTCAAATAATTCATAAATGCCTGATAAACAAAAAGGAGGACAAGATGTCCTCCTTTTATTAAAAGTTTATAAACCTTTAACTCAATTCGTTTTCACCATTTTTTTCTGGCTTATCAGATTGCCTGATTTATCGGATATTCGAATTAAATAAATTCCATTGGGTTGACCCGATATATTGAAATGCATCACAGCCTTGTTGCTAATAACATTGGTCAGCATTTGGCCCAGGTAGTTATATATTTCAATAACCTGGTTGTTCAGTAATCCTGATACGGTAAAGTTTCCGTTATTCGGGTCAGGATAAATTTGAATGGAAGATGCATTATCGATATCCTGTATTCCGGTTACTATGCTTATGCAAACACTGTCTATACAGCCATTGGCATCGGTTACCTTGCAGCAATAATTACCTATGCATAACCTTTTAATAGTATCGGTTGTAGCACCGCCCGGAGACCAGCTATAGGTGTAGGCCGCAGTTCCACCGGTTACCCCAACCCATGCAGTGCCAATGCAGTTACCGGATGTGGTATTTTGTGAGCCATGCACTATTACCAGTGCTGTTGGCTGGTTTACTATGGCTTGTGCGGTAGCTGTGCAGCCATTATGGTCGGTTACATTCACAGTATAAGTTCCGGCTGTTAATCCTGTTGCGAATGAATTCGTTGAACCTCCTGTCCATGCATAAGTATAGGGCGATGTTCCACCCGAAGGGTTAGACGAAGCAACACCGTTGCTTTCACCATAGCACGATACATTGGTTGTTACCCCTGCTGTAAGACCTAAACCAATTGCAGGTTGGGTAATAATAACAGTAGCTGTTCCGTTGCAACCTGTAAAATCATTTACAATAACAGTATATGTTCCGGCCGTAAGGCCTGTAACCGTCGCATTGGTGCTGCCGCCTGTCCATGAATATGTATAAGGAGCGGTTCCTCCCGAAGGAATAACTGTAGCACTTCCGCTATTACCACCTTTGCACACTACGTTGGAATTTATGGTGTCATTTAAAGTTAAAAGCGCTGCCTGTGTAATAGTTGCAGAGGCGCTTGCTGCACAACCATTGGCATCTGTAACATTCAACGTATATGTGCCTGCTGAAAGAGCAGATAGAGAAGAATTCGTACCGCCTCCGGTCCAGGCATAAGTATAAGGTGATGTTCCACCGCCTACAACAGATGAAAGGCTACCGTTATTTCCAACGCAACCTGCGTTGGATGTAATATTAGCCGATGCGGTTAATAGGGTTGGTTGTGTTACAGTGGTTGTTGCACTTGCCGAGCATCCGTTCTTATCGGTAACCGTAATGGTGTAGATTCCTGCTGTAAGAGCTGTGGCAGTTGATTTTGTGCTGCCGCCCGTCCATAGGTATGTATAAGGAGATGTTCCTCCTGCTATGCTGACTGAAACGCTTCCGATATTTTCACCGTTGCAAAGTTCGTTGGCAGTAGTGCTTGCTGTTGCTGTAAGCGAAGTAGTTTGTGTAACGGTAGTTGCAGCCGTTGCCGAACAGCCGTTTTTATCCGTTAAAGTAATAGTATATGTTCCTGCACTTAGCCCGCTTTCTGTTTGATTGGTACTGCCGCCCGTCCATAAATAGGTATAAGGAGTGGTTCCGCCACCCGGAGTAGAAGAAACACTGCCGGTATTATTGCCGCTGCATAATACATTGGACGTTGTTCGTGCTGTTACAGTTAACGCGTTAGGCTGTGTAACCGTGGTGGTGCCTGTTGCTGTGCAGCCATTTAGGTCTGTAACAGTAATTGTATAGGTTCCTGCTGTTAGCGTTGTTTTGGTTGAATTTGTACCACCGCCAGACCATGCGTATGTATAAGGTGAAGTTCCTCCGGCAGGAGTTGCAGAAACGGAACCGTTATTTCCTGCATTGCAACTTACATTGGAGGTGGTACTTGCGGCAACCGTTAAAAGTGCAGGTTGCGTAATTGCAGCTGTGGCAGTTGCTGTACAACCATCCTTATCGGTAACGGTTATGGTATAAGTTCCTGCAGTTAATGCAGTTTTTGTTGCATTTGTTCCACCACCCGACCAGGCATAGGTATAGGGTGATGTACCCCCCGCCGGAGTAGCTGAAGCGCTACCGGTATTTCCGCCATTGCAGGTAACATTTGCCGTGATAGAAGTTGTAACCGTTACTTGTGTTGCCGGTTGTGTTATAGTTGCGGTGGCTGATGCCGTACAGCCATTTTTATCCGTTAGTGTAATTGTATATGTTCCGGCAGTAAGGGTTGATTTAGTAGCATTGGTTCCACCGCCCGACCATGTATAGGTATAGGGTGATGTGCCGCCTGAAGGGTTGGCTGTGGCGCTGCCATTATTTCCTGAATTACAGGTTACATTGCTATTAACAGTTGTAGTTACCGTTAATAACGTAGGTTGCGTTATAGTAAAACTAGTAGAGGAAGGGCAGTTATTTATATCGTTTACTATTACCGTATAGGTGCCTGCACTTAGGCCACTGGCTGTAGCAGTAGTGTTTGTATTCGGGCTCCATGTAAAGGTATAGGGGGCTGTACCATCTTTATACCCTATGGTTGCACTTCCTGTTCCTCCATTACAAGAAGGATAGGTAATGCTTGCAGCACTGTCTCGTATTACAGAGCCTGAACCAATTACAACAGAAACGCTTCCTGTGCATCCGCTGTTATCTGTTGCAGTGATAGTATATGTTCCGGCTGAAAGCCCTATGGCTGCCAAACTTGTTCCTCCGCTGGGCGACCACGCATAAGTGTAAGGTGATTTACCTCCTGTGGCTGCGTTTGCTGTTGCGCTTCCTTTGGTAACGCAGGTTGCATTTACGTGCGAAGCTATTGTTATTGCTACTGCCGTAGGCTGTGTAATAGTTACCGTTGCAGTTGCTGTGCATCCAATTTTATCTGTAACGGTAATGGTGTATGTACCTGCACTAAGCACAGGCCCTGATGGGTTTGACGTTGAAACCGTGGTGCTGGCATTGGCCCACTTGTAGGAGTACGGAGTGCTGCCTCCGGTAACGGTAGCCGTTGCATTGCCGTTGCTTTGCCCATTGCAGGATACCTCGGCTGTTACTGCCGCAGTTACCTTTAAAGGGTCGTAGGTAAAAATAGTAGGATTGGAAGCAAATCCATTTACTACCACTACCAGAGAATAGGTTCCGGCAGGGAGTGTAGCAGGCAACGTGAATTGTGTTGTATCTTCCAGGCTGTCCGTTTGAACAGCACCCAACCTGTTCCAATTTGTGGTTTTTGCATAATACACATTGGTGCCGTTTGTAAGGCGTATGATAGGATAATTAGATGACATTTGCCAGTCATCACCATAAGCGGCTCCTTCCGAAATACCATTGAATAATTTTCCGGTAGCATAGTAAACGCCGCAAGAAGGCTCATAAATACTATTGAGCGTAGGTTTGCCTTGTGCAATGGCTGCACTTCCCGGAGTATAAATCCAATATTGCTTGGAGTAGGTGTTCGATTGGTCAATGGAAACAAGCACATTGCCATCGGGTAAATCAAGCATATTTACCTGATAGCAGCTATTACCCGGTATAGAATCTCCATTTATTACAGGCAAATGGCTTTTAACTTGTGTGCATGTGTTTGTGGTATAATCATATTCTACAAAATATACAGGGTTGTTAAATTCATTGTTGTTGCTTGTTCCAACAGGTGAAACAGCACAAAGAATATGCCCGTTTACCATCATGGCTGCCGGAGCATCTGTTTGCCCGGTGTTCGTTCCTTGAATTTTCGGGAAGAAAGCTGCTGTGGTCCAACTTCCTGGGCTGGTAGTTCCGGTAGGCGTATACAGCGCATTGTGGCCTGTTGCGCCAAAAAATACAGCTTTACCGTTTGGAAGCATAAAGCCTGCTCCCGATTCTTCTCCGTATTGGTCGAAAATACTGTCAGGTAATGAGCCGTCCGCAATCCACGTGGCAGTAGATTGTTCAAATCGGCAGGACTTAGTGGAAGCTATCCCAACAAAAAGAATACTATAGTCGGGTAGTTTAACCCATTCGGCTTCGTCATGATTGTAAGGAGAAACACAAATAGGTGCAGTGGACCAAGCATTGGTGCCGGGGTTAAAATAGAGGTTATCGAAAGATGGATTATTACCATTTTGAACACCCACCAAAACATTTCCATCGGAAAGAAGTTGCGAGTTTCCGTCATATATATTTTGGTTGCCGGTAACGGCACCTGTATTAGTCCATGTATTGGCAACAGGGTCATATACTTCACCACGGGTAGCACCACTGCCATATTCACCTCCGGCGGCAAAAAGCTTTCCGCTTGGAAGCACTTGGGTAGGAAAAAACAGCCTGTCATAATTCATAGATGCGACGGTGGTCCATGTTCCATTCACATAACTTCCGCTCGCATTGGGTGTTAGTTTATCCCATCCTGTTCCATAGTTTTGGCCTGTTGCATTATGGCATAATACTGTTCCATCTGTCATTAATACCATTACTCCCATATTCTGATTGGGCGATTGGTTGGCCAATGCGGTCCAAGTTCCGGTTTGGGCATTTAATAAGTTGGCAGTTATAAGTTGGCAGCCAATAAGGAAAGTAAAAAATCGGGATATTTGTCTTTTCATAGTTTAGGGGTTAAATCCTGTTTTTTTAGGTTATGTTGCAAATCTATTCTTTTGTATAACCGTGCGGGGTGTTTGGAAATAGTTCTAAAATTTTATCCTTAAAACGTAACTTAATTAAATAAGTTTCGCTTTAAGGATGTCGCAAACTTAATTTGCATCCTATTCTTATTAGGTGACTTTTTACAGTTTTCAACTGAAGTTTCGAGAAGTGATGCTTACCTGTTGAATTTTAAGGCAATAGAAATTTAATTCTTTTCAACAAAACATTTGGTGCCGGAATCAATTATCATCATCACCCGCACTATATTTTACATCAAATTCGGGCTGCGGCAAGTCTTTAACCAATAAGGAGTCCCTGTTAATAACCACTTTGATGCGTTCCGGGGCAATCGATTTTTCGTTCACCAAAAAGTTCATCACCTGTTGATTGCGGCTCTCCATTAAGTTATGTACCTGCCTGTTTAATAAGGAATCGCCAACCAACTGAACACATTTATCGGGTATGGGTATCAATTCCGAACCATTCAGGTGAAGTTTCGCATTCAGGAATTTATCAAAGAGCGAATCCTGCGATGAAATCCTGTCGATTTTCCTGATTTCTTTTCTCTTTTTCCGTTTACTCAAAAGGCTGTCGCTAACCATGTGGTTTGTTTCAAGATAGAACATATCCTTCGCCTTAAACATGGCTATGGAATATTTTTCTTCCACGCTATCTGTAACCTGTGATACCTCCACATTCAGGTCCTGTTTTTTATCGAGCACTTTATACACGTCATCCAACTTGCGGAATTGCTTATTGTCCAGTTTATCCTGCATATAATCAAACTTAAAGTGATTCATATCTTCAGGGTTCCATTTAAAAAGTTTGGATAACCATTTAAATGGAGAACTGACAGTTTTTTTCAGCAGGTCGGAAATGATATGCCAGATTAAAGCACCAAGTTTATAATTTGGGTCATCTAAATTACCGCTAACGGGTATATTCAGGTCAATGTCACCGTTCTCATCTTTTAGTAAAGAGACCATGAAGTGCACCGGAACCTTGTACAATGGTTTATCTCCTGTTTTTTTTCCGGCCACGGCATTCGATATATGAATAATATTTTGGTTCGCAATATTTCTGTTTACTATTGAGTCAGTACTTTGATAGTCCATATAGCCATCTAAAAATGGCGTGCCGACATAGAATTCGGTGTAGGGATTAAAGTCGGAAACACGGACACACTTCAGGTTATAATTCAGGCAAATGTTTTTAAGGTCGGGTGTTACATCGGCCACCATAGCCATTTTTCCGGTGTCATTTAGGGCTGCGGTTGCCGTTAAATGGATACTGTTTTTCTTTGATGTAATTTCATCCGTAAGAATATTTATATTGGAAAGGGTATAATGAAAATTTCTGTTTAACGTGTAATCGTTATATACGAAAGTACCTTTATGCACCACTACGCTGTCGGTGTGATAGTGTGTATCCAGAAAATCCACGGTCATCATTTTTAAACTGGAAGCAATTAAGGTGAACACATTCGTATAATCAGGCCTTATTTCGCCGGTGGCAGTGTCTTTTACCGGGGCAGATGGAGGCGAGTATTTTATCATATGCGTAATGTTGTTTCCGTTTGTAAAATAATCAAAACGCATGTAGGGACGATGCAGGATTATATTGCGGATATTGTATAAATTGTGCTGCACATTTACCGAATCGATATTTACGGAGAGTTCGCCTAACGCAAAAACTTTTTCTTTCGCAGAATCTTTTATCTCCACATCATTAACATGAATATAACCTGACATGGCGATATTACGGGTTTCATCAAAATTTCCGTATATCCTGAGTTTGGTAGTAAAAAATCCTTTCAGCAGCGAAATGCGTATGAATGAATTAAGCGGCGCATAATATTGGCCTAAATCATATTTATCGATAAAAAGCCGCATCGTATATTCGAATGTTTTTCGGTTGAAAACCATATCTATGTTGAAATCGCCGCCCGTGCCATATTTAAAATCGGTATGGATATTCATGGCCGGCTTATTCCATGAAAGTTCGGGTATGCTGAAATTCAAATTGTGTATACTGAAAACATTATGAATCGGGATATTGTTATATGTAATGTTTCCATTGGAAATGGAAACATCCTTAACGTAAAATTCCAGGGTAGGAGTTTTTTCAGGTTCACGTTTTGCTTTCGTTTTAGGCCTCGGAAGAAAACGTTTTAATAAGTCATCGAAATTAAAGTCGTTTCCATTTTGAACAATGCTTATCTCAGGTTTAACAATTTTTACCTCATCCACCTGGTAAACTTTGCCAAGCATTTTCTTCAGGTTTACCTTCAGGTAAATATCGTGGCAATCGAAAAATATCTTTCTGCTTTTCTCTTCGTAAATTTTCAGGTCGGCAATATTTACCGAGCCATTCAATGCATTAACATTAATGCTGCCAATAGTTATTTGACGGCCTGTCCATTTTACACTGTTTTTTTCAATTACATATTTCGCTATAGGCGATATGTAAATATACAGAAGCGTAAATGCCACTAAAAACAGCACCACGAGAAAAAGGAGAAACTTAAAAAACTTTTTTATCACGCGAATCAGGAGTTCGTTCTTTTAAATAATAGAAACGCCGTTACCATCCGTAGTCAGCACATCGCTCATGTAATCCAAAAATGGACGCATTTTTTTAAAGAGGTCGTTCACTTTTTTTGCAAAATCGGGGCTGCAAACTTCCGCGTCAGTGAAATCATGCTTCAATATAAATTGCTTGTAGCGCAAAAATTCGATAGCCGGGTCATCTTTTGCAAATCCGCGCGGAGCAGAACCTAATTGTTCTCCTGTTATTCCGCCGAATTCTTTCTTAAGTGTTTTATCTGCGAACAGTTTTTTCCATTATTTATAATTTAAAGAAATATCTTCACGTATTCTTTTCAAATCATCCGGTTCGGGCCCCCAAAAGCCACCCGCCAAAAATGAATTACCCGGTTCCAGGTGAAAATAATATCCGCCCCGCAATTTTTTCGTGGCACGTTGAAAACCTCCGGCCCACCTACAACTATAAGGTGTTTTATCTTTTGAAAAGCGTATGTCTTTATAAATGCGGAACAAACTCTTTTTGCCCGATTCCGTTTCTATTTTATCATGCTTATTCATCAAATTAAGCAATGTATCGGCAAATTGAATAATATTCTCATGAGCTTCCAGGTAATTATCTTTATGCGCATTGAACCAATCGCGGTTATTATTTTTCGCGAGCGTTTTCAGGAAAGTATATGACTCTTTTTTTATTACAACGGGTTCCATGTTTTATTTTTTTGAGGTTTGCAATCCCAAAAGTACAGAATTTAAAATATTACGAGTATCTATTGGTTAATTGCCAAGAAGATAACATTCTGGTTGGGAGACAATAAATCCATCATTCTTACGTTGTGTTATTGGACGGGTAGTATTTTATATAACTTTGTAGTAATTTAATACCTGTTATGCATCCGGTAGTATATAATTATGTAGTTGTGAGTAATTTAATAAAGCATTCCGCTTGATGAAAAAAAGTACTAAAAACCTTCTTTTAATTTCCCTGCTATTTTTATTTCTATCTGGAAAAGATGCAAATGGCCAATCTGCAACTTTCACCTGGAATGGAACTATAGTTACCCTAAGCACCTATTCAAATTATTACAAAGGAACCGTTCAAACATGGACAGTTCCACCTTGCGTTGATTCTGTTACTATTGCAGCTACGGGCGGTGCAGGCGGAAACGCTGATTATGTATCGGGACTGAAAACAGGAGGGCTGGCAGCAGTAATTACCGGCAAAGTACCTGTAACTCCAGGGCATATTTTAGATATCGTTGTTGGCGCTCAGGGCGGATACGGTAGTGTTGACGGTGGCGGTGGCGGCGGCGGTTCTTATGTGTGGGATGCCACATCAAGTACGTTGCTTGTGGTTGCTGGCGGCGGTGCCGGAGCAGGTATTAATGAAGATGCTCCCAATGCCCAAACTACAAATACCTCGGCTGCCGCACTGGAAGCTGCTGTGCCCGATTTGAGCAATACTTGCGGTGCCGGCGGTATTAATGGTAATGGTGGCTCTGCAGGCTCGAATACCAATGACGGTTCCGGTTGCGGCGGAGCAGGCTGGCTGTCGAATGGCGGCGTAGTAGCTGCCGGAACTTTCTATTATACGGGTTATGGTATTTATCCCACAAGTATAACGACACCGGCATATGGCGGGTTGGCTTATGGCGGTTATACCGGTGCCGGAGGCTTCGGCGGCGGTGCTGGCGGTGGTTTTAATGCGGGCGGTGGCGGCGGTGGCTATAATGGTGGTGGCGGTGGTAAAGGAACAGGCGGTGTTCGCGGTAAAGCCGGCGGCGGTGGCGGTTCTTTCTGTAATAATACCGTGGCATCTTCCACCAGCTTGGGAACGGCACTTACAAACGGTAAGGTTGTATTGACATGGACCACGGCATCTATTACAGCAACAATAATAGCCAGCACTAATGTTTTATGTTTTGGTGCAAGTACCGGAACTGCAACAGTTTCTGCTTCGGGTGGATTAGCTCCTTATACCTATCTATGGAATCCCGGAGGAAATACAAATTCAACTGCTACGGGTCTTTCTGCCGGAACCTATACGGTTACTGTTACAGATGTTAATGGATGTACCGGAACGGCTACCGTAACCATAACCCAACCGCCAACTGCAATAACCACTACTACAAGTTTTACACAAGCTTCCTGTGGATTAAGTAATGGTAGTGCTACTGTAATTGCTGCCGGTGGAAATGTACCTTATACTTATTTATGGAATCCAAGTGGAAATACTAATTCAACAGCTACCGGATTATCTGCCGGAACATATACGATAACCGTTACAGATATAAATGGTTGTGACGCAACGGCCTCGGTAACTGTAACGCAAACTCCTGCTGTAACTGCCTCAATAACGGGCAGCACAAATATTTTATGTAACGGTGGAACTACTGGTTCTGCAACGGTCACCGCTGCTGCAGGAACTGCTCCGTATACCTATTCATGGACACCTTCTGCTCAAACAACCGCAAACGCAACCGGCCTTTCCGCCGGAACGTATACTGTAACTGTTACAGATAACATGGGATGTACAGCAACTGCCTCCATAACACTTACACAACCTCCTCTTTTAACGGCCGCTATTACATCTGTAACAAATGCTTTATGCAATGCAAGTAACAATGGCAGTGCCACTGTTACAGCTGCAGGCGGAACTGTGCCCTATACTTATGCCTGGAACCCGAGTGCTCAAACTACGGCTACCGCAAGCGGATTATCAGGTGGCTCATATACCGTAACTGTTACGGATAATAATGGTTGTATTGCGACTGCATCTGTAACCGTAACACAAACACCCGGAGTTACCGCAACAATCATTACGAGTGTAAACATATTATGTAATGGAGGGATGACAGGGAGTGCGAGTGTGCAAGGGAGTGGGGGGACGCCAGCGTATACGTATAATTGGATGCCTGGAGGAAACAGCAATGCGAGTGCAAGCGGAATGAGTGCAGGGACCTATACCGTAACAGTAACAGATGCGAACGGATGCACCGCAACGGCTAGCGTAACCTTGACACAGCCAGCCAACGCATTGTCAGCGACGACAAGTTTCACGCAA
>CAIWVW010000063.1 GCA_903916255.1 uncultured Bacteroidota bacterium
ATTACTTATTATAGACGATTTTCAAGCACAACTAAAAGAACCGGAAATAGTGAAGGTATTACAAAAAATAATTACGAAGATGCGCCATTTAAGAACAACCGTATTTTTACTGCAACAAAATTTTCAAGCGTTGGTGAAACCGCTTCGTCAATTAGTTAGTAATTTAGTTGTATTTAATTTAGGAAAATCCGCATTAGATTTTATATTTGAAGAAATTGTCCAAATGGATAAAAAGAAAATACAGAGTTTAATCGATATTAGTTTTAAAGACCCTCACGACTGGATACTTATAAATTTTCATAGGTCAAAGAAAATATATAAAATGTTTGATGAAATACTAATCGATGACGAATAAAAAAATTCTCTTTAAGAATATATAAACAAATGTTCTTTAAGAAAGGAAGCAGTGAAGGTTTTTTTAAGAAAGGCGCACAAATGCTACATCACGGAGTTAAAGGTTTAGCACAAGCGGTGGATAATCCTCTATTTGGGGCAGGTGTTGCCGCAGTTGCCCCCCAAGCAGTACCCGCCTATGCAGCAATGAAAGCGTCCGGAGTTCTACAACGCCTGAAGTAAAATATATGGGTAATATATAAAAATGGTTAATAAAGTTCATATTAAAAACAAAAACAAAAATGTTATTAACATAAAGATTAACACGGATAAAGGTAAGAAGAAAACAACGAAAAAGACAAAACGGAGACCCGCCGCCCCTACGAATGGTGTATCATCATTTTCCTATGCAAACCAACCGCCCGTTGTAATTCAGTATCAACAACCCATTCAAACCAATACCCCAAAACCCGACACAATCCGAGAACCAATAACCAATGCAAGGACGTTAAACCAACAAATACAGCAAGAACAAGAAGAAAACCGTTATCAAACAAATATTCCGACACAAGAAGATTTTTTCCCGTATGAAAACCCACCTGATATAGTCCAAGAAAATCCTATGCTTACCCAAGAAAATCAAAATAGGAGAGGTCGTCCTAAAGGTTCAAAAAATAGACCAAAACCACAAGCCGAACTTGTTGAATTGATGGATGTAGCTCCTATTCCAGTGATGGAACGCATTCAAAGTTGGGAAAAAAAGTCCCCAAGTAAAATGTTTTAATATATTTTTATAAAAATTATTCGTATAAAAATATAATGCTATAAATTGATTTTATTGAACATCACCCTTTATAATCTACATTGAACATCACCAGAATTCACATCATGAACATAAATAACATCCATCATGGCCTGAACATATACATTGTGAGAATTAGTATTCGCAGTTGAAATGTTGCATTCCAAAAATACCGGTGCGGAAGTGGCGTTTAATCCAGACATAACACCCCGACGGGCGATAATTTCAACATTTTCACCAAAGATAAAGGAAGCCAATTTAGCGGGGTCAGAACCCACGGAATAGTTGTAATCCTGTGTTCCAGCACCGGTAGTACCGGATGACGCTGTTCCACCCGCAGAGAGGATGCAATAACGAGCGGGAGGAATACAAGACTGAAATTGTGTAGAGTTCCAAGCGCCAATTGCCATTTGGGTCTCACGGAACGCCTGTGAAGGGTTGAGCAATGGATTAATGGGCACCTGTGGGTAGCGTGTTCCCGCAATATTGAAGTTAATAGCATTTACATTGGGGTTTTTACTGTCGTATTTACCATTCACTGTTCCCGTCGCAGCGGTGGAGACAGCAGAACCATCATAAAACCGAGCAAAAAGTGATTTTACGCTTGAACCACGAACCCCCGCAAGAAGCATCTGTTGTCCCGCCACAGCAGAAGGAATCGTAACGGAAGCGGTTCTGTAGGTTGTCCCCTTATTGTATGCCTTACCATTCACAAGACTTTCGTCAAGCATGCGAAGGGCGTTAAGTCCAATATCAACATATTCGCACTGAAGGGTAATATCACTGATGGTTACGGTAAAAGTTCCCGTAGTAAGAGC
>CAIWVW010000064.1 GCA_903916255.1 uncultured Bacteroidota bacterium
AAAAGGATTAAAAACAGATACTCCGCGAATACGATTACCAACACTAGCATCACCCACAACTCCGAAGAAATTTATAAGTTGTTACTCTCTACCTCTAATAGCAAAATTGTAAGCATCCAAACCGAACAAATTATCGACTCCAGCACTCGTCTGGAAATAGTATCATCGGTAAACGTGTTATCGTAGCTTCCGTCACTATTTAACATGAGCATGTCGTTGGTGGTGTGGCCATTAAACTGAGTGAATTGCCCTCCAACTAAAATCTGTCCTCCTGAAGTCATAGACAGTGAGTAAACAGTTCCATTGGCACTAGTACCACCTTGAAAGCTCGTGTCCAAACTCCCATCTGTATTTAATCGCAAAATGTGCCCCACGTTTACGTCATTGTATTTCGTAAATAACCACCAAGAATTACTTTGCCGGTGCTTTGGGTTACAACAGTGTTGGCAGCATAATTCAGCTTTGAGTTATAGAAAAAAGTTTGGTCAATCCCAACGGTACTTTGCAACCGTACCAGGTTATGTAGAGCAAACGAATCCACCGTAGAAAAGGAACCCGATGCAAAGACCTTACCATCATAGTTTAGAAATACGGAATTGAGCGCTCCGTCAGGGCCGGTGGAAACGCTAAAGGTGCCATCGCTGTCTCCGACTGCATCCATCCTATTTACGTAATTAGCCGACGAACCTTTATAGATGGTAAACCCTCCGCCTAATACAAGCTGATTATTTGGCTGAACGATTATGGAATACACATAATTATTGAAGCCTGTACCCGTTGAAAACGTGGTATCCAGAGTGCCATTGGAATTCAAACGGGCAATATAGTTTTCAGTCCGCCCGGCCCAAGCGGTAAAGCTTCCGCCCACCATTATTTTGCCTCCGGGCTTTAGTGCCAGTGAATAAATGGCCTTACCAGCTCCTGGTCCGCGTTGCAAGGAAAATGTGGTATCCAGGGAACCATCCGAATTTAACAGGGCAATTCCCGAATCGGTAACCCCGTTATACTTGGTAAAGTTTCCACCGACAAGGATCTGTCCGTTAGGTTGGGCAATCATGCTGGTAACACCGGCATTCGGACCCGTGCCACAATGAAATGAAGTATCGCGTGTGCCATTGGATAAAAGCCTTACGATACCCGGTGAGGAAACCCCATTGTAACCTGCAAACGACCCGGCCAAAACGATGCTGCCGCTCGGTTGTACATAAATAGCGTAGGGTGGGATTGCCGAGTTGAAGCCGGTTCCAGAATGAAATGAGGTGTCGGTACTCACATTGGTATTGAGACGAATGATTCCTTTGGGGGTTGTTCCATTAAAGGAACTAAACGAACCTCCGACAAGCAATTTTCCATCTGACTGCCTTGTTACACAGGTAACATAATATCCGTTAGGACCAGCTCCGCTTCCAATATTAAACGTATAATCATTGCTGCCGTCCTGTTTAATTTTGGCGATGCATGGAGTAACCCGCTCATTGCAGTTCCCAAACTGGCCGAAAATGATGACGGATGAATCGGGTTGCACAAATCCTCCCAGACAGGCAGCACCAAGGCCCATATTTCCATAATATAGAGAGTCTAATTTACCCAATTGAGCGCTAAGGGAGGTAACGCTTAAAAGCAAAAAGATGAGTGGAAATATTCTGGAGGATATAGAACGATTCATAAAAAGTGTTTTTGATGGGGATTCAAATGGGGTTCAAAAGTCTTACTGACAGGCCTAATTCAATAAATACATCTTAGCGGAGTTCACCCAGCCCGCATTGGCAGGGTAAGAGGTGAAAGAAATTTTCACGTCCGCAGCGGATGTATCAGAGAGAAAAAATATCTTTTTGGTAGTTGATTCAGGAAAAGACTGAAAATACCACAAACCGTTGTTGTTTCCGGCGGCGCTTTAAGAAGATACCTTATACACCACCAGATCGGCGGCACCGGAATTCCATACCACCGCAAGCTTTACCGCCGGTTCGCTCCGAAATTTTATGGGATAAACAGATTGGGCATGCCCATATGTAGAGCAGCACATTAGAAATGTGAATAGTAAGGAGTATAGGAGGTTTTTCATACAGGTATATATTAATGAGTTATGCTTCAAATTCTTTACAAACATGTCTGTCCACTGCGCAATGTATGTGCGCAGTAATTTTTTCTATAAAAAATATTCCTTCCCCCAAAGTGCGTCACCGGCCCAATCCATTTCCACCGCTTGCCACGG
>CAIWVW010000065.1 GCA_903916255.1 uncultured Bacteroidota bacterium
CAACGGTGCTTAACCATCGTCGGAAACATTTTTTCCAACCGCTCCGGGAAGCCCTTTATTTTATCGGTCGGGAAGTTTTCCAAATCCTCTATATCCAGCTTCATCACTACTAATTTCTTACGGAAGTTGGACCAGTAATTTGGGCCTCTAAGCACACGTATATCTATAATTTTCATATCAGGGTTTATTTGCTTTTTTATAAACTTTCACACTTGGATAAAGACAAAGATATAAACATTATTAAGTAGTTACCCACAATACGCATTTCGGGTCCTGCCAAGAGCTTCTATTTATATAGATTTGCAACATTAAATTAACATATGAGTAATCCGAAAGGCAAGTTGATTATTATAGGTGGCAGTGTGGATATCGGCAGTTTTAACGAAAAGCCAACGGACCTCACAGCCAAAATACGTTTTTTTGAAAAAGGTATTTTAAACCGCATTGTTGCTGAATCTTCCCGGAAAAATTTATCGAAAATTGAAATTATTACCACCGCATCCAATATTCCCGAGCAGGTGGGCAATGAATATGTTAATGCGTTCCATGCGCTGAATGCGATGGATGTAAATGTCATCAACCTTAAAACCCGCGATGAAGCGAATGATTCCGCAACAATAGAAAGGCTAAAACATGCGGATGTGGTGGTGTTTACAGGTGGCGACCAACTACGCTTATCCTCTATTATCGGGGGTACTGAATTCCACCATTTACTTATAGAGAAATACGAAAACGAAGATTTTATTATTTCGGGCACCTCGGCTGGCGCTGCTGCAAGCTCAAACAATATGATTTACCAGGGCAGCAGTTCGGAAGCCTTGCGCAAAGGGGAAATAAAAATCACCGGAGGTTTGGGTTTTATAAACAATGTAATTATAGATACGCACTTCGTTCAACGCGGCCGTATTGGGCGGTTGCTCTATGCCTGCGCCACCAATCCCATCAATCTTGGCATCGGCCTTGGCGAAGACACCGGACTATTGATTACTGAAGGGCACAGCATGGAAGCCATCGGTTCGGGCCTTATAATATTGGTGGATGCTACACATATGAAAAATACAAACATGACCGATGTGGAAATCGGCGAACCAGTATCTATTGAAAACCTTATAGTACACGTTATGGCCTTCGGTGACCACTTTGATTTAAAAACCAAGAAACTTACGATTGGGCATTTTAAGGTGCAGGAGGTAAAAGAATAAATTACTTGCCACAAATTTCACAGATTATCTTAGCAACGCTGTATAATATTTAGTTATTAAATCCATGCAATCCGTGGCGACTTTTAATCCCTGTAAATTCCAATAAAAATCTCTCCGCCTTGTTTTTTGCTGGCGCGGTACATCCCATCGGAATTAAAGGCCAGTTCTATATTTCCATGGGCATCCAACGCAATCAAGCCACCTTCTCCACCCATTTTTACTAATTTATCCTGTACAACAATTTTACACGCTTCGCTTAACGGTAATCCTTTATATTCCATAAGGCAGGATACATCATGCGCCACAACGGCCCGTATAAAATACTCGCCATGCCCTGTACATGATACGGCACAGGTTGCATTGTTGGCATAAGTCCCCGCGCCAATCATGGGTGTATCCCCTACCCTTCCGAATTTCTTATTTGTCATACCCCCTGTAGATGTGCCAGCGGCTAAATTACCGTGGACATCCAACGCAACGCAGCCAACAGTACCAATATGGTCGAGCATGGTTTTATCGGCCTCTTTCGCTTTTTTCAATTGTTCCAATCGTTCGGCCACCACAAAATATTCATCGGGTTCACGTTCTGCTTTCATCAGCTCAGCAAATTTCATAGCACCTTCTCCCGACAAAAAAACATGCTCTGATTTTTCCATCACCGCTTTGGCAAGGCTAATCGGGTTTTTAATATTCCGCACACCTGTTACTGCTCCTGCCATCAAGCTTCTTCCTTCCATAATGGAAGCATCCATTTCATTTTTGCCTTTATTTGTAAATACAGAACCACGTCCTGCATTAAACAACGGATTATCTTCCAATACGCGTATCGCTTTTTCTACTGCAACTAAAGAATGCCCGTTCTTTTTCAAAACGGCTTCTCCGGCAGCAATAGCATCAGACAGCCCTTTCCTGTATGCCTCTTCTTTCTCTGGGGTCATGGTTGAGCGTAATATCGTTCCTGCCCCGCCATGGACAGCAATTGCATACTGATTCATATGTGAAAATTTTATTTAAGCAAATTAAGTTTGCCCGAATAGGAATGGTTATTCCCCTGGCTATCTGTTATATTTATCAGGTAAACATAAATGTCTTCCTGGCAAATACGTGAACCATTATCAACGGTTCCGTTCCAACCATTATTCATATCGGTGCTATGGAATAACTGTTGCCCCCAGCGGTCATAAATATACATTTCATAATTTCTTACATAGGAACCTTTGGGCATAAATACATCGTTTATCCCATCGCCGTTTGGCGTAAATGCATCGGGTATATAGACTGTAAATACCGGATTCACAACGAGGCATTGGGTTACGCTATCCACGCAGCCATGCAAATCCACTACTACCAATGTGGCACAGTAGGTTCCTGTATCTTGGTAGGTGTGCAGTGGGTTCTCTTC
>CAIWVW010000066.1 GCA_903916255.1 uncultured Bacteroidota bacterium
ATGCATCGGCTTGTGCCAATACAGGTAGTGCCACAGTTACAGCAGGTGGCGGAACCTCACCTTATACATATACATGGAACCCCGGTGGAAACACAAATGCTAATGCTACAGGACTCTCTGTAGGTTCTTATACTGTAACTGTCAAAGACAATAATGGTTGCAGCGCAACTGCAAGAATCACCATTACAGCCCCGGCACCCATTACTGCAACAGCAGTTGTTAATAGCAATGCTTCTGCATGTACAGCAGATGGAAGTGCAACCGCAACTGCCGGAGGTGGAACTTCTCCTTATACTTACGCATGGAGCCCCGGTGGAAATACCAATGCAAATGCTACCGGATTATCTGCCGGAAACTATACGGTAACTATCACCGACAACAATGGCTGTTCGGCAACTGCCACGGTAACCATAACTGCTCCTCCAACAATAACTGCTACAGCTGTAGTAAATGCAAATGCTACAGCTTGCACAAACACGGGCAGCGCAACGGTAACAGCAAGCGGAGGAACATCACCCTACACCTATACCTGGAATCCGGGCGGAAATACAAATGCCAATGCTACCGGACTCTCGGCAGGTTCCTATACCGTAACTGTTACTGATAATAATGGTTGTTCGGCAACTGCTACTATTACTATTACGGCACCATCTGCATTGGCGGCAACTGCAACTGCAACATTCCAAAATACATGCGCAGGAAGCCCTGATACGCTTTTTGCAAGTGCTACAGGAGGGACAGCTCCATACACTTACCTGTGGAATACTTCGGGCACAACCACGAGCATTTTAGTAAACCCAACCGTAACGACTACCTACACAATAGTAGTTACCGATAACAACGGATGTTCTGCCACCGGCAATGTTACTATTACGGTAACTCCATTGCCGGTTGTTATAGTTGGTTCAAACCAAAGCATTTGCGAAGGAAGTTCTACTTCCATCGGAGGTTCGCGCGTTGCGGGTAATACCTATGTTTGGTCACCCAATATCGGGTTAAGTTCAGATACTGTTCCACAGCCTGTGGCAAGCCCTACCGTTACCACCACTTATACTTTATTAGTAACAAACTTAGGCGGCACATGTTCCAACAGCGATTCGGTTACTGTAATTGTAAACCCGCTGCCAACGCCATTTGCAGGAACCGACCAACTGGCTTGCGGAACCGGAGTAACATTAGGCAGCCCTGCTGCAAGTGGCTATACATATTTGTGGATGCCTTCCACCGGATTGAGCTCTGATGTTATAGCGCAGCCTATTGCAAATCCGGGAATTACTACTTCTTATGTTTTAATTGAAACTGATAGCGCCACCGGATGTGTGGGGACAAGCTCTGTAACTGTTACCCCTGTCAATATGTCATTCTATAATGGCTTCTCGCCGAATGGCGACGGAATAAACGATTGGTGGAACATACCGATGCTGGAATGTTATCCTGAAAATACTGTGGTTGTGCTGAACCGCTATGGGAGCGAGGTTTGGAAAGGAACCAATTATAATAACAGTACCATTCGATTCGAGGGCAAGAATATGTCGGGTGAAGATTTACCTGATGGAACTTATTACTATGTTATTAATTACGACGGCACCCAGAAAACAGGATGGGTATTTATCAAACGCTAAAAAACTCACTACAAATCACGAATTAAAAATTAAGGACTATGAGATATAAAATAATTACAACCGTAACAGGGATAGTATTTGCCCTTCAGTTATCGGCGCAGCAGCAGGCAAACTTTTCCCAATATTTCTTCGACCCGCTCACCGTTAACCCGGCCTATGCAGGCAGCCGTGGAACTTTTTCCGGAACGTTGTGCTATCGCAACCAGTGGCTGGGTGGCATTACAGGCGCACCTGTTACGCAGACGCTGGACGCGCACATGCCGTTGGGCGATAATATCGGAGTCGGGCTGCAATTATACAACGACCAGGCAGGGCCGTTGAGAGTAACCTCTGCGACAGCCATTTTTGTGTACAGCATACACGTTGCTAAAGATACCAAACTGGCATTCGGGCTGGCAGGCTCATTAAATAATGTGGGAATCAACTTCGGTGAAATTAATGTCGAAACCCCGAACGACCCTGCATTCCCGACCAGCAATATGTCCTCAATGGTTCCGGATGCTAATTTTGGAATGTATCTTTACAAACAAAATTTTTATGTAGGAGTTTCGGCAACGCACCTAATTCAAAGTGACTGGAAATTGCAAAGCGCACCCATAACGGCTGTGCCCACTTCTATGTTCTACAGGCAATATTATCTTACCGCCGGATATGTTGCCAAACTGAGCGACAATGTAGCGCTCAGGCCTTCGGCACTGGTACAATATGTTCAGGCAGCGCCTGCGTTGGAAGAACTGGATGCTACCATTATTTATAAGGAACGGTATTTTATCGGAATAGGCTTACGCAACAGTATTACAAGCGGAATAGGCTCGAACAACGACCTTGTTATCAGCCTTGAATATGATTTGGGCAACAAGTTCCGCATTGGTTATTCGTATGACTTATTTCTGAATCCGGCAGGCTCTTATTCCACCGGCACACATGAAATTATGTTGGGATGGGATTTAGCCAAAAGCGACAAAACACGCATGGTGAACCCAAGATATTTTTAGTATAACACGCATTTTAAACTGAAATGAAAAAAACATTACTTGCATTAATCATCGTCGCCGGGTCCTCTTTTATTGCAGTTGCACAAACTGAGAAAGCCGACAAGTTATATAACAATTGGGATTATTATGGTGCGGCTCAGCTCTATCAAAAGCAGGCACAAACGACTCCAACGGCTGATGTTTATTTTAAACTGGGAGAATGCTACAGGAACATGAGCAACTATCCGGAAGCGCTGAAGGCGTATGATAAGGTGAACGCTATGGGTGAATATAAAAACCCTATGTTTTACCTTTATTATGGATGGATGCTGAAAACAAGCGAACGCTATGATGATGCCAAGGCTGCATTCCAGAAATACAAAGAAATGGAACCTGCCGACCCGAGAGGTAAAATGTATTTGAATTCATGCGACCTGGTAGTGGAAGACCACAAAGGC
Organism: uncultured Bacteroidota bacterium; assembly: GCA_903916255.1. Taxonomy (GTDB): domain Bacteria; phylum Bacteroidota; class Bacteroidia; order JABEUT01; family JABEUT01; genus JABEUT01. The sequence goes on from CAIWVW010000066.1 coordinate 3,055, forward strand.
GATTTACCTATAAGCGTAAAAAATGTGAGTTCTTTAAATACCGCCGATGCAGATTTTTGCCCGGTGTTATATAAAGGAGGCATCGTATTTACATCCGACCGGAAAAATGAAGGACATGCCAAAGTGGATGAATGGAACGGGGCCCATTTTCTGGAACTGTACAGTGCATCTTCCGCAGGTAATGATACCTCTTTTGGCAAAGCAACACCGCTTGATAATACAATCAATATCCAGTATCATGACGGCCCTGCCAGTTTTTCAAAAAATTATGACACCATCTATTTTTCCCGTGTAGACAAGACTTTAAAAGGAAGCGCGAAAAAAACATTGGGCATAGAACGTAGCAAAATTTATTATGCAGTAATGAAAGCGGGCAAGTGGTCGAACGTAACAGCTTTTTATCTTAACAGCGATAGCTTTTCGGTGGCGCATCCATGCTTATCGCATGATGGAAGCCGCCTTTACTTTGCATCGGATATGAAAAACGGTTTCGGTAATTCCGACATCTATTATTGCACGCGCGATGGCGCAGGCTGGGGGCCTCCTGTAAATGCAGGGCCTATGATTAACACGGCAGGCACCGAAAACTACCCGGCCCTCGATTCGGCAGATAATCTTTATTTCTCTTCCGATGGCTTTGCAGGATTTGGCGGTTTAGACATTTGCGTTTCTAAATTGATAAACGGACAATACACGCAAGCTATTCCGTTAAAAGCGCCGCTGAATTCTGCGGCAGATGACTTCGGAATGGCATTTCTGAAAGACGGTAAAACAGGCTACTTCTCCTCCAATAGAAACGGAGGAAAAGGCAGCGATGATATATACTATTTCGACATGGGCGATGATAAAGACCTTACCACAAGCATTTATGTTATCGGTTATAAAAAAGCGCCGCCAACTCCACCGGTGGTTGTTGCACCTCCGAAAGCAGATACGGTAAAAGTTGCGCCTGCACCGCCGCCGTTAGATTTGCATATTAATTTCGATGTGGATAAAGCTACGCTACGTGCAGATGCGGTTGCCAAATTAAATGAGATTGTAGCATACCTGCAAAAAAATACTGACCAGATGGTGCAGATAAACGGATACACCGATATAAGCGGACAGGAGGAGTATAATCAAATGTTATCGAACCAGCGCGCAAATGCCGCCGCCCAATATATCCTAAGCAAAGGAATAGAAAAAAACAGGGTGAGAACTGTTGGTTTCGGCCCACACCCTCCCCTGCTTACCGAAGGAATTTACGACAGGGTGAAAGAAGAAGTGAACCGCCGTGTTCAGTTTCAATGGCTGCCTATAAATTCACCGGAAGCTAAAGCCCCCGTTACAACTGCCGCAGCATTTGCTCCCGCAGGTTATGCTATCCAGATTACGGCAACTATGACGGAATTGCAAGATAATGCACCTGATTTTAAAGGAGTATCGGGCATTTATCATATCCGTTATGAAAATGGATACTATTGCTATTATTATGGCTTCTACTCTACTTCTGTGGCAGCAGCCGAAGGATTAAAAGAACTCTCGTCCAAAGGCGTTAATGGCACTATTGTAGGATTATCCAATAAAATAAAATAATCCGGTCAACAGCGTTTCCTGCGGAAACAAAACCTGTAAAAAAAATAAGGAGGCTAAGCAGCCTCCTTATTTTTTTAATGCAAGGTGCAATACGTTTCAATTAAATTAAGCGGCACAAATAGTTAACAAACCTGCCGGTTTGTTATCCTAGTATTATGCATTGGTTAAATCGCTTTCCTGCCTACCGGAAAGTGGCCTGCATGGCTTAATTTTGCGCAGTAATTCCCCGAAAAATGAAACCAAAACACAATTACAGTATTATATATTTATAGTCTATGCGAAATAACTATTTAAAATATATAATTACCTTATTTTCATTGGGGTTATCTGCCGCGCTTTTTTCACAGAATGTGGCTATTAACACCAGCGGTAACAGCGCTTATGTAAGCGCCATACTCGATTTGAGCAATAACAATACCGCAGGACAAACGGGATTATTACCGCCCTATGTTACGCTTACTTCGCTCAGCACATTTACTTTATTGGGTGCACCTGGCTCCGCTGCCAACTCGAACGGAATGATAGTTTATAACACAGGCGGCGCAGTGCCTGCCGGGTTATATTACTGGAACAATACCGCCAGCACCTGGGTTTCTATGGGTGCAGTAACCAGCATTACAGGCACAGCTCCCATTGTAGTAACCCCCACTTCAGGAGCACCCGTAGTATCCTTACAAGGCACAGCGGGCGGCATATTTTACGGCACAGGGGCAGGCTCCAATATTACCGCTGCCGGAACATCGGGGCAATACCTGATGAGTAACGGTGCAGCAGCACCAACGTGGCAAACTATATATGCAACTGCCGGACAAACACATGTGAATAATGCAGCGGCAGGTTCTCAAACCACAGCCGGGTTCACATCCAATTCCACTTCGTGGCAAACAGTTACGGGCGGAACATTGCCCTTGGTGCTTACCCAAGCCGGTACTTACCTGATTATTGCCAGCGCAGAGTTTTTAAATACGCACGCCCTTTTAGGCGGAGAACTGGCCCTTACCGATGGAACCAATGTGTGGGGCGCAGGCTCTTTTTATGGAAGCAATACCTATTGGGCGCCCTGGTCTACACAGGCAGTGGTTACCATTGCCGGAAGCACCACTTACAACATACAATCTGTTGTATTTCCAAGTTCGAGCACTTACTATGTAAGGAATGCCACCATTACCGCTATAAAAGTGAATTAAGGATTTTACAAGGATACGATTTCGTATCTTTGAAGAATGAAAAAGCCGAAAGCGGAACGAAGAAGAATACGCGCTAAAAAGTACGAACAGAAAATAGCTGGCACCAGCAGTTTTTCTGATATGCTGAAAGTTTCTGCCGAGAATGCAAAGAAAGTGGCAAAGAGGAAAAAGCCTAATGCTGAATAATTATTTTTCCTTCTCCAATTAACCCTCCATCTTCTTTCAACACCCTATAAAAATAAACCCCATTAGGTTCATTTGATAGGTTAATTTCTTCACTCTTAACTTTTAGTTCTTCGCTTTTAATTTGTTCCCCCATCATATTATAAATCTCAATAGTTGCGGGCACAAAATTTTGTACCCCTACAGTCAAAATGGTGAAAATGCCGTTGGAGGGATTGGGGTAGAGGGTAATGGATGGTTGTATTGTAGGAGGTGCGGAGGTTACAATTAGTGTGTCATTGCATGGTTGCCATTGTGCTAAAAAAGTAACATCATTTCCATACACTAAGGTATCAGGACCGAAAATTGTAGTATCATCAATATCTCCTGCAATATAAACAAGGGTGCCTGATTTATTAGTAATAATTCCATCACCATCATCTTCATTACCCTCATCAAATACAGTTCTACATAACACTTGACCAGATGAATCAATTCTAAGAAGTAAAGTGGCACTGTTGAATGAATTATTTAACTCAAATGTGTCGGCACTAAATATAACCTTATGAGGCGAAGGACCTGCTTCAACTAAAACTAAATTCGCACCCCCTTTTATTAGAGTATCGCATGCTATTGAAGAACCAACCCAATAATAGTTATGAATTAAAGAATATGTTTGTTTTGCCCATATATTTTGTCCATCAGTATCAAATTTGGCGACAAAGGCCTCCGTATATGGATATGCTATTAGCTTATTACTTCCAATCAATAAAGTATCTTGAAAATAGCCTGTTAAATATATATCGTTATCTCCTCCATAGGCTAAACAGTATGGTGTTGCTAAAGAATTTCCTTTAGGCGACCTCCCCTTTTTTACCCATTTAACATTACCGTTTCTATCATATTTTGTTAAAAATATATCCTGTTCAGGATTATACAAAGTGTCTCCACTAAAAATAACGGTATCACCAAAATTTCCAGCTATGTAAATATTGCCATTATGGTCGGCAATAACTGTATTACCCTCTGCACCTCCATTACTGGTTGCCTTAGTTGTTTGTTTCGCCCAAACTACGCCACCACTTGGATTATACTTTACTAAAAACATCTGTATTATATTAGATTTTAATGTAAATATGCCAAATGAGACGCTATCAAGAAACCATCCCGTAATAAAGGTATTCCCTGAATCATCAACAGCGACTGAGTTTCCCCAAGCCTCGGGAGTGTTTTCCCCTGAATGAGCCCATAGTAAACTACCGTTTGAGTCATATTTGGCGATAAACACATTCGTGGATAGCCCGGGTAGAATATATGGTCCAAATAGAGTTGTATCGTAAAAAGTTCCAGTGATATAAGAATTATTCATTTTATCAACGGCTAATGAATTACCTTCTGTTTCAGAATAACCTAAACTTTGCTTTGCCCATATTGCATTGCCATTCGATGAGTACTTAACTAAATAAGCATCAATCAAACGATATCTTCTAGTTTTTAATGTGTCATAACCAAAAATTAATGTATCAACAAAATATCCGACGCTATAAATATTCCCACTTTTATCAAGTTGAATTGTGTGATCACCTAAGGGTTCACCGAACGATGATTTGCTCCCTGGTGTAGCCTGTTTAGCCCATAACCAACTTTGCCCATGAGTAGATAAAGAGAAAAGTATTAAAGTTGAAAAAGCAAAAAGTATTTTTTTCATGTTGTAAAGATAACTATTCCTCAAGGTTGCTCTAGTTCCCACTTATTATACGGTGGCTTTCACTTATTAAATGGTAGCTTTGGGTTATTGTATGGCATTTATCTCCCATTTGCCACACAACTTATTCGCAACAGTAGTGTTTAATTAGTAATTAATAATTAGTAATTAATAATCAGCATAGTATGTGTTTATGCTGCATTTATAAACTGCATAAAAGTGTTGCGTATAAATCTATCACCCATAAAAAAAACCACCCTCTTTTCAGAGGGTGGTTCAACAGAGGCCTATTTTAGTTTATACAATTACCAAGTCTTAACTATTTTCTTCTGGCTCACCAGTGTTCCGTCTTTGTCGACTATCCTTACCAGATAGATGCCGTTTGGCTGAGCCGAGATGTTCAATCTCATTTCAGGCTTATCGACAGTTACTGTATTTATAAGGTTGCCTGCATAGTCGTACAGTTGCAATATTTGTCCTTGTACCAATCCGCTTACGGTAAACTCCCCGGTGGTCGGGTTCGGATAAATATTTACGTTGCTCAATCCGGCCGGAGGACAGCAGGTATCTCCCGTTTTGCCCTTGCCTTTCACAATAGGCGGAGGACATGTAATGGCTACGGAAGATGTAACACTGCAACCGTTAGCATCGGTAACCGTTACGGTGTAGCTGCCATCAGACAAGCCTGATGCCGTAGCATTGGTTCCACCGCTTGGCGCCCATGAGTAGGTGTATGCAGGAGTTCCGTATTTCACACCCACCCTGGCTGTTCCTCCAAAGTCATTGCAACTGGTTGTTGCAATACTGTCGCGCATTGGCGTAGGCTGTGTAATAGTTATTACAATAGATTGAGAACATCCGTTGTGGTCTTTCACAGTAACCGTATAGCTGTCTACAGGCAGGCCCGTTGCGGTAGCCGTTGTGCTTACGCTTGGGCTCCAAGTATAGGTATAGGCGCCTGTTCCGCCAATTACACCCACTGTTGCTTTGCCTGTGCTTACACACTCAGGATAGGTGATGCTGGCAACACTGTCGTGAATAGCGGTAGGCTGAGTTACGGTAACCAGGTTGGTATTGGAGCAACCATTCTTGTCGGTTACAGTTACCGTATATACTCCGGCAGAAAGGCCCGACACACTTGCTTTGGTATATCCGTCAGGAGACCACAAGTATGTATATGGGCTTGAACCGCCTTTCACACCAATGGTTGCCGTTACACCTGAACCGCCGTTACACAATATGCTGCCCGTCATAGATGCAACACTGTCTTGTATGCCGCTGGCAGGTTGCGTTATGGTGGTGGTAAGTGCACTGGCTGAACAACCGTTGGCATCGGTAATAGTTACGGTATATGTTCCGGCGCTTAATCCCGTTGCTGTTACTGTGGTTTGTCCGCTTGGCGACCAACTATAGGTATATGGAGATGTTCCATATTTCACACCTACAGTTGCACTTCCATTAGCGCCACCATGACACGATACATTCACTTTATCTGCTGTTACCATAGAATCCCTGAGAGCCACAGGCTGGGTAATGGTAATTGTAAGAGAAGATGAACAATTATGTTGGTCATGTATGGTTACTGTGTAAGTGCCTGCGGACAGGTTAGTAGCCGTTGCAGTAGTATTCGTAATCGGGCTCCATGCGTAGGTGTATGGTGATGTGCCTCCTGCTACACCAACGGATGCGCTGCCCTTGCTTCCGTTACATAACGGATACGATACACTTGCCAAACTATCTCTAATTGCCGCAGGTTGCGTTATAGTAATTACTACCGCACTGCCCGAGCAACCGTTCTTGTCGGTTACAGTTATAGTATAAGTTCCGGCAGTAAGGCCTGTTGCGTGATAGGTTGTATTACTGTTTGGCGACCACGCATATGTATATGGGCTTGAACCGCCTTTTACACCTATGGTTATACTACCTCCGTTTCCACCATTACATCCAACATTTGCAACTGCAGATGCGCTGTCGCGAATTACCCCTGCGGGTTGCGTAATGGTAGTGGTGGTAGCAGAACTTGTACAACCATTTGCATCGGTAATGATAACCGTATATGTACCTGCGCTTAGTCCGGATGCGGTAGCCGTAGTTTGTCCGCTTGGCGTCCAGCTATAGGTATATGGAGATGTTCCATATTTCACGCCGACAGTTGCACTGCCGTTAGAACCACCGTTGCACAACACATTTACTTTATCTGCAGCAATCATACTATCGCGGATAGCGGCAGGCTGCGTTACTGTAAAAATAAACGTTGAAGAGCAGTTATGTGCATCATGAATGGTTACCGTGTATGTTCCGGCAGTAAGGTTAGTAGCTGTTGCCGTAGTGCTTACACTTGGCGACCATGTATACACATAAGGTGAAGCTCCACCCGTTGCGCCAATAGTTGCGCTTCCTTTGCTTCCGTTACATGAGGGGTAACTGATAGTTACCAAACTGTCGCGCATAGCGGCAGGCTGCGTAATGGTTACGACAGCTAATGAATTTGTACATCCATTATTATCAGTAACTGTTACAGTATACGTACCTGCAGTTAATCCGCTGGCTGAATAAGTAGTTTGACCACTTGGCGACCAGAGGTATGTGTAAGGGCTTGTTCCTCCGCTTGCATTGGCAGATGCAATTCCTCCGTTTCCACCATTACATCCCACTTCCGATAATATGCTAATCGTATCGTGAATTGCGGTAGGTTGAGTTATCATAAATGTAGATGTATTGCCAGGGCAACCATTTTTATCGGTTACTGTTACCGAATAGGTACCGATGCTTAATCCCGTTGCAGTTGCTGTTGAACTGACATTCGGAGTCCAGCTGTAAGTATATGGTGCTGTTCCGTTCATTACACCTACTGTTGCGCTGCCATTATTAGCTCCATAACAACTTACATTAGTTTTAACGCTAATAGAGTCATGTATTACACCCGGTTGGGTTACCGTAAATGTAAACGTAGAGTTACAACCATTCTTGTCGGTTATCAATACAGTATAGCTGCCAGCTGTAAGCCCCGTTGCACTAGCAGTAGTGTTCGTATTCGGGCTCCAGCTATATGTGAATGGAGAGGCTCCGTATTTCACTCCAACAGTTGCACTGCCGGTTCCGCCATTGCAAAGCGGATAAGAAATAGCTGACAAACTGTCACGAATAGCATTCGGCTGTGTGATAGTAACAGTAGTAGCTGTTCCTGTGCAACCATTTTTATCGGTAATTGTTACCGTGTAGGTTCCGGCACTTAATCCGGTTGCGGTAGCAGTAGTTTGTCCACTTGGGCTCCATGCGTAAGTGTATGGAGGGGCACCAAATTTTACACCGACTGTTGCACTTCCGTTAGTTGCTCCGTTGCACAATTCGTTAATCGTGGATACTCTTACAATACTGTCGCGTATCAGCGAAGGCTGCGTTACCGTAATGATTAATGACGAGCTACAATTGTGGTTGTCATGAATTGTTACCGTATACGTTCCCGCAGAAAGATTGGTAGCTGTTGCAGTTGTATTGATAATCGGGCTCCAGGCGTATGTATACGGAGATGTTCCGCCTGCTACGCCAACAGTTGCGCTGCCCTTGCTTCCGTTACATAACGGATAACTGATACTTGCCAAGCTGTCGCGAATAGCGGTCGGCTGTGTAATTGTTACCAATACAGTGTTGCTACAACCATTCTTATCCGTTACTGTAACCGTGTACATTCCGGCCGAGAGATTGGTAGCTGTTTTTGTACTGTTTGTATTAGGGCTCCAAGCATAGGTATAAGGAGACGTTCCGCCTTTTACACCAATAGTAGCACTGCCTCCGTTTCCACCATTACATCCAACATTTGTTATAGCAGAAACGCTGTCGCGGATAGCTGCCGGTTGGGTTATGGTAGTAACAGCTGCTGTTCCTGTGCAACCGTTTTTATCGGTTATAGTAACTGTATATGTTCCGGCGCTTAATCCGCTCGCGGTTGCAGTTGTCTGTCCGCCCGGCGACCAGCTGTAAGTATATGGAGAAGTTCCATATTTTACACCGACTGTTGCACTTCCATTGGTACCTCCGTTGCAGGTTACATTTACCTTACTGGCGGTAACCATACTATCGCGTATTGCCACAGGCTGGGTTATGGTAAATACAAGTGAAGAAGAACAGTTATGATTATCGTGAATAGTAATTGTATATGTTCCCGCCGATAGATTGGTTGCTGTAGCCGTTGTATTTGTTATCGGGCTCCACGCATACGTATAGGGTGCATTTCCTCCTTTTACTCCAACAGTTGCGCTGCCTTTGCTTCCATTACAAACAGGATAGGTTATACTTGCCAAACTATCCCTTATGGCTGAAGGTTGTGTAATTGTAACCAATACGGTGCTATTACAGCCATTCTTATCTGTTACAGTAACAGTGTACGTTCCGGCAGAAAGGCCAGTTGCTGTTTTGGTACTATTGGTATTCGGGCTCCACGAATAAGTATACGGAGATGTTCCCGCTTTCACACCAATTGTAGCACTGCCGCTGTTTCCGCCGTTACAATTCACATTGGTGATAGCTGAAATGCTGTCGCGAACAGCGGTGGGCTGTGTTATGGTAACCGTAGCAACTGTTCCGGTGCAACCATTTTTATCTGTTATAGTTACTGAATATGTACCGGCAGAAAGCCCGGTAGCTGTTGCATTCGTTTGACCGCTTGGCGACCAGCTGTAGGTATAAGGAGATGTTCCATATTTCACACCTACCGTTGCACTTCCGGTGGCGGAGCCATTGCACAATTCATTAACAGTGGATGCTTTTACAATACTGTCGCGAATTACACCCGGTTGTGTAATGGTAAATACCACCGTTGAACCAACACAGCCATTAAAATCCAGAACTGTTACACTATAGGTTCCAATTGAAAGATTGGAAGCCGATGATGTGGAACTTACGTTCGGAGTCCAGGTATATGTGTAAGGTGATGTTCCTCCGCTTGTTCCTATTGTAACACTACCCTTGCTGCCGTTGCACAATGGTTGGTTAATAGATGCAACACTGTCGCTGATAGGTGCAGGCTGAGATATTGTAGCACTTGCTGTTGAAGTACATCCATTATTATCTGTTACGGTTACCGTATACGTTCCGGCAGATAAACCAGTAGCATTAGCAGTTGTTGCGCCGCTCGGAGACCATGAATAGGTATATGGTCCTGTTCCACCACTAACACTGGCTCTTGCACTTCCGGTTCCAAATCCGTTACAACCCAAATTAGCGGTTACATGCGCCGATAAGAAAATTGCAGCGGGTTGGGTAATACTTACACTCGTGGTGGTAGTACATCCGTTCTTGTCAGTTACTGTTACTGTATAATTACCTGCGCTTAATCCTGTAGCCGAAGAATTAGTGCCTCCGTTTGGCGTCCATGCATAGGTATAAGGTGATGCTCCTCCACTTGCCGATACAGAGGCAATACCATTTGAACCTCCGTTGCAACTTTCATTCGCAGTTACAGTTGGTGTCAATGTTATAGCTAACGGTTGAGTAATAGATACGGTTGCAGTAGCTGTACATCCATTGTTGTCTGTAACAGTTACGGTATAAATTCCTGCACTCAACCCGGAAGCTGTGGCATTTGTTCCGCCATTTGGCGCCCATGAATATGTATATGGAGAAGTACCGCCAAGTCCAAATGCAGTGGCACTTCCATTCGTTCCTCCATTGCAACTTACGTTTATTACAGAAGTCCCGATGTATGCAAAAAGTTGTGTCGGATTAGTTAATGTAGTAGTTGCAGTTGCAGTACATCCGTTGGCATCGGTTACCAATACCGTATAGGTGCCTGCACTAAGCCCCGTGGCTGTTACACTCGTTTGTCCATTGCTCCATGCATAGGTGTATGGCGC
>CAIWVW010000067.1 GCA_903916255.1 uncultured Bacteroidota bacterium
ACAGCTGAATAAAAAAGGCGAACCATTTGGTTCGCCTTTTTTTGTGGGAGAGTAGATAATGTAAAAGAATGATTTTATGAGATAGGCATGCGTATTCAGATTGTAATTTAGAATAAAAAAGAAAGGGTTGAATATTATTCAACCCTTTAATCATTTTGGCTCCCCGAACAGGACTTGAACCTGTGACCCTCTGATTAACAGTCAGATGCTCTAACCAACTGAGCTATCGGGGAATGTTATTTTTTATAACGGGGTGCAAAATTAGTATATCCTTATTAATAAGCAATAGGTAAGACAAAATCCTTGACAAAGATATTTTCGAATTTCTTTCCTATTGCTTGTTAATAAAGGCATTTTTCTTAAATTTGTGAAGTAAACATTCTTGTCTAACTAAATCTATCACGCCATGAGAATCATTACATCATGCAAAAAGTACTTTTTGCCGGTTTTTTTTTCTTTTAGCCTTTCCGCTTTATCAGCTCAAAATATAAATACCGTTGCAGGAACCGGAACCGGGGCATATAACGGTGACGGGGGGCCGGCTACTGCCGCCGAAATTCAGAATCCTGCAGGTTTGTATGCTGACACCACCGGAAATTTATTTTTTGCTGACCAGAGTAATAACCGGGTAAGAATGATAAGCACATCAGGAATTATTACCACCATTATTGGTAATGGAGTTGGAGGCTTTAGTGGCGATGGCGGGCAGGCTACTGCTGCCGAAATAAATGCTCCGCAGGGTATATTTATAGATAAGAAAGGGAACATTTACATTGGCGACTTTTTCAACAACCGCATTCGGAAAGTAAACACCTCCGGAATAATCAGGAATATAGCCGGAAATGGATTTACCAACTTTAGCGGAGACGGAGGCCCGGCCACTGCCGCCGAACTGAACGGCCCTTCTGATGTATGTGTCGATACCACAGGCAATGTATACATAGCCGATGAAACATTTAGCCATATCCGCATTGTGAACACTTCCGGCATAATTAACACCTTTGCCGGTAATGGCGTTAACGGCTATTCAGGAGACGGAGGCCCGGCTACCGCAGCTGAAATACATGGCCCTTCTGGAGTAAGAATTGACGGTGCTCAAAATATTTATATAGCGGATTTACAAAACAGGGTTATACGAAAAGTAAATACATCGGGAATTATTTCAACGGTGGCAGGCATTGCCGGTATTTCCAATTATAGTGGGGATGGAGGGCCCGCTTCTGCAGCAGAACTAACTGCACCAACGGGATTATGTTTCGATGGAATGGGCAATATGTATATCAGTGATGACTATCGGGTACGGATGGTAAACACTTCCGGAATAATTACTACTGTGTCAGGTAATGGCCAATCCGGATTTAGCGGTGATGGAGGCCCAGCAACCGCAGCAGAATTCAATTATGATTTCGCGGTAGCAGCCGATGCGAATGGAGATTTTTGGATTGGCGATGTATTTAATAACCGGGTAAGGGAAGTTACTGTTAAGCTTTCTACGGGAATAAGCGATGAAGCACCTTTAAGCAATCAGATATATCTTTATCCTAATCCGAACAACGGAAAATTTACAATTAATTTGCCACCATCAAGTTCT
>CAIWVW010000068.1 GCA_903916255.1 uncultured Bacteroidota bacterium
GTAAAAGAGGTCTATCTTCTTGCAGCTTTATTATCAGCAACAGCTGAAAAATATCCGGAACAAGGTTGGAAACTGAATATGGAAGGTTTATTAAATGTACTGGAACTGATGCGTGAAAAAGTAATTAATAAACTTTTTTGGCCAAGTTCTATTGCAGTATTTGGCCCGAATACTCCTAAAGTAAATACATCTCAATTTACTATTATGGAACCAAGCACAGTATATGGCATCAGCAAACAAGCAGGAGAACGCTGGTGTGAATATTATTTTCGCCGCTATGGGGTCGATGTAAGGAGTTTGCGTTACCCGGGGCTCATAAGTTACAAGTCGCCTCCCGGTGGAGGCACAACCGATTATGCAGTTGATATTTACCATGAAGCCCTTGCAAAAGGCAAATATGAATGCTTCCTGAATAGTGACACAATTTTACCAATGATGTATATGCCCGATGCACTAAAAGCGACTATTGGTATTATGCAGGCCGATGCGGACAAAGTTAGGATACGCTCCAGTTATAATTTAGCTGCCATCAGTTTTTCGCCCAAAGAAATTGCAGCAGAAATAAAAAAGCACATTCCCGGTTTTGAAATTACTTATAAGCCTGATTCCCGCCAGGCTATAGCTGATAGCTGGCCTCAATCTATTGACGATTCTGAAGCCCGCAACCATTGGGGCTGGAAGCACCAATATGCTTTGGACACCATGACTACTGACATGCTTGAACATTTGCGCAAAGCGAAAAAGTAAAAATTTGTGGGACACCGGAAACTTAAAAAATTTGCTGAAGTAGCAGAATTCCCAAATGTTATTCAGACCCATATGTTCCCTGAAGATGGGATAGTCTTTCCTTTGAAGGGCAATTGGAAGACTGACTATTTTAAAAATAACAATCCTATTACGCTCGAATTAGGATGTGGCCGTGGAGAATATACGGTTGGGCTTGCCAGGCGTTTTCCAAACCGGAACTTTATAGGTATGGACATTAAAGGTGCCCGCCTGTGGAAAGGGGCAAAAGCAGCGCTGGCGGAGAACCTTACTAATGTGGCATTTGTGCGCAACCGTATCGATTTTATTGAAACTTATTTCGCACCCGGAGAAGTGAATGAAATTTGGCTCCCTTTTCCGGACCCCTACCCCGGCAAACCGAAAAAGAGATTGGTTGCCGAACCATTTATAAAACGATACCGGAATATTGCTCCCGCCGGAACCATAGTTCATTTGAAAACTGATAATCACGAATTGTATGAATTTGCACTAGAACAAGTAAATGAGTTTTCTTATCCATTGCTGGCTCAATCGGAGAATGTATATTTGGATGTTCCAGACATTGGAACAGAGCGATTTAGCCTATTAAGAGAAATCCAAACTTATTATGAAAAACTGTTTCAATCATCCGGTTCAAAAATTCATTATGCTGAGTTTAGTATTTAGATGTAATTTAGCCACCCAATAACAGAATCATGAAATTTATAGCCGAAATAGATGTAATGCCTTTAAAGGCTTTATTAGACCCTCAAGGACGTGCCGTAACCACTGTATTAAAAAACATGGGCATGCCAGAATTTGAAAATGTGCGCATAGGAAAACATGTTACCCTTGAGGTAGAATCGGACTCCGAAGAAAATGCCAAAGTAAAGGTGGAAGAGGCTTGCAAAAAGTTATTGGCTAACCCCATTATGGAGAGCTTCCACTACTCTATTAAAGGGAATTAAGGGAGTATTTTTCGGCCAATTTTTTAGTGTATAGCTTTTAAATTGAAATGCAACACTTTTACTTAGTGTTTTTTATTACACCGCATAGCGGTAATGGATTATAGTCAGCCATATATGCAACAGTTCATTTTAAAACGAACTGTTGCATATGTTTAGCAATTACAAATGTGTGATACATGGGAGGCAAATGGCAACCTATTCAAAAAACGTCACTATACCCGTATCCAAATCATACAGGCCGCCTATTATTTTAATTTTGCCCGACTGTTCCATTTCGCGCAGCATGGGGCTCTGTTCCTTCACCTTTTGAACGGTAAGGGTAATATTATTGACAGTAACATTCTCTACAAATTTTTTATTCTTAGAATTTCTATCAGCCGATGTTTCCTTTTCGATAGCGATTGCGGGTTTCACTTTATTTAAAAGTGTAGTTATATGTCCGAGTTCGATATTATCGCAGGCGCCTTCAATTGCTCCGCATTTCGTATGCCCTAATACCACTATCAGTTTAGAGCCTGCAATTTTACAGGCAAATTCCATGCTGCCTAAAATATCATCATTCAATATGTTTCCCGCTATGCGGATGCTGAATACATCGCCCAACCCCTGGTCGAAAATCAACTCGGCCGAAGTCCTTGAATCGATACAACTTAATATGGCAGCAAACGGAAATTGCCCCGATTTGGTTTCGTTCACCTGCTCTAATAAATTCCGGTGAGCCTTAATGTTGTTTACAAACCTGGCATTTCCTTCTTTTAATATATCAAGAGCATGCTCAGGAGTTAATCCCTCTTGTGTTTCTTTGGTATGTGTTCTCATATTTTTAATAACTATGATAGTGTTGTACTCATGGCTTGCCAATATTCGTTCATAAATTCAAAAGTAACATTTCTTTAACAAATAATACGCCCGGCTCAACAAACTTGTCATTTCTCTTTCGTATCTTTGTAACAATGGCAGATTCAAATAATATACTCATTACGCTAAGCGCACTGGTTATTCTGTCATACCTTTTCAATATAATTGCAAAGTATATAAAAATTCCATCCGTGATTCTCCTGCTTGCAACAGGGGCATTATTAAAATTTTTAGGCGACAAATTTGGTATTACCCTTACCGGAGTACACTTTTTCCTGAATTTCTTTGGCGATGTTGGACTTATTATGATTGTGCTGGAAGGTTCATTGGATTTAGGACTATCACGCAAAAAATTTCCTTTGGTCGGCAAATCAATTCTCTCAGCCATTCTCATCCTGGCCGGAACCTGCGGCCTAATCTTTCTTGTTCTCCATTATTACATTGGCTTGCCTTTCCAGAATGCCATTATATATTCCATACCTATGGGCGTAATAAGCAGCGCCATTGCCATTCCATCCGTAAAAGAACTGAGCGAGCACAAAAAGGAATTTATAGTTTATGAATCTACCTTTTCCGATATAATCGGTATCATGGTTTTCAATTTTGCCATTTTAGATAATGCATTGTCAACCGAATCATTCCGCGATTTCTTTTTGAATATCCTGTATATCCTTATCATTTCTTTTGTCAGTTCAGGCTTACTCGTATTTATGCTTAACAGTATTACGACGCATATCAAATCTTTTCTAATTTTTGCGATACTTATTCTGATTTATTCTGTCGGGAAGATATTCCATTTACCCTCTCTACTCCTCATTCTTGTTTTTGGTATTATGCTGAACAATACTAAATATTTTTTCAAAGGAAGACTGGCCCGGGTCCTGCATTTGGAAAAAATGTCGACCGTAACATCTGAACTTAAACTACTCACGGCCGAATCTGCTTTTTTAATACGAACCTTTTTCTTTATTCTTTTCGGATATACGATGAACCTTAACTCGCTTATTACACCGGAGGTGGCAATTACCGGCTCGCTCATAATTGCCTGTATCCTGTTTGCGCGCTTTATTTTCCTTTTATTCATTTCAAGAACACACTTGATACCGGAATTATTTATTGCACCCAGAGGCTTAGTAACCGTTGTGCTTTTTTACAGTATTCCGGCACATTTTATATCTCCTGCCTTTAATGACGGTATTATCTACTACGTAATAATAGTTTCCAGCCTTATAATGATGCTTGGCCTTATGTTTACAAAAACCAAGTTTTCGGAAACAGAAAGATTAGTTATTGGGGAAAGTGGTACCACTGAAGACCCTATAGGCCTTTCATGATAATTTTCCAATCTTTCTTTTCGCCATTCCTTGTAAGAGTTTACTTTTGTGCATTGAATTAAACGGCCATGAAGATATCTTATAACTGGTTAAAAAATTATGCCGCTACTGAACTATCAGCTCAGGAAGCAGGTAAATTGCTTACAGAAGCGGGGTTGGAGGTTGAACACATCGAACAATTTGAATCTTTTAAAGGCGGGTTAAAAGGCTTGGTCGTGGGTGAAGTGAAAACCTGCATCAAACACCCGAATGCCGATAAACTTTCACTTACCACAGTAGACGTAGGTGGCGAAAGATTATTAAATATTGTTTGCGGAGCCCCCAATGTGGCAGCCGGTCAAAAAGTAATTGTAGCTACCGAAGGCACTTTGCTTTACCCATCGGAAGGTGAGCCTTTTACTATTAAGAAAAGCAAAATACGGGGAGAGGCCTCCGAAGGCATGATATGCGCCGAAGATGAAATAGGGCTTGGCAAATCTCATGCGGGAGTAATGGTTTTGCCTCCCGATGTTAAAATTGGGATGCCCGCCTCCGAGTACTTCCAGATTTATACTGATTCCGTTATTGAAATTGGAGTTACCCCTAATCGCGCAGATGCGCTTTCGCATTATGGTGTTGCAAGAGATTTAGCTGCTGCTATTAATATCCATTCCAATTCTAATAGTATTACATTGCAGCTACCTGGAGTCCTATCATCGGCAGGCTGGCGGGCAAAGCATGTTAATAAGAACGAACCAATAATTGAAATTAAAAATCCTGAGGCTTGCAAGCGCTACACAGGAGCAGAAATAAGGGGAATCGAAATAAAAGAATCTCCTATATGGTTGAAGAATTACTTATCAGCCATCGGATTACGCCCTATCAATAACATTGTCGATATCACCAACTTTGTAATGTTCGAAACCGGGCAGCCCTTGCATGCATTCGATGCCGATAAAATAAAAGGCAATAAGGTAACTGTGCGTAAGGCCAAGCCTGGAGAAACATTGGTTACTTTGGATGGAACGGAAAGAAAACTAAAACAAGACGACTTGTTAATTTGCAATGAAACACAAGCCATGTGCATAGCGGGAGTCTATGGCGGCAAAGATTCAGGAGTTACAGAAAATACTAAAAACATATTTTTAGAAAGTGCTTGCTTCGATTCGGTGCATATACGTAAAACAGCAAGGGTGCATGGTTTGCATACAGATGCCTCGTATCGTTTTGAAAGAGGTACTGATGTTAGTATAACAGAGTATGCCTTAATACGCGCAATCAGTCTAATGGAAGATGAAAACCCGAAAATTTCCGTTTCAAAAATTCAGGATGTATATCCTTTAAAAGTGGAAGAAAGGAAAATAGAGTTTTCGGTTTCCTATGCCAACAAACTAGCCGGACATACCATTCCTGCTGAAAAAATGGCTGAAGTATTGGTAGCAGTTGGAATTAAAATAGAGAATTATAATCAGGAGAACTGGCTACTTTCAATTCCTACATACCGACTTGATATTACCAGCCCCGCCGATATAGTAGAGGAGATATTGCGGTTTTATGGATATAACAATATTCCTATTCCAGCAAAATTAAATGCACCGTTGGTTCATTCCGGACAAAAGAAACCGGATGAAATAGGTTATAAAACAGCGGACTTCTTAAGTTCGTTAGGTTTCTCAGAGGTTATGAACACCTCATTATCCTCATCAAAGTTCGAAAAAAATAATGAACTAACGGTTAAAATTGCTAACCCTTTAAGTATCGACTTAGATATTATGCGCGGTTCATTATTGTTTAACGGATTGGCAAATATTTCGCTTAATCAAAACAATAAGCAACCTGATTTAAAACTATACGAATTTGGCCGTTCCTACCATAAAAACCCCGAAGGAAAATTTAAAGAGACGGAGCATCTTTCATTATGGTTGTGTGGCAACAAAAGCCCACATTCATGGAGCAGTAAGGAACAACCTGTAGATTTCTATTCCCTCAAAAGTTATATAGCTGCTATTTTAGAAAAAATAGCAGCTATAACTAGCTTCCAAACCCAGATACTTGAATATGATTCAGTGTTTTCCTTTGGTTATTCTTTAAAAGGGAATTCAGGTGAGATAGTTAAAGCAGGAAAAGTGAAAGAAGAAATACTTAAAGACCATGATATAAAAGGGGATGTTTACTTTGCCGATTTTAACTGGAAAGTATTGATGCAGCAAATGTCAATGAAGTTACAGGTAAAAGAAATCAACCGCTTTCCTGCCGTGACAAGGGACCTTGCTTTAATTATTAACAAAGACGTACAATTCTCGACTTTGTCAGATATTGCAACTAAAACAGAACGTGAATTATTGAAAGATATTTCTGTTTTTGATGTATATGAAGGAAAGGGAATGGAAGATGGCAAAAAATCATACGCCCTTAGATTTTTACTTCAAAGTGAAAGTAAAACACTGAGCGACAAAGAGATTGAAAAGACAATGGAGAAGCTCACTAAAGCTTTCTCTGAGAAAGCTGGTGCCATAATCCGTTCTTCATAATCCTTCATAGAATCTTCATTTTCAGGTAATAGTTTTGCATCATAAATAATCAATAACAACATACTGTCATGAAAAAGTTAATCGCCCTGATGTTGGTTGCTTCCCTTACCGGAGCAGTAATTGCCCAACAAGCCGCCCCACAGCAAACCGCCCCTGCCAGAACAAACCAAACTGGACCATCTACGGCTACCGGCAAAACCGCCCCTATGGATGAGAAGGATAAAAAACATCATCACCGTCATCATCACCGTCATCACGAAAAACCAGCTCAAGCTACCAAGTAAGTTCGGTGAAACACGATAAAAAAGGAGACTCAAAGAGTCTCCTTTTTTATTTGAGCTGGTTATGAATAATGGAATAATTATAGGCCTTCTCGACAGCTTTCAGAATACCTGAAAGGGTATCCTGCACAGGCAAATGTTTCACCGATAAATTGTCTTTCAACATACTGTCTTTTTGAAAATTGTAAACCCCAACAACATTCCCACCTACCATTTGCAGGCAGTATGGAGATTTATTTATTTCGTACACATCGTTCAAATAATTAATTGCGTAATGAGTATTACTTTCAGCACTGTCAAAAATACTGGAGCCAAATGCAAAATAGGACTTAGGATAATGCAAATAATCAAGTATTGAAGGCATAATATCGATTTGTTGAATGGTAGTGTGTGATTTACCTTTCAGATTGGAATGCGGCAAGTAAAAAATGATAGGGATTTCATACATCCCTAATCGGTTTGAATAGTATGGGTCGGTGCTTGGCCCTGTATGGTCGGCTGTTATTACAAACAAGGTGCTGTCGAACCAAGGCATTTCAGAGGCCTCTTCAAAAAATTCCTTTAATGACAAATCACTATACTCAATACATTTCATAATTGGTATTTCTCCTTTTTTCTGTACGAATCTGCTTTTATATTTTTTGGGTATAGAAAAAGGGTGATGTGACGAAATAGAAAAAATAGCTCCGTAAAAAGGCCTGTGAAGTGTATCGAGGCATTTTGCAAAATATTGAAAAAACTGCTCATCCCAGATGCCCCATGTTCCATCATAATCGGCATTATTATTATATTCTTTCATACCGTAATAATACCGGAAACCACCTTTTTCACAGAACTTATCAAAACCCATGGAGCCATTGTGCCCACCATGAAAAAATGCCGTAGTATATCCCTGGCTTGCAAGTATGGATGCGAGGCTTGTAAAATTATCGGATGTATAAGGAGATGTAATAAATGCTGTATTCATCCATGACGGAAGGCTGGCTGTAACTGCCGGAATCCCTTCTATAGACTTCTTTCCGTCGGAGAATGCATTGTCGAATACCAGTGATTGTGAAATTAGCGAATCTAAAAAAGGAGTATGGGTTTTATGTCGGTTATTAAGCGCCCCGATATATTCCTTCGACATACTCTCCATAATAATAGTTACGACATTGAGTTTTTTGAAATTTCCTTTCGACGGAGAATGGGTAGTGGAATATGCTTTCACTTTTTCAGGCTCCACTTTTATATCTTCCAGAACAGGTCTGTAATAGGTAGTAATAATACTGAAAGGGCTGTTCATCACCAATGGTATATCATGTGGCGAAGCATACGCTATGGCATCTTCGGTGCTCATGGTTTCCAATTGCCAGCCTCCGCGGCAACCCATTACAATCAAACCCATAAAAACAAGGTATGAAGCAACCGTAAACGATGTAACCGGATGCTTCTGCTCAATAAAAGAATGCTTTATACTTTTCCTGCCGACAAGATTGTATAAAATATAAGTAAGGAAGATGAGCCCGAACCACAATAGTATCATAAACCAGTAATCTTTAATTACCGTAGGCATTACATCTGTAGTATCATCTCCTCCGCCAAGGCCAAGGAATTTAAAAATATCGCCCGTTGAGCGTTTATATACAAACGGAAAAAACACAGTATCTCCAATCTGGAAAAAGAAAGCAACGCTGTTCGTAAGCAGATAGACCATTTTCAACACAATCCTCCGGTAAAAGCTTTGCTCGTTTCCCCAAGGCATAAGGCTCATGGAGATAAAAATTACATTCGTGATTAAAATGGCTGATACATCAAAGCGGAGGCCAGCCACCAAATAATAGCAGAGTTTAGAAAAAGGCAATCCTGAAAAATATGTTGCATTATAAATGCGGAATATTATCCGGCACAGTTCATAGGGAATTAGCAGTATCGCTAATCTCAGTGCGAGAAGCCGAACGTGAAAAGGAATATTCTTCGTCATTACAGAGAAACCCGTCACACTTCAGTTTTTTATTTCATATCGCTGATTACACGCGTTGCCTCAAACAATTCAGGGTCTTTGGTCAGCCTCTTAAGCCAGGTATTTTCCGATTTTGCTTCATTGGTATCGGCGCGCATTTTTGCTTTTTCAGGTGTTGTAGCGGAAAGTAATACATGTACTTTCCCCGCTACCATAGCCAAATCCGGGCTCTCTGGAGATGCCATATACGCGCTGTCCGATTTATCCGGTTTAACACCTTCCACTTGTTGCACTTTTTCAAAGTATAATGGCTTATTAATCGCATTGAAACGCTTGTTGGTTTCAGAACGTATTTTTTCCTCTTTGCGGTAGGCTTCCAAATTTAACGAATAGAGCGTACTATCCCTTTCCTGTTTAAAGTTCTTTGCTTCATCCCTGATTAAGTTAAAGATGGAATCATTGCCTGTGCGCTTAACGCTTTCATCCGACAAATATTTAACATCCGGCGCATGGCTCCACTCCTTGTAATTTGCAGGTGATATTTTATCCCAGCTAAGCGGATAGTCTGCATCTTTTTCTTTCTCGTATAAGTATTGATATGGGTCCGGCATCAACACATCAGGCATTACACCATCTTTCTGTGTTGTTCCTCCATTGATGCGGTAAAATTTACTGATGGTTATTTTTACCTGACCGAGCGGTTTCAGGTTATTGAAGGATGGAGAAATTTTATCGTCCAGCGGAAATACTTGCTGAACTGTTCCTTTTCCATAGGTTTGCGAACCCATAATTACACCGCGTTTATAATCTTGCATAGCAGCGGCAAATATTTCAGAAGCAGATGCGCTGGCTCCGTTTACCATTACCAGTAATGGGCCTTTGTAAAGCGCAGCGGTATCACGGCTGGACATAGTTTGGGTTTCCATAGCCCGGCTTTTAATCTGAACTATTGGCCCTCGCGGAACAAAAATACCTGCCATTCTAACAACATCCTGTAAAGAGCCTCCACCATTATCGCGCAAATCGATAACAATTCCTTTCACGTTATCGCCCTGTAATTCCTTTACCAAGGCGCGCACATCATCTGAGCATCTTCTGCCACCATTGCCGGCAAAGTCAGTATAAAATTCCGGCAGGCGGATGTAGCCAATTTTTTCGCCATTGTTGTCGATAACAGCAGCATGAGCATAAGTGTCTTCCAAATGAATAACATCACGGATTAATGAAACCACTTTGGTGGTAGTACCCGATTTAACGGTGAGTCTTACCTCCGTACCTTTTTTACCGCGTATCAACTGAACAGCTTTACTCAAGGACATGCCTTCAATATCCACAGGCTCCGCTTTACCTTGCGCCACTTTCAAAAACACATCACCTTCTTTCAGTTCGCCGCTTTTCCAGGCAGGGCTTCCGGGAATAACCTTTTCAATAGTAATACTTCCGCTTTTATCCTGTAGCTGCGCTCCAATACCTTCTAACTGGCCGCTCATCGAAATTTCAAAATTTTTGCCTTCCGCCGGAGCGAAATATTCCGTGTGCGGGTCAAAGCAATTGGAGATTACATCAAAAAACTCATTCACCTTGTCCGTATCATTAACATCGTTAATGTCATGGAAATAGTTTTCATAGGTTTTTAACTCCTTGCTGCGGGCATCGGCCTCCATTTCAGCATAGGTCCTTATTTTAAATCCTGTATCTTTCTTATCATTTTCGGATGCCTTAGCCATAACGCTTTTTACTAACGCGTCACGTTTATTGTTATCGAACGAGAAAACAGCATTCCCTTCCAGTTCTTTCCCATCAAAGGTGCTGTCTATCTTTTTAATCCCCTTTTCCTGTGCATTGATTAACTCCACTAACTTAGCAAGGGTTTCATATTTAATTATTTTCCTCCAGCGGTCGTGCAATTCATCCAAGTTTTTTGGGAAAGGTGTTTTGTCGGGGTCTGTTTGAATTTCCTCTTTTACAGAATAATCAAATGGCTTGGAAAGAATTTCTTTGGCATAAACTGAATCTTCACCAAGACGTTTATCGAAGGTACGGTTTACCAAGTCGAAGAACTCGAATGTACCTTGGGAAATAGCACTATCGAGCTTGAATTCGTATGGTTTGAATTTATTAATATCTTCTTGCGTGAAATAGAGTTTATCTCTATTTAAACGTTTTAGGTAAAGTGTATAAATACGTTTTGAAAGTGAATCATCAACAGGAATTGGCTTGAAATGCTCGGCTTCAATACCGGAAACCATAAGCTGCAATATTGCCCTGCGCTTTTCCGATTGGGGAACCGGATGTATTACGGCACATAAAAGGAGTCCGGAGGTTAATAATAATAAAACTACAAAAGCTATCCGCGTCTTTTTCATTTTTAGGTATAATCGTTTAAGGGAATTCAAATATACTTCTTTTACAGAAGGCTTAGAGGGCGTTAAATTCATAAAATTTGTTAATTATATATAAATCCGTTGCCACAGATTACACAGATTAAATATCAAAAAATAGAAATTCATAATCTGTGAAATCTGTGGCGATATTTAAACTACTATGTTCACTATCTTATTAGGTACTACTATCACTTTTTTTATCGTTGCATCTTTCACCCATTTTTGTGCATCCTCCGAGGCCAGTACTTGCTTTTCAATCTCTTCTTTACTCAAATTAAGTGGCAGTTCCAGCATAAAGCGGGTTTTGCCGTTGAACGAGACAGGGTAGGAAAATGTATTTTCAATAAGGTACTTTTCCTCAAATTTGGGGTATGAAGCTTTTAACACAGACGAACTATGCCCTAATTTACTCCAAAGCTCTTCGGCAATATGTGGGGCAAAGGGTGAAAGGCATATCACCAGGGGCTCAAGAATTTCGCGTTTGTTACATTTCAGTTCAATCAATTCGTTCAGGCAAATCATAAAGGCGCTGACTGCCGTATTAAACGAAAGCCGCTCAATATCCTCTTCAATTTTTTTGATGGTTTTATGCAACACTTTTAATTCTGTTGCGGTTGGACCTTCATCGGATACAAAAAACTCCTCAGGCTGACCACTGACCACTGACAACTGACCACTGGTGTAAAACAATTTCCAGAATTTCCGCAAAAAATTATATACCCCGCTGATGCCTTGTGTGCTCCAGGGTTTGCTCATTTCCAAGGGGCCCAAAAACATTTCATACATGCGCATGGTGTCGGTGCCGTATTGGGCAATAACATCATCGGGGGTTACAACGTTATACTTTGATTTGGACATTTTTTCGACTTCATGGCCACATTTATAGTTTTCTTCATTAGGGAAGAAAAAAGCATTTTTGAATGCAGGATACATTTTTTTAAATCCAGGGATGTTAAGAAAATCATCTTTAACCAAACTAATATCTACTCTCAATACCTGCACTCCAATAATGTAACAAGAAATTAATTTGTGGGTAGGATATAATTGTTTGAATTTATTTGTACAGAAATCAATAAGTTCTTCATCCAGTCTATCCGGCAGTCTCTCTTTAGTTGAAATTTGTTTGTATATTTCTTCGGGAATAAATACTTCAATATCAAGATTAGGTCTTATGATTTTAGGATTATCATTCTCTCTTTTTTCTTCACAAACGGTTCTTAACTTATAAACGAAACTCGACACCCCCTGTATCATACCCTGATTCACCAGCTTTTTAGCAGGCTCTTCAAAAGGCACTAAGCCATAATCAAACAGGAATTTTGTCCAGAAGCGGAAATAGAGCAGGTGGCCTGTGGCGTGTTCTGCACCGCCTATGTAGAGGTCAATATTTTGCCAGTAGTTGATAGCATCTTTGGAGGCAAATTCGTTGGCATTGTTCGGGTCCATATACCGCAAATAATACCATGAACTACCCGCCCAGCCCGGCATGGTGGTATATTCGTAATGGTATTCTTTGCCGTCTTTGTCTTTATATTTCCAGTCTGTTGCCCTTGCCAATGGAGGGTCTCCGGTTTCTGTTGGCTGGAATTTATCAATCGGTGGTAATTCCAATGGCAATTCCGATTCATCCATCGGAGTTGGTATTCCATTTTTATAATAGATTGGTATAGGCTCCCCCCAATAACGCTGCCGTCCAAAAGCCGCATCCCGCAGACGGAAATTCACTTTGCCTTTTCCCAAACCACGGTTTTCTATTTCTTCAATTGCTAATTTGATAGCATCCTTCACGTCCAATCCATTTAAAAAACCGGAATTGATGCACTTGCCTGTTTTGCCATCATAGCTTTCCTTCAAAATATCCCAACCTTCGGGGGCTTCAATCACAATAGGAATATCCAAACCAAAATGTTTTGCAAAAGCATGGTCGCGGGAATCGTGGGCAGGTACGCCCATAACCGCTCCGGTGCCATATCCTGCCAATACGTAATCGCCCACCCAAACAGGTATTTCTTTTCCCGTAAATGGATGGATGGCATACGCCCCGGTAAATTCTCCGCTTACCTTTTTTACTTCGGTTTGCCGTTCCCGTTCCGTTTTATTTTTAGCTGTTTTCACATACTCTTCAACAGCATCCTTTCTGTCAGCAGTGGTTATTTTACCCACCAATTCATTTTCCGGTGCAAGGGTAATGAATGTAACCCCGAAAACCGTATCGGGCCTTGTTGTAAATACCGAAACTTTATACTTTCCACCTTCTACTTTAAACTCCAACGAACTTCCTTCCGAGCGGCCAATCCAGTTGCGCTGGGCTTCTTTCATGCTTTCGCTCCAGTCAATGGTATCAAGGCCATTCAATAACCTTTCGGCATACGCTGTAATCCTCAAACTCCATTGGGGCATCAGTTTGCGCTCAACGGGATAACCGCCACGCTCCGATACTCCGTCTTTCACTTCATCATTCGCTAAAACAGTGCCTAATTGCGGGCACCAGTTTACCCATGCTTCGCTTAAATATGCAAGCCGGTAATTAAAAAGCACATCCGATTTTTTCTTTTCATTAAAGGCTTTCCACTCATCTGCAGAAAAATTCATTTCCTCGCCGCAAGCCGCATGAATGCCTGTTGTGCCGGATTCCTCAAATTTGGAAATCAGGTTTTCTATTGGCTCGGCTTTCTTAGTTTTATTATTGTACCAGGACTTGAACAGCTTCAAAAATATCCATTGGGTCCATTTATAAAAGGCAGGGTCCGATGTTTTATACTCACGGCTCCAGTCATACGACAGGCCCAGCATATTCATCTGGCTCTTGTATCGGTCAATATTGTTTTTGGTGGTAATGGCAGGGTGCTGGCCTGTTTGTATGGCATATTGTTCGGCAGGCAAACCAAAGGCATCCCAACCCATAGGGTGTAACACATTGAATCCTTTCAACCGTTTGAAACGGGAAAAAATATCGGAGGCGATATACCCCAGCGGATGGCCCACATGCAGCCCTGCACCTGATGGGTAAGGGAACATATCGAGCACATAATACTTGGGTAATGGGGAATCATTACTTACTCTGTAAGAATCTTCATCTACCCATTTTTTCTGGGCATTTTTCTCTATCTCTTTAAAATTGTAATCCATAATGGCTTGCGAAATTAGGAAAAAACATATTTGCCTGTTATTAGCCCGTATCCATGATTTGAACAAGGCATTGTGCGCAGATAATGGAAATTATCATTCGGGTATAGTAGAATCTTTTTGTAATTTCGTCCCAAGTTTCTCATAATGGCTAAATCAATCGCACACAGGTTCCGTTCCACTTCATTAATAACGATAGTCAGTATCTCGCTGGTGTTGTTCATCCTTGGCTTGCTGGCACTGCTAATTATTGATGCGCAAAAAATTACCCGCGATGTAAAAGAAACCGCCGATGTGGAGGTTTTCCTTTATAGCGGCACCAAAGATGCCGATGTTGCCAAGTTGCAGAAAATGCTCGATGCTTCAGACTTTGTAAAATCTACAGCATATATATCTAAAGACTCCGCCGCCAAGCAATTGCAGTCGGTAGATAAGGAAGATTTTATCGGATTGCTGGGGTACAATCCCTTGCCCGCATCCATCAATATCCACGTGAAGGCAGACTTTGCAAACGCAGATAGCCTTGCCGCAATTGAACAGCGCCTGTCACATTATCCGCAGGTAAAGGAAGTGGTTTACCAAAAATCGCTTATTAAAATGATGAATGAAAATTTGAAAAAAATCACCTTCATTATGCTTGGGTTTAGTGTATTGCTTTTATTGGTTTCCCTTACACTGATTAATAATACCATCCGCCTGACTGTTTATTCCAAACGGTTTTTAATTAAAACCATGCAGCTGGTGGGCGCTACGCAACCCTTTATCCGCCGCCCCTTTATGTGGAAAGGCGTGCGCAACGGATTAGTGGCTGCCGCTATTGCCCTGCTTATGATTTTCGGGGTGATACATATGGCGCAATCGCAACTGCCAGACCTTTCGGAAATGAATGATGTGAATACCTATTTCACCCTTGCGGGAACGGTAATCCTTTTGGGTATTGTGCTTTCCTGGTTAAGCACCTATTTTGCCCTGCGCAGATACTTGCGGTTAAGGGCAGATGATTTGTATTTTTAGTAAGTTCTCGCAAAGACACTAAAGCGCGAAGGGTGTTTTCCAATTATAAATTTCTTGGCGGCTTAGCGTCTTTGCGGGAAAATGGTTTACATCTTTATAACTTTGGTCCGGTAAAGTTTTCCATTCCCTTCCAAACTGATGAAATAAACTCCGCCGGACAGGTTGCTGATATTTATTTTCTTTACGCTTCCGTTTTCAGCAGACAAATTACAGCTATAAATACTTTGCCCAAGCACATCGGATATTTTCACAACACCTTCAAAAGCAGTATTAAACGAAATAGAGATGGCATCATTGGCCGGGTTGGGGTAAACATTGATGAAATGCTCATCTAAAATAGTTGAAACTCCCGTAGGGAAAATGTAGGTCATATTGGAATATGCTTCATCGTGCGTATTAAAAACATAATGATTGCTATTGTGTGGCGGACGAATTACTGATGGTGTACAGCTAATGTTCCAATCGGTATAAATCAAATATCGTAATCCGGAATTTATGGGTGCATTCCTGTCACTATAAGCATTGATAGAACCCTGAACAGAATCAATAGCGTGCCAGTTGCCCGTTCCGGAATCATCTCTTAAAATGCGGTAATAAATAACAGGTGTACCCTGGTAAAAATTCCAATTAAGATTTATAACTTGAGGGCCTGAGCCGATAGATGACTGCAGGAATACTGTTTCATTAAAATTGCCGAGAGCCGTATCAGTTCCACACGTATCGTGTATTCCTAACGCATAGAAATAAGGCTCTACTAAAGGCCGTGCAGTATAGTCATTGAATTTGGTGTGTGCATGGACCGAGACTTCGCCGATTGGAACAAAGACGTTGAGAATATTCTGGCGGTAGATGATAATACTGTCAATAGCTACCGTATCCATTCCCGTTTTTTGCCAAACCACTGTATTATATGTAGAGGAAGTATCTGTGGTTACATAGCAAATGGAAGGAGGATATAAACTTCCGCATGGAGGTGGCGGAGCGCATGTTGTAGTATCGATTGTAACAGTAGCTGATGCAGTACAGCCAAGGCTGTCAGTTGCTGTAACTGTATAGGTAGTATTTACCAGAGGATTCACTGTAACGGACGTCCCAACAATGCTGCCCGGATTCCAGACAACATTATATATCGGATTATTGTCACTTGTAGTAGCTATTAGCGTTGTAGGGCCACCGGGGCAAACTATAATAGCAGTTGCATATGCAGAAGAAACATATAAGACACAATTTGGGGGCGGCGTGGCACATGAAGTATCAATAGTAACATAAGCAGTGCTTGTGCAACCGCTGCTGTCGGTTACCACAACCGTATAGGTTGTATTAACTATTGGTGTTACAGTAACAGAAGTTCCGGTTAAACTACCCGGCTGCCAAAGGGCGGTATACACTGGATTAGCATCGGTAATGGCAGCTGAAAGTGTGGTTGGGTTTCCGGGGCAGACTAGGGTATTGGTGGCAGAAGCAGAAACGGTCAAGTTACAAATATGGGTGCAGGGAACGGTATCAAACGGGGTAAAGAAAACAAGCCCGTAATGTATATTTTGATACCCATCATAAATTGTAGCCTGAATATGAGTAGAGTCTGTTAAACACCAGTCATTTTGCGCTACGCTTAAATTAGATGTGCCTTCATATTCCAGGTTATAAGTTGTATTATTACAAATACTATTGCACTGTATGGTGCTGGCAGAACTTAAAAGAAGAATACCAATAGAATTATTATCTATAGTATTGTTAGTTATAATATCATTTTGGGAACTAATTCCTACAGGGCTATATTTAATTATATTGTTAATGATTTGAGAACTGCCATAACTTGAGTTATCAGAAATATTATCATCCATGTTATATTCTATAATATTGCCAAATACTACCGAGGCATTAGGTTCAACCCCTATGCGGTTATATTCAAGGTGGCAGTTATTAAGATTATCCGAGTTGGCGAAGACTCCAATATCTAAGTTAGAATCAATAATACAATTTTCATAAAGATTGTTTTCGTTGCTGAAAATACCAGTTTTATTTTGAGAGAAATAACAATTATTCACAATCGTATTTTCGGATGCTAAACCTGTTTTATTTCCTTTAAAAAAAGAATTTGTAAGCGTATCATTATAACTGTTAAACCCTGCTCCGTTATTGTTAAAATTGCATGAATTGGTAACTCCACCAAGCATACCTTGGTAATATATGCCATTATTGATGTTTGAATTGAAGTTGCTTGCCGTTATATATCCGTGTCCTCCACCACCACCACTCCAAATACCATTAAAATTATCTGTAAAACTGGAGTTGTTAATAATAAGAAAATTGCTTGTGGTGGTAATTGCCGTGTCAGCGTAATTAAAACTACAATAATTAAATTGTGAAATTAAGGAGCCTCCATTAATATATATGCCGGCATAAAAGCCTGGGGAGGAAGATACTGAATTTGCTGTAAATATAATTGAGTCGGAAGGAGTGCCGAGACAAACAAGAGAGGCTTGTCTGATTTCTATAGGAATATGCTGGTTAAACTTTACCACCACCCCCGGTTGTATGGTGAGGGTAACACCTGGAAAAACTACCACCGTATCAGTAACTATATAAGGGCTTCCTGCTGTAGTCCATGTAGTATTTGAAAAAATACCACCGCTCACAAAAGTTTGCCCGTTGGCATTAAATAGACATGCAACAAATGCGGTAAGGAGTAGATATTTTTTCATGGTATTTATTTAAGCGTGAAAACTAATACAAATATGGCAATTTTTGGATTTACATCTTTATAATCTTCGTCCGGTAAAGTTTTCCATTCCCTTCCAAACTGATGAAATAAACTCCGCCGGACAGGTTGCTGATATTTATTTTCTTTACGCTTCCGTTTTCAGCAGACAAATTACA
>CAIWVW010000069.1 GCA_903916255.1 uncultured Bacteroidota bacterium
ATGGAAAAAGGGGAAATAAGCCAGGAAGAAATAGATTCCCGCTGCCGGAAGTTATTAATGGTGAAAGCATGGACGGGCTTAAATCATTATAAGCCAATTGCACTTCCAAATCTTACTAAAGATATAAACTCAGTTAATGCGGATTATGTAAACCGATTGATTGCGGAAAATACAATCACACTTCTCTCCAACAAGAACAATTTACTTCCACTAAAACGCCTTGACACATTACGGATTGCATCGCTTATGATAGGCGATACAATTCCCAATGAATTTCAAGCAAGACTTGGAAGCTATGCTCCTGTTGATAACTACAATATGCTTCTCCGTAGCCCCGACAGTGTGATGAATATGATATATCAGAAATTGAAAGCATATAACCTTGTTATAATTGGAGTGACGCACACCAATATTCATCCGCAGGATACTTTCGGGATTTCAAAAGTTGCTGTTAAATTAATGGATACGCTTGAAAAACGAAGTGCAGTTATTGTGGATTTATTTTCAGACCCTTATATTCTTCCATATCTCCCGCAAGCCGGAAATGCGAATGCGCTTATTATGTCTTATCAGGAAACCCCGTATCTGTTGGATTATTCCGCTCAACTTATTTTTGGAGGAATAGGAGCGAAGGGTATGTTATCTGTTTCGGCATCGGCCGATTTTAAGAGAGGTTCCGGAATGTGCACACCTAAAACGAGATTAGAATATACCATGCCGGAGGAAGTCGGAATTAATCCCGTAAGCCTTGCGAAAATTGATAGTATCGCCAATTATGGAATACAACAGAAAGCTTATCCCGGGTGTGTTGTAATGGCCGCTAAAGATGGAAAAGTATTTTATGAAAAAACATTCGGAACTCGCAATTATAAAGATACAGTTAAAGTTAAACTGAATGATGTGTACGACCTGGCATCGGTAACTAAAATTGCTGCCACCACCATTGCTTTAATGAAACTTACAAGCGAACAAAAAATAGATATCAATGGTGATTTATCCTCCATATTGCCGGAAGCTTCAAATAGCAACAAGAAAAAGATGCGGCTCAAAGATATACTTACTCATGAGGCCGGATTGAAGCCCGATATTTTTTTCTGGAAGGAAACAATGGCAGGCAATCAATATCGAAATGCATTGTACAGCACTACTGCAAATACACAGTACCCTGCTATGGTAGCTTCGCAACTATTTATTCGCAAGGATTATAAGGACAGCATACTGAATGAAATTCTTCAATCGCCGGTAGATAAGAAACCTACCTATAAATACAGCGATTTAGGAATGATATTGATGGGATTTGCCATAAAGGACATTACAGGTAAGCCGCTTGATAAATATGTTCATGATAATTTCTATAGACCTATGGGCCTGCAAACAATGATGTTTAACCCGATTTTTAAACTAAGTATTTTAAAAATTATCCCGACGGAATATGATAGCCTATACAGAAAGCAATTGCTATGGGGAACCGTGCATGACCCTTCGGCTGCAATATTAGGGGGTGTTGCCGGGAATGCAGGCCTCTTTTCCGATGCTTCCGACCTTGCTACGCTTATGCAAATGCTTTTGCAAAACGGCAGTTATGGAGGGGAAAGCTATATAGATAGTTCAACTGTAGGTGAATTTACCTACTGTGTTTATTGTGATAAAGGTAACCGCCGCGGATTAGGTTTCGACAAGCCTGAAATCGATAAATCAAAAGAAAACCCAACCAACCATTCTGCTTCGCCTGAAAGTTACGGGCATTCAGGATTTACGGGAACGTATGTTTGGGTAGACCCCAAATATGGAGTTGTATATGTGTTTTTATCCAACCGAGTGGCAGGTGGTTCTGCAGATAATAAACTGGCAAAACTTAATATCAGAACCGACATACAGCAGGTGTTTTATGACGCCATAGGAGTGAAATAAAAAGGTATTTTAGCCAAATGAATCCAATAAAATACGTTAAGGCTGCACCGCTTTCTCAGAAGATATTTTATTTATCAATGATTATTTTCGGTTGTGTTTTTTATACTACCGCCATAGGCAATCATTATTATTTCAGGACCTATGCGTTTGATTATGCCATGTATAATTTCGCATTCTGGGATTATGCCCATCTGCACGCCAGTATAATTCCCTGCAACCAGGTGTTTGGAAATACCCACATGACCTTTCTGCAAGACCATTTCTCGCTGACTCTTATTTACCTCGTACCTATTTATTGGCTGCTTAACTGGCTCACCGGTTCCTATACGTTGCTCATTATTGTTGTAATGTTGATTTTATGGAGCGGTTGGGCAATGTATCGCCTGGTAAAGCTAAAAACCAATGATGAGTGGCTTGCTGTTTTTGCAGTCTTATATTATTATTTGCTACAGGGGCGATATAGTGCATTTGCGGCTGATAGCAATATATTTATTATGGTTTGCTGTCTTATTCCGCTATTCCTGCTTTGGTTTGAACTGAAAAAATATGTGGCTTGCTTTATTCTTTTTATTCTTCTTTTGTTTTCGCGCGAAGATGTGCCTTTATGGTTCGTATTTATTTTCATAATCCTTGCCATTTGGCATCGTAAGGATAGAAAGGTAGTTGCTTATTGTTTGGCGGGAATTTTACTTTCAATAATCTATTTTGTAATACTTTTCAAAGTATTCATTCCACTGAATGAAACACCCGGAAAGCCCTACGCGCTTTTTCAGTATGCGGCATTAGGCAAAACACCCTGGGAGGCATTTATCCATATTTTCAGGCACCCGATAGATACCTTTAAGTTGCTTTATACAAACCAATCCGGGAATCATGATTTCGACGGAGTTAAAAAGGAATTTTATTTGGTTTATCTTATTTCCGGGGGCTTTGTGTTGTTCTTCCGTCCACAATATTTTATATGGTTCATACCGCTTATAGCCCAAAAAATGTTTAACGACGACCAGTTTCGCTGGGGGATTACTTTATATTATTGCATACCCATTGTTACGCTGCTGCCTATTTCTGTTTTTTTGATTATTTCAAAGGTTAATCTCAAGTGGATAAAGTATTCTTTGGCAATAGTTTTATGCGTTTTGGCATTTTCTGTAACAACCTATAAAATGGATATTCATCACCGGGCTTTAATTTGGGGCAATACTACGAAGGAAAATATGTTTGCCTCGGGCTTTTTTCACCCTGATTATGATGCAGCTAAAATTCATGAAATTTTAAAGATTATACCTGACGATGCACGTATTTGTGCATCTGAATCAATACTTCCGCATTTGGCTCAACGTAAGTCTGCCTATGAATTTCCGGATGTGGAAGATGCCGAATATATTGCAGCCTTTATATTTCCTAATTTTTATATGATAGATGGAGATACTTATGAAAATGAATTGCATAAATATATTTTCAGTAAGCAGTGGGAGCCAATTGCAAGCACTTCTTCGTTCATTCTTCTGAGAAAAATACCTGTTAATATAAAAAGCAGAAATCTTTTAGATAGTATAGAATGCGGAGCCGAAACCATTTCAACGGATAAGTTGCATTTCGCAGCATCCGATGGCGAGTTAATGGATAATGTCGACACCCGCGACAGTTCAATGAAGCATAGTGACAACTATTCCATTCGTCTGAATAAAAACAAACCCTATGGGTTTACTTATCATGGACAAAATTTTAAACCGGGAGATATATTGAAAATTACGGTTTTTAAATATCCCGCTTTAAAGGACACCGGCAAGCTGATTGTATCCTGCGGAAAAAATTTTTATAAAGTAGTTTCAGAAGGGAAAATCGTTGAAAAATCAGATTGGGTGCAATTACAGTTGTATATTACTGTTCCTAATGATAATTCCGATTTCAAAATTTATGTAATGAATAATGAAACAGCAAATGTATGGTTTGACGATATTAAGATTGTGAAGTGTTCGGTTAGGTACTAGGAGTTAATTCCTCAACGCTTTTTGTTGTATTTTCCCATGACATGGTTCAACTTGATTTTTAAAATATCAGAAACCATATTGAACCCTTCTCTTGCAAGACTAATAGTAGATACTTCGTTGGTTCTTAATTTTACAGGTAATCGTTTTATATCGTAGTTTCTTTTTAAAGCAATGTATAACAGTTCCACATCAAATGCGAAGCCATTTATACGTTGCACGGAAAATATATCATTGGCAACCTCTGCACGAAATCCTTTTATACCGCACTGTGTATCGAACATGCCTGTAGTAACAAATCGCCCTACCAAAAAAGTAAATACATTACTGCTGAATTTTCTTTTTTTTGATATCTCTGAAAAATATGTCGATTCGGGAAGGGTTCGGTCTCCTATAACAATCGAAAATTCTTTGAAGTCGAGATAATGGAGGAATTGCTCAAAAGCCTCAAATTCGAATGGAATATCTGCATCTGTAAAAATTTTGAATTCACCTTTTGCATTTGCCATTCCCTTTCTCACAGCGGCTCCTTTCCCCATGTTTTTTTTATTTTCAAAATAAATACATCCGTATTTATTCGCCACTTTTTTCGTTGCCCCGTTATCGTTGGAGCCATCATCCACAATTATTAGTTCATGCGAAATATTTTTGTTGTTAAGATATTCTATAAATAGAGGCAGGTTTTTGGCTAAGAAGTTGCTACCTTTATAAGAGGGAAGAATAATGCTAAGCATAATTTATTGCCTGTAATAACGGTTATTTTTGAATATATATTCACTAGTTTCTTGATAAATATCACAAGATACTGGTTTCAGCCAAAACTGATTGATAAGGAGTTGTTCGTTTTTCCAAATATCTGTATTCCACAAGGTAATTTTAATTTTATCTGAGGCATGTCTTATTTTAACTTCTTCTTCCAGTAGGGCCCACTTTCCATCGAGTGTTTTTAACATGTTTTGAGTCCCCGGATAGTCGACCTTGTATGAATGGTCCAAACTGTCCTTTAATTGCACTTCAATAACACTTCTTGGGTATAAATCAGTAGTATAATTGTACATCCAAAAAGAAAAAACATAATTACTGTCTTTGTAATTCGGTACACAGCCTTCATAAAGTATATTGTACTTCCTTATGTTTCCCGAATAACTGCCTTTCCCTTGATATGTAATTGCATTAGGTTTGTCATCAAAATCAAGATGAATAAAGTCCTTTATTGAATCAGTTGACTTGTAGTTATCGACCAAATAGGTTTTTGTAGTAGCGAGTTTTTCTTTTGTTTGTGCGTATAATGAGTCACTGTAATGTTGTAATGTTGAGTAGCTTAATTCATAAACCGAATATTTTGGTGTTTGCCATAGAAATTTACATTTTGAAAGTAAGTATTTTTCATGTTCATTTATTTTATCGGGCTGAGCCATAACTAAAAATGGCTTAGTGCTCGGCATATCTTTCAATATTTCAAGATTCCTGTAAGGCTCCAACACTAAACTTATGTTTTTATATGTCTGGCTTAAAGATGTTCGGCTCAGCATAACGGCTGTAGTTGGTAATCCGGTCTTTAGTGAAACTATATATACATATTTAAGCAAATCGGAGGACGAATTAATCCAAAGGTTTTCCGAACCAACATGATAATATGGGAGCGGTATTATTGCCTGGTACAGGCTTGTTTTTATATCGTTTAACCAATTGTCTGCCGATAGGTTATTTTGCCTGTCTGTTAATTCATTAATACTTACATTTATTGCATCCTCATGATGATTTTCAAAAGTATATACATCGTAACCTAAAAGGATTATTGCAATAGCGAGCAGGCAGTATTTTACAATGGTATCTTTTTTGAGTGTCCACTGATAAATGTTGTAAAAAGCAACTATATTCATACTATAAAGAAACAGCCAGCTAAACCTACCGAGAGCCCGTACTTCTTTTAACGGGCCTATGTAAGGCAAAAAGAGCTCCTTTTTCCATATAAACGGATAACCGAAAGAATAGAGCAATGCCCCTATACTCGCCCAAAAGAATATATTTAACAGTTTGTTATCAGTTACTGCAAATAGTTGTTTGAAGTTTTTGGTTAGAACTTTAATAAGGAAGACGAGTATGAGTATAAAAAAAGAAACTACACCGAATACGCCTATGTATGTTATGCCTTCCCATTGAGGAGAACTAGTCGGGTTGTAAATAATATGGGTTAAATTCTCGTATGGTTTCCCGAATGGAAATAATACGCCTGCCCATGATGATGTGTATTCAAAAAACCCCCACGGGTATTGGGTTCTGTCATTTGCATGGTTTGTTATATAGAGCAGCGTATTTAATAATAAAAAAGGTAGAATCGTCTGTATTAAAATATGTTTGGCAATAAATCCAATTTTGTTGAAGTTGCTTTCGCCCGTGAAGAACAGCACTGCCCAGTAAAACATAGAAAGAAAACAAAAAAATACAAAAAAATAAAAATGAGTTGTTATAGCGAAAAAGGTTAATAAGCTAATAATTGCGCTTATTTTAAATGATGGTTTCCGGTAGAATCGTATTAAAAGATATAAGAACAGAGGGATAAAGAATTCATAGGATAATGTACCCCCCAAGCGCATTATTTGCGGTGATAAGAAGGTTATGCCAACCGCAACAGCTGAAGCATAAAGAGGTGGCAGAGAAAATTCTTTAAAAATTAAATAAATACTCAAAGCACATGCTATTATGGATAATAGCATCACCATATTAAGTATTCCAATGGTATAATTTGATACCGGGATAATGAGGTTTATGATACGTAAAAGACCCAACACAGGCAGATGTCCGCCTGTAAAGAAAATGCTTTCTCCATAAGGATAATTCATTCCATCGGTATGAAAGAAAGTCTTATCATACCTTATATGATATAGGGCCGAGTAGTACGATTGGAGAGCGTCTCCGCTATCGCCAAAATAAACCGTATTGATATGGACTAACAATTTTCCATAAAAAACTTCCAACACGAGGAAGGAAAGAATTAAGGTGAGCAGAAATCCTTTTTTGAGTAGTATCATGGAAATGGTTTCATCTTTTAGAAGAAACATCAAATATAAAATTTAATCCTTCCCGGCAAAAGTAGAATTATTCAATTTCATTGGGAAAACCATTATTGAAAGGTCATCATAATAGGCATGGGTATGCCCGAAATAAAATATGAAAAATTTAACGGTACTGTCTTTAATAACCGGAGGCACAAGGCATTTATATTCTAAAAGTTTCCAGCCGTTTTTATCGGAGTCTAACACGGCATGGCCACCTACATAAAAATCTCCGCCTTTTTCGGTGCTTAATACAATATCGCTTCTGTTTTCTTCTGACTTGCACCAAATACTGACTTTTATAATATTTCCGGGTATTGCATGAATATAATAGGCTCCTGAACATGAATTGTCTTTATTTAATAAAATAGAATGGGTTCTCGAGTGATATTCTTTTTCGGTTAACTCGTTAGCTCTGTTTATTGTGTATAAGCCATCAGTCGAAATAAATTTTGATTTATTCGCAGTCCATTTTTCAAAATCGAACCTTACTTCCTTGGGGTTTGCCAGTAAAGCTTTTGCCATGTTTTGGTTTCCGCGTAATTCGTAAACATATTCATTCGATTCATTTTGTACATAAACTAAACTGTCATGGGCAATGGTATCGTTATTCCATATACACAAATTACGGAGCATTGTTTTTCGCGTTAAGGAATCCTTATCGTTAAAGTATACCATAATTTTAGGGTGTTCTGAAAATAATTCCGGTGTGTAAAAAACGTCGTCCCAATGCCTGATTATGTCACTAGGATTCATATATCTGTAGGTGTTGGGATATAGTTTTTTCATATATTCCCAATACTTGTTATGGAAATTCCTGGTATAAGCATTACCAACTTCCAGCGCAGGTTCCGGGCGCGAACTGCCAAATTCAGAAGTTATGATTAATGGAATGTTCGAATAGTTGTTCAGGAAATCTGCAGTTGCTGTTGAATAGGGCTGGGGCGGATTCGCGATATAGGGCTTTAAACAGGCCCATAGTAAATAAATACTGAAAGCATAAAACGCAACTGGAAATAAGAACTTGTACTTAAAAAGCTTTGTTGGTAATATGCTTTTAAGTGCGCCATAGGAGCCTGCCACGATAAGCGGATAACAGAACCTTACAGGCAGAAGATAGTGGAATGAGTAGTGTTTTGCGACCAATAGCATTAATAAGGAAGAAGAAACCCATACTCCGCATAGCAGCTTCAGGTATATTCTGTTTTCAGCAATGATTTGTTTCCGTTTTATTAATGCTATTAATAGGACTGTACTCAATAAAATATATAGTGTGGCAAAATAATTATCCTCCCGAAACATATGGCCAAAATTGGCCAGGTATTCCGATTTGTTTATTATTCCTTCTCCTCCTTGCCCATATTTTCCCGTATGGGTAGCAAGACTTGTAATCCAATTAAACATGCTCCGCCATGCGGGAATGGCCGGGGAAATAAAAAGCAGAAAGAATAATGCAAATGAACCTATGTACTTAATTCTCGATTTCCAGTTTGGCAGCATAATCAGCACCAAAAAGAGAATTGGCAAACAGGTGTATTTAGTGGCGACAAGAAATCCTGTAAAAGCGCCATAGAGTAATATGTTCCGGAGGCTTGCTTTTTGGGGGGTATTTGTCTTTTCTGCGATAAAACTACAGTATATATAAGCTGCAAACGCCATACCGCAAATAAGCATAAACGATTCAGGAGTAGGGGAGGCTGCCGAAAGTATTTCATGACCCAGCAAAGGGGTAATTTGAAATAATAATGCGGTTGCAAGGCTTCCTGTTTTTTTATATACATAATATCCCGTAACCAGCGTTACCAAAGCATGTAAAATGCCAAACGTAGTGCACAATACATACAGGTAACTTTCCGGGTGCATTATGACATCCTGATAAACGGGCAGTTTACTATGCATGAAAAAATGCTGGAGATAAATTACAGCTGCGCTGAAACATTGCACCGTAATTCCCGGATGGTCGATATATCCAATTTCTAAGTTCCCGTTTGCAATGGTCATTCCCGTGAACAGGTAGGAGTACACTGGGTCGGGGCAAAGAATGTAAAAGGGCCTCCAGTAAACAAAAAATATACCGGCAATTATTATGTATGCAACAGGAAGAATTAACAATAAAGGCAGTTTCCAGTATTTGGAATTCATCCGAGTATATTAATTATTGGGGTGTTGTAAAATCCAGATAGCATCTAAGGTCAGCATGGAATCAAGAGGTAAATTATTCTTTTTAGCTTTTTCTGCAATCATTTTCATCAAATCGGGCTTTTGCTTCATTTCGTTTCGCATTGCAACTATTTTTCCATGAGTTGGATTTTTGCCGGTCGTATCATTTTCCATGACTTTATGGGCTGCAGCGGTAAAACCCCACCCTAAGTTATTAAGTTTTGATTCCGTAGACTCAAGAATAATAACATCACTATTTTTGATTTGATTGGCAAAGTCATCGTCATTTACTTCTTTTACAACTGAACTGCCTGATGTATACACATTCGTAAAATATTTATAGAAATATATCACAGAAAAAGGATGCCAAAAATTATAATGTACCGTAAGCCCCCAGAAATAACTATCACCAATAAAGACCAAAGACGGTTTTATTCTTGTAGAGTCTTCAGTGTATGTTAACTGAGGATGCCCAACTATTTCGCGGGGAATAGGAAACAGTAAATTCATCTCATTTTCCAGTTCAAGCTCATCTCCGCTTGCTTCTTCAGGAATAATATTTTGCCAATTTGTATGAAGCATTTTTATGTGCTTTTTATTTTCTATATAGCTTACAATTGAATCAGCTGCAATGCATGCGCCAAAATAGGTCCAGTGGGTTCCCTTTTTAGGATACAAAGGGTATTTTGAAGCCCCTTTTAACTGTATGAAGTATTTATTAAAGTCGATGACATTAAGCCCTGCGTCAGGCGCCAGTTTAGCATACAATTCATAATTGTTATGTTCATTATATTTATCTTCATCAGGAAGAGCCTCAGGATTAAAGCGTGCCTTGGAAGGAGCCAACACTACAAGAAATAATTTATGGTGTGCATCCATATATTTTTGAATTTTAACTAATTCCTTTATTCTTTTACGTATGTTTTCTTCTCCAATATAATCACCACCTGTATACGCGGAAACGTAATCCTTTCCATAAAACTCTCCGGTTTTCCCTGCTATAATATCGGCGGCATGCGGTTTTTTAAAAAGATAATATTCTAGTTGGTTATTTATCCGGATAAACAGATTTTTTAATCCAAAAGTATCTCTCATGTAGTTTTCCTTGTGTGTCTGGAATTTTCCGGAGAACCAACCCTGTGGGGTAAATGTAGTATCATCTGAAAGTATATACGCTCCCGATAATTTCTTTAAGGAAATAAGTTGTGTTTTGCTTTGGATTAAAGGCAAAAACAAGCATCCCAAGAGAAAAATGAAAAGATATTTTCGGTATGATAACATTTATTCTGCTTCTTAAAATCTGAAATAAATAAATGGATTAAACCCCGTAGCTGCTATATTGCCTACTGATAGCACAAACAAAATCAATGAAAGCATTGCCGCTATTGTATGCCGTATATTTGAATATTCTCCATTAAATATGGTGGCCTGCAATTTTTGTGTCCATTTTAAATAGGAGAAAAAGGCAAAAAAGGATGCAAGTATAAACATGGTATAAAATTGAGGGCCTAAATCAAGTTTAAATGATTTGCCGTCAAATGCAAACATCCGTTTGATAAAGTGGATGGCATCATGAAATTTTTCAACCCTGAAAAACACCCATCCAATTACTACAATAAAAAAGGTGAGCATAGTTCTCAATAGTTTTCCGATTTTATCATAAATTTTCAGCAGGAAAGCCCTTTCCAACGCTAAAAAGGTGCCATGGTAAGCTCCCCAAAAAACAAAATTCCACGACGCGCCGTGCCATAAACCGGATACCAGAAATACAAACCACAAGTTAAAATAAAGCCGCATTTTACTGTCTACTCTATTACCGCCTAAGGGTATGTAGAGGTAGTTTTTCATCCAGCGTCCAAGCGACATGTGCCAGCGCCTCCAAAACTCGGTTATACTTTGTGAAATATACGGATTATCGAAATTCTCGGGAAACTTAAATCCAATCATGCGGGCAATACCTATAGCCATATCGGAATAACCTGAAAAGTCGAAATATATTTGGAAGGTATACGCTAATATCCCTATCCATGCTGCATAGCTTGATAACTCAGAATAATTGGATTGAAAAATTCCATCGGCAACTGCGCCCATTTGGTTTGCTATCAATACCTTTTTAGATAACCCTATAATGAAACGGTAAAAGCCCAGCAGTTTGTCATCAATGGTTTCGTTTTGTTCGCGGTCGGTAATTTGGTCTGCCAATTCATGGTAGCGAATAATGGGGCCTGCAATAAGTTTCGGGAACAGGATTATATATAACTGATAATTCCAGAAATTATCGAGTGGCTTATGCACTCCGCGGTAAACATCCACCACATAGGTAATGGTTTCAAATGTATAGAATGATATTCCCAGCGGCAGTATTAGTTTCGTCCAGCCCATAGCGTGGGCGTGGAATAGGTGGGTTAACACAATATTTACATTTTCAACAAAAAAACCGGAGTACTTGAAATAGAAAAGCAGCCCCAGATTAATGGAAACCGAAAGTGTAAGCATAAGCCTCCGGTATAGCCTTGTCTTGGTTTTGGACATCCATTTTACCAGAAAAAAATCGAGAAATGTGGTGCCGAGGATTACAAAAATAAATTTAGGTGCCCCCCAACTGTAAAAGAAAATACTGAATACAAGAACGACTAAGTTTTTATACTTCTTGTCGGCAAAATAATAGGTTAATAGAAAGACCGGCAGAAAATAAAGAAGAAATAGGATGCTGCTGAATACCATGTTTTCCTGCTCTGATTGTTATTGAATAGTCTTTTTTCCCGCAACAAAATCTTTCAAATAAAAGGGCTCATAATAGGCCACATCTGCAAACTGCTTTTCCCGGAAGGCTTCTTCCGATAAGGTAACCATATTTTTTGCGGATGCATATATTTCATCTGCCCAAATACGCTGTGCAGAATTATGAGCGGACAGTTTTTTCAGTTTAGGCATACCGTCTCCAGCAAAGGCTATTGGTGTATT
Source organism: uncultured Bacteroidota bacterium (assembly GCA_903916255.1). Lineage (GTDB taxonomy): Bacteria > Bacteroidota > Bacteroidia > JABEUT01 > JABEUT01 > JABEUT01. Next base: position 12,080 of record CAIWVW010000069.1, read on the forward strand.
GTTTAAAATATCTTCAAAAGAATTTTCATCCAGTATTTTCGCTTCAACCGGCATTATTTCGTTGCCTTCAAAGGTATAGATTGCGCAATATACTTCCAACCTGCGTGCATCAATAAGGGAACAATAATAGATATCCTTTCTTTTTAAAATGTCTGCCGTGGCGAGTGCCATAGCTTTCAAGGTGGGAATTGCAATCATTGGTTTATCAAGCGAATATGCTAAGCCTTTTGCTGTGGAGGTTCCAATCCTCAAGCCTGTATATGAACCGGGGCCAGTTCCAATGGCAATAGCATCTATAGATGAGTAAGGGAGGGCAGCTTCTTTCAGCAGCGAATCGATGAATGCCGTTAATTTTTCTGCATGAACATTTGGTAATGAAGATTCTTGCACGGCAATTATTTTCCCGTCTTTTGCCAGGGCTGCAGAACAAACTGCCGTAGAGGTTTCTATGTTAAGTATTGTGGCCATTAAGTTGGCTTTAAGCTATTAACTATAAGCCGATAGCTAAATGCTGTTTAGCTTACAAAGGTATTATTCCGAATGAAAAGTGAAAAAAATAATATCATGCATAGTGCATTTGTAAATATTTAGTAATATTGCAGTGTCTTTCAGTTCTACTTTCCAAGAGACACACTATTTCCGTTAAAGTATTTTCTCTTCCCCTCTTTGTTTTTAATCAACCTATTTTTATTAAATATTTAACATGTACGACATTCTTGAACTTAATAGCAAATCCCTTGCCCAGCTTAGGGAAATTGCGAAAGAAATGAAGCTGACCAAGGCTGAACATATGAAAAAACAGGACATTGTTTCCCGTATTTTAGATTCGCAAATTGCCGCTGCTGCTGCTACCCCTGAAATTATTAATGCCCCTGAAATTCCGGCTGTGGTTGCCGAAGAAGCTCCGGTTATTCCGATTGAAAAAACAGAAAGTATAGAATTCGAGGCTCCTATGGAACCTTTGTCTGACTTGAATACCGTTGATACCAAACTTACAGAGCCGGTTGTTAATGCTCCGATTCAGGAAGCCCCAAAAGAAGCCCCGCTGGATTTTGGGTTTACTGAAAAGCCCGTTGAGCAACCCAAACCGAAAGAGCCAGCGTATAACTTCGATAATATTGTACAAGCTGAAGGCGTACTTGAAATTATTCCCGAAGGCTACGGATTCCTGCGTTCAGCAGACTATAACTACCTCAACTCACCCGATGATGTATATGTTTCCCAGAACCAAATCCGTTTATTCGGTTTGAAAACGGGTGACACCGTGCTGGGGTATATCCGCCCTCCGAAAGAAGGTGAAAAATATTTTCCCCTATCTAAGGTAGAACTTATTAATGGCAAGGCTCCCGACCTGGTTCGTGACCGGGTTCCATTCGATTTTCTTACACCGCTTTTCCCTTACGAAAAATTTAATCTGGCTGCTCACCCGCAGGCTACTCTTTCCAGCCGCGTGGTTGATATGTTTACCCCCATTGGCAAGGGCCAGCGCGGGTTAATCGTATCTCAGCCTAAAACAGGTAAAACTGTTTTGCTGAAAGAAATTGCCAACGCCATAGCCTCCAATCACCCGGAAGCATACTTATTGATTCTACTTATCGATGAACGCCCGGAGGAGGTTACCGATATGGCCCGTAGCGTGAAAGCGGAGGTGGTGTCTTCTACATTTGATGAGCCTGCCGAGCGCCATGTACGTATTGCCAACATTGTTTTGGAAAAAGCAAAGCGAATGGTGGAATGCGGACATGATGTAGTTATCCTTCTCGATTCTATCACGCGTCTTGCTCGGGCATACAATACCGTTTCTCCCGCTTCCGGTAAGGTTTTGTCGGGCGGGGTAGAAGCTAATGCCCTGCAAAAGCCTAAGCGTTTTTTTGGTGCCGCACGTAAAATTGAAAATGGTGGCTCGCTCACTATTCTCGCTACAGCCCTTATCGATACCGGCTCTAAGATGGATGAAGTTATTTTTGAAGAATTTAAAGGTACCGGTAATATGGAATTGCAGCTTGACCGCCGCCTTTCCAATAAACGCATCTATCCGGCTATCGATATTGTTGCTTCCAGTACCCGCCGTGATGACCTCCTGGTGGATAAAGAAGCCCTGCAACGCTTGTGGATTCTGCGTAACCACCTTACCGACATGACTCCTATCGAGGCTATGGAATTCCTCCGTGAACGCTTGGCCCGTACCAAATCGAACGAGGAATTTATGCTCACCATGAACGGCTAACCCGGTCGGAGCCCTATTGGCAACTATTCCAAGCGAGCCTTTCGTCATGCTGTCCGCCGGCTGGCGTATTCAGCATCGCAGTAATTCGGAAGATAAAATTTCTACGATTTTCCTTTGTGCCAAAATGTCCGGATATGTCCGGTTTTTGAGGTATTAGTTATAGCCAAATGTAAAATAAATTCTATAGTATGTCAGTCCTATTGCGACATACAGATTTGTCTCGACTCTTACAAATAATTCCGGAACTTAGTACTAATATTTTTGCTGTACACATGCCGGGCAAATGGTATGTAATACATGCTGTAAATCAATAGATTATTCACGTATTAAAGCTGAAATTTCAGCCAACTATCCTTTCAACTTGCTGAATTAAAGGTTTTACCGGCTATTATGTAAATTTCAAAATATCTGAAGGGCTTTTAACCTTAGTAGAAAAAATGACCTATTGTCTCACTTACCTTATTATCCGAAAATAAGGTTGAGAAATTCGGGAATGGTTGGTTAACTACTAAGGTTTAAAACTAATTAGTGGTATCGAATAAGTGTCCGTCTTTTTCACACAAAGAAAAGAACCAAAAGAAAGTAAAGAAAACATTTCTATTTATATCTTCATTTTCACCTAGGTTAAGCTACCAATAACCTAATGGTTATTTATAGGTTAAGATTTTACAAATCAGTAATTAATAGGTATAGTGCGGGAATTGGAATTATGTTTTTAACCTTAGTAGGATAATTAATACACCTCAATTTTTAATCTTATTAATAAGGCTATGCTACAGTTTCAGGTTCTTCTGCGAAGGTTAAAATTCCAAAAAAATAATTTTTATCTATTGTCTACTTACCCGTCCGGTCCTGACTTTTATCCTGCTTTGGCATAAACTGTTTAAATGTATCTCCGCGCAGGCCGAGCCGTAATGTTTCCAATGGAATAACATCGTTGGTATCGATATTGCCCAGGTTTACGTTCGGGCCCAGCAAGCCTATAAACCAAGCCTGTTGCGATTTTTTCGGGGCTTCCCACAAAATAGAATCTTTAGGGACTTTATTTAATATTTTGCTTATTAAGGTAGTGTGTGCATTGCCATTGGGCCGGTAAATGCCTACTGTTCCGCTTTCGCGGGCTTCGGCTATTACTTTCCATGCGCCGCACTCCAGTTCTTTTGTCATCATAGAAATCCAGAGGCTGGGGTGAATAATTACACCCGCTTCCTTTGAGCCTACTTCCGATAAAACGGTAAAATCTTTCGACAGTTCTTTAATATAGCGGCATTTGTCGTTGTGCTCCATGTGCACCGAGCCGTCCGATACCTCTACATATTCCATTTTCAGCTTGGTAAGCAGTTTGCGGTAGTCATCGAACATATCGCGCACAATAAAGGCTTCGAATAAGGTGCCCCCGAAATAGGTTTTAATACCCGCTTCGTGATACAGCCCCAGCTTTTTATTCAGGTCTTTAGTTAAAAGCGAAGTGCCGAAACCAAGTTTCACAATATCGGTATACTCTCCGCAGGTGCTCACAAGGTCCAGGGTTTGCCGAAGGCTTAAGCCTTTATCCATAACCATGGTTATGCCACTTTCTCTTGGCTTATCAGGCCTTTCGGGTAACCCGGGGAGTTTAAAATTCCTCATCTTTTGCTGTTTATTCGGAACAAAGGTAATAAATCGTTAAAATGGAAAAAGTTAAATAATGCGAAATGGGTAAATAATTGAATTTTTAGTTTTCAGGAAAGTGATAAAATACATCCAAAAATGATGGTAGAACTTTTAAAATGAATGCGATTAGTCATTTTCCGGGCAAAAAACAACAATTTTGAAGATTTAATTATGAATTTAAGATGAAGTTATCGGTTTAATTCATAAATTTGCTAATCATTATCTGTTAATAATTTCCTTTTAATGCAAAAAGGGTACTCTAATTCAAATACCACAGGTAAGGCAGGACTGTTTAAGGCCTTGCTTGTTTTTATTGGTTTATTCCTTGTTTCCTTTTATTCTGAGGGGCAAGGCGTAGGTATTAATACGAATGGAGTAACTCCCGACCCTTCAGCTGTTTTAGATGTGAAATCGAGCAATAAAGGGTTGCTGGTGCCACGCATGTCAACCGCTCAAATGAATGCCATTGCCGGGCCTGCCCAATCACTTATAATTTTTAATACTACTACCAATTGTTTTGAAATATACCTTGGTTCCTGGTATCCTTTGTCATGCGTTTGCAATGGAGTACCGGCTACACCCGGAACAATAACTCCAAGTAACCCATCGCCTGCCATTGGTGCTTCGGGTATTACGTATACAATTGCAGCAGTTCCGGGCGCTACTACATATAATTGGAAGGTGCCCCCGGGCGCAACAATAACTTCGGGGCAGGGTACTACTTCCATTACCGTTACCTGGGGGAATAACCCGGGCACTATAACCGTTAATGCATCTAACAGCTGTGGTACAAGCGGAACCCAATCTATAAGTGTGCTATTTGTAAATGGTGTACACAGTACATTTACCCCAACATATACTTCATCCTTAATAACATGGACTGTACCTGCATCTGTTGCAACTGTTACCATTACAATATCCGGTGCAGGAGGTGGCTCCGGCGCGGCTTTCAATCCGAATGTTTCAGCCGGTGGCTTAGGCGCAAGGGTAGTAGCTTCACTTGCAGTTGTTCCGGGCGAAATTTTAAATATCTATCTGGGTCAGCAGGGTTTAAATTCTACTTCCAGTTGTGATGGCGGCGCAGGTGGCGTGGGCGGATTAGACAATGATGAAGCAGGAGGCCCGGGATACGGCGATACTAATAATACTCCATGGTACAATGCACCCGGATGGGGTGCAGGTGGTGGTGGTGGTGCAGCATCCAGTATTCGTGTAGGCGGCACCGCTTCTGTTAACAGAGTAATAGTTGCCGGCGGCGGCGGCGGCGCAGGAACTGACTATAATGTTGAGTTATATGGAGCTTCTTACGGACAAGGCGGTAATGGCGGACAACCCGGAACCAATGGCGCAGGATATTATGTAGGCGAAGCAGGAAAAGGTGGAACACTAACAGCCGGCGGGGCAGCCACTTTATATAACAACGGAGCCTGCACCCCTGCGGGTGAAACAAGCACCGCTGGCGGATTTGGGTACGGTGGAAATGGAGGAATGTCGAAAGTTACTTGTGAATGGGGCGGCGGCGGCGGCGGCGGCGGCGGTTATTACGGCGGCAGCGGCGGATGCGGCGGCGGCGGCGGTGGTGGATATTCCTATGCCGGTGGCTCGGGTGTAACACAAATTTCCGTTACTGCCGGAGTGAATGCAGGTAATGGTTCAGTAACAATAACATGGTAAAAAAGGGCATACATAAAATATTGGACACTAAAGTTTCGCTTAACGCGTTTGCAATGTCGTTTAAAAAGCTTTTGATAATGGTATGCGTTATCATGGGAGCCATTCATTTTACGAATGGACAGGCGGTGTGTATCGATACAACCGGTGCGCCACCTAACGCTTCAGCAATATTGGATATTAGTTCGACTACCCGTGGGTTGCTTATTCCACGAATGACAACAGCGCAAATGAATGCTATTACCGCGCCCGATACTGCCTTAATGGTTTTTAACACCGATGACAGTTGTGTTTTTTATTTTACAGGGCCTCCGCTTAATTCCTGGCAATCTATTTACTGCCCCTGTAAATCGTCTCCCGGGATACCGGGCGTAATAACGGGAACAAGCTATGTTTGTTCTGCCACCAGCCAAACGTATTCTGTGGCAGCGGTTCCAAATGCTTCTTTGTACACATGGAGTGCCCCTACGGGTTCTGTGATTACTTCAGGGCAGGGGACAAACTCCATCATTGTTACCATTGGTTCAAATCCGGGAAATATTAGTGTGGTTGCCACTAATAATTGTGGTTCCAGCGCAGCCGATACATTGGCAATAACATTAGCCGGTGCGCATGGAACATTAGTGTTTTCCTATCAGGACGGGCCTCAAACATGGACGGTACCACCCTGCGTTTCAGTGGTTACATTAACATTAAACGGCGCACAGGGAGGATATGGAGGTTTCGATAACAGCCCTATTTGCATGGTAGGCGGTAAGGGCGGTACTGTTGAGGGAACACTTAATGTTACGGGTGGTTCTGTGTTAAACATATTTACCGGAGGACAAGGTACCTTTGGGGTAATGGCCGAGCCGGGCTTAGGGGGGTATAATGGCGGCGGCAATGGATTTTATATTCATTCTCAATATTCAGGCGGCGGTGGCGGCGGCGCATCCGACGTAAGAGTTGGCGGAACAGCCTTGGCAAACCGTGTGGTTGTTGCCGGCGGCGGTGGTGGTGCAGGATGCAGCCAGCAAAGCGCAGCATACGATAATGGCGGCCCCGGCGGAGCTGCTACAAGTGCTGCCGGAGATGGCTATTATAGTAATGTTCAGGGTGGTGCCAAGCCCGGAACCGGCGGAGCCGCTGTTGGTGGCGCCGGTGGTACAGGTGCATGTACAGCCGGTAGCGGAACATTAGGAATTGGAGGCAATGCATGCGCCACATCTAAAAATGGCGGCGGCGGCGGCGGCGGCGGATATTATGGCGGCGGAGCCGGTTTTGATGCGGGCGGCGGCGGCGGAAGTAACTATACCGGAGGATTAACCAGTGTAATTATTAATTCTTCGGGAGCTAATTCAGGAAATGGTTCAGTAACCATTCAATGGTAAAGGGTGATATTTTGTTTAGTGAGAATATAATAATGAATCGAATAAAAATGACCATAAAATTTAAAATATTCCGTGCTGCTTTGGCCGTAATTATGGTTTACTTTTCATGCGGCGCAATTTCTGCGCAAAATATGGCAATTACCACTATCGGAACGCCTCCGGCTTCTTCTGCTATTGTCGACCTTTCTTCCACTTCATTGGGATTATTAATTCCCCGCATGACATACGCTGAAATGCTTGCCATTGCAACACCTGCAACTTCTTTAATGGTATACAGCACAACCGATAATTGTTTTTATTTTTATACCGGGTCAGGCTGGCAGGCTATACATTGCACCTGCCTTGGCGCGCCTTTAATGAACGTAACGGGCGATGCCACACCTTGCCAGGGAAGTTCGCAAATGTATACCGCAACACTTGTTTCAGGTTCGCCCGCAACTTCTTATGTTTGGACCTTTCCTGCGGGAACTGTAATTACTGCCGGGCAAGGTACGGCTACCGTAACAGTTACCTGGGGTGCTACCTCGGGTACAGCATCCCTTACAGCTTCCAATACCTGTGGAACAGGGGGCGGAGTTTTAGGAGTTACTGTTACACCTTTACTGCCCAGTCCAACGCCTATAACAGGTCCAACCGCTTTAAACCCCTGCGCCAGCGGAATTAATTTTACTGTTCCGCTTGTTCCGGGCGCGTTGTCTTATACATGGTCTATTTTGCCTCTCTCGGCAGGAACAGTTTGTAATTCCGGCCAGGGAACCAATGCTATTAACGTAACTTTTGGTTCGGCTGTTGTTACCTACACCATTAGTGTTACCGACAGTAACGCTTGTGGCAGAAGCAACCCAGCCACCACCATTAATGTTGTAATGTCTGTAGCACATGGAACCATTACAGAAACTGTTCCGGGGCACTATGTTTGGGTGGTTCCTTGCGGAATAACTCAGGTAACGGTAACCTTATATGGAGCTGCCGGCGGAAAGGGTCGCAAAACCACAGGCCTGTCCGGAGCAGGAGGAAAGGGAGCAAAAGTAGTGGCCACTTACCCAACTTTAGGCGGTAATACATTTAATTTATATGTAGGCCAGGCTGGGCAAAACGCAGCATCTGTAACTGCCGGAGGGGCCGGAGGCACCGGAGGAAATGCCGGGGATGAAGATGGAGGAAACGGATACGGAGACGCCAATACAGCTACCTGGGGTGCCGGTGGGGGCGGTGGTGCTCCATCTGATATACGATTAAATAACACCGCTATTTCAGCGCGGATTTTTGTGGCAGGTGCCGGCGGCGGCGGCGGAAGAGAAGATAATGCGGCCGAGGCCGGAGGCACAGGAGGAACAACCGGAACAAATGGAGCCGGTACGCCTGCCGGAGAACAGGGACTTAAGGGAATTGCTACATCCGGAGGAGCCGCTGTGCTTTATAGCCCCGGGGCATGCACCCCTGTTGGGATATCCAGCGGCGCCGGTAATTTTGGAACCGGAGGAAATGGAGGTATGACAACTGCGGGAACGGCCAATACTACATGCCACTATGCCGGTGGCGGCGGTGGTGGTGGCGGTTATTATGGTGGCAGCGGCGGTTGTTCCGGCGGCGGCGGCGGCGGTTCATCCTATGTAGACCCTACTGCAACAGGTGTTACCATTACGGCAGGAAATCATGCCGGTAACGGAGGTATCTCCATCCAGTATTAATACAGTTTTATTCCGGATTTTTAGTTTCCTTCCTTTTTCGGGGGTATACGGTGTGTTAAGCCTTAACTGATAATGAACTTTTTTTGGTTTGTTTTATTTCTCAGGGCAGGATATTAACACACCATAAACTGGGTGTTTGTTACCTGTGCAAAAACCTGCCGCTTTTATTTTCAATTTCTATTTTGGACACTAAATTCATTTATCATTTTTTAATGATAATCAGTCGGTTTTGTATGTCTTTTTATAATTATTGTAACTTTTCTATATAAGGATAGTACAAAGTGGTAATTACAATTCCCGGAAACAGATGACGAATTGCGGTTTTTTGGCTAAATAAATGACAAATCGCAATATCATAATTGTAAAAAAGAGGAAGAATAGAAAAATTAAATTAGTTATCATGAAGAAAAATACACTGGCTTATTCCTTATTAGTGCTGTTAGCCTTAGGAGTTAAGTTTTCTGGCCAAGCCCAGAATGTAGCTATTAATACAAGTGGCAATTCAGCCTATACAGGCGCCTTGCTAGATTTAAGCAATAATAATACAAATGGAGCAAACGGGTTTTTGCCTCCATATGTATCATTAACAAATACGGCAACATCGCTTCTTCCTGTGGTGGGAACATCATCCCAATTATCAGGATTGATAGTATACAATACAAGTGCAAACTTAAGCGGGCCGGGATTATATACCTGGTACTACAATTCTGTTACCCCTGCGCTTTCTACATGGGTTTATCTGGGTGCAGGAAGTACCCTTTCCGGTTCCGGAACATTAAATTATTTAGCCCGTTGGACCCCGAATGGAACAACTTTAGGAATTGGTGTTACGCAGGATAACGGAACTTCCGTTGGTATTAATACCGCTCCGGTTGCAACCCAAATGTTAACATCAGCCCAAGCTACTGCAGCCAACATAGCTATATTAGGACAAAACACAGCAGCCAACGGTGTAAGCACGGGTATTGGTATTGAGGGTACTACTGCACAAAGCGGCGGGTATGGCGTATATGGACAAAATACGGCTACCGGCGCAGGCGCTATTGGCGTTTACGGTGTTGCAAACGGATTAGGTTCTGCCGGAATCGGCGTGAAAGGTAGCAGCACTGTTACAGGTGGTACAGGCGTGGAAGGAAGCAATGCTAACCCCGGCTTATCGGGCGGATATGGCGTACAAGGTTTAATTTCGGGTAATGGCGGCGGACAACAATATGCAGTATTGGGCACTTCTACTGTAACCAATGGAAATGGATATGGTGTATCAGGTTCTGCTACGGGTGCTGCCACCATCAATTATGGCGGATATTTTTCGGCTTCGGGCGCTACCAGTAATTATGGTGTTGTTGTTCCAAACAATGGCGGTTTTACAGGTTTATATACCTCAACCCCGCAAAGTACACTGGATGTTTTTGGTTCTTTCGCAACCCAAATATCCAGCGCAGCTATAACGGCTAATACCACACTCGACGGTACCTATTCAACCGTGCTTGCAAACCCTGTGGGCGGTGCATTTACAGTAACTTTACCGACAGCAGGCGCTACCAATATCCGCAGGTCATATACTATTGTTTACGCTCCTTCGGCAGCTACGGCCAATGCGGTAACTATTCAAGCTGCAACAGGCAGTATTTATACAGGCTCCACTGCAAATGCATCGATTAGCATGACAGGCGGTTCCATAACTATACAAAGCAATGGTTCAAGCTGGTATGCCACCAATGACTGGTCTGGTTCGGCCACTCCACTAACGGGAGCAGGTACGTTAAACTACCTTGCCCGCTGGACTCCTAACGGGTCAACCCTTGGAACAGGCCTAACTCAGGATAACGGAGTGGAAGTAGGTATTCAAACAACCCCTTACTGTTTCTGTGTTGGCAACCCGCTTTTACAGGTAACCGGAAATGCAACAAACGTTTCGGCTATTTTGGGTACAACCGCTCAAGCCGGAGGATATGGTATCGAAGGTACAAACACAGCTACTTCAGGTGCTCCTATTGGCGTATATGGCGCTGCAAACGGAGCCGGTTCTGCCGGTATTGGTGTAGAAGGTAACAGTCTAATTACGGGCGGTACGGGCGTAGAAGGTATTTCGAATAACCTTGGAGCTTCCGGCGGAACAGCCGTAGCCGGTTATGCAATGGGTAGCGGTGGCGGACAACAATATGCTTTATATGGATTATCGACTGTTACTGCCGGCAATGGCTATGGCGTACTTGGAAATGCCACCGGAGTAAACACAGGTATTAATTATGGCGGATATTTTGTTGCAGGAAATGCAGCTACTAATTACCCGGTAATTGCTACAGGCGGTAATTCAGGTTTTGGTGTGGTTACCCCGGTAAACACTTTGGACATTTTTGGTTCGGTAGGTCATCAGATTTCTACTGCAGCCATAACGGCAAATACTACGTTAGATGGAACTTATTCAACCGTATTGGTTAACCCTGTAGGCGGTACATTTACAGTTACACTGCCTTCTGCAGCCGCTGCAAATATCCGCCGCTTTTATACTATAGTATATGCACCTACTGCTGTTACTGCCAATGCGGTAACTATTCAGGCTGCAACCGGAAGTATTTATACCGGGTCGACAGCTAATGCTACGCTGACTCTTTCAGGTGGTTCTATTACGGTGCAAAGCAATGGCGCAAATTGGTTCACTACTAATGACTGGACAGGCGGAACAACACCGCTTACCGGTGCAGGTACGTTGAACTATCTTGCCCGCTGGACTCCAAACGGAACTGCTTTAGGAATTGGTGTAACCCAGGATAACGGAACAACAGTTGGAATTAATACAGCTCCTGTGGCTACACAAATGTTAACCTCGGCACAAACCACTGCAGCCAATATCGCTATCTTAGGACAAAATACCGCTGCACTTGGTGCAAGCACAGGCATTGGTGTAGAAGGTACCACTATTCAATCGGCCGGGTTTGGCGTATTGGGTAACAATACTGCCACCGGTGCAGGCGCTGTCGGTGTGGAAGGTACAGCTAACGGAGTAGGTTCTGCCGGAATTGGAGTAGAAGGTAACAGTACCATTACAGGCGGTACCGGTGTAGAAGGTATTAATGCTAATCCGGGCGCTTCAGGCGGTTATGGTGTACAAGGTTTAATTTCCGGTGCCGGTGGCGGCAGTCAATATGCCTTGTATGGTTCATCTACCGTAACTTCCGGTAACGGATATGGTGTAAACGCACAGGCAACAGGCGCTTCAGCCATTAACTATGGCGGTAATTTTACGGCTTCGAATGCTACCGGAACAAATTATGGTGTAAACAGTGCCGCTACGGGCGGTGCAGGCTCTACGAATTATGCAGGTTATTTTAATGCCACAGGCGCCGGAACAGACTACGGTGTAGTTGTTCCCAATGGAGGAGGCAATTCCGGTTTCGGTACCAATGCCCCTGTAAGCACAACAGATATTAACGGTTCGTATGGTGTTGGAACAACAAATATTGCACCTGCGGCTTCTTCCACTACTGCTCTTACAGGCGCATACAGTACTATTATTGCAACCCCTTCGGCAGTTTCAACTACATATACGTTAACATTGCCAAGCGCAACCGCTAATACCCGCCGTGTTTATACTGTAGTATATTACGGCAGTGGCTTAGGCACTATTGATATTACTTCACCTGTTGCCGGTGTAATTAAAGAAAATGGCGCTACTATAGCAACACTTGCAGTTGCACAAGGTTCTGTTACCTTGCAAAGTGACGGAACTAATTGGGAAGTATTGAACGTAACCACTACCAGTACTTTTGGAGCTTTTGTTGGAATAAAATATGTTACAGCTACTACTGCGGCTACAGCATTCGATGCCGGAACAAATTCCATTCTTGTAAAGGTAATTGGCGGGGGCGGTGCAGGCAGCGGAGGTTCAACCACCGGGGCTTGTGCTGAAACAGACATTGCAGGTACAGGTGGCGGTGCAGGCGGTTATGTAGAAGGGTTTGTAAATAACCTTACGGGTAGCTCAACCTATGCAGTAACAATAGGCGCAGGAGGAGCCGGAACTAACGCATGCGGTGCTGCGGGTGGTAATGGTGGAAACACTGTATTAACTATAGCTAACCCTGCCGTAACCTTTACAGGTAACGGCGGCACAGGCGGCCCAAGCAATGAAACAAACGGTGCAGATGCTTTTAAGGCCGGAGGTGCCGGAGGTACCGCCACATCTACAGCCGCTGCCGGAACATATATTACAATTACAGGTGCAACAGGAGGTTTCGGACTCTCATCCAATGCAGGTATTCACCTGATGTATGCAGGAGCCGGTGCCGGAACTACTTTTGGCCCGGGTGGAGGTGCAATGTCAGGCCGTCAGGTTGCCGAGCCGGGTGTTAGTGCTGTTGCGTATGGTGCAGGAGGTGGAGGAGCAATTATCGCTCAAACCTCTACCACTGAAAACGGAGGTAACGGATACCAGGGATTGGTAATTATTTACGAATACCAATAAGAGGATAAGATTTGATTCAGGTAAGGCTATTGCAGATTAAATGCAATAGCCTTTTTCATTACATTTCGTAATGTTTTGTAAGGGAATGAAACTTTATAAATATGCTGAAAGGAATAGATATTCAGCGGAAGAAAGCAGTTGAAACAAAACACTAAATTCCTGTCTGTAAGTATAAAATCGGATGGATAATTATGTGAAAACGTTGCGAGATTAGCATTCAGCAATTCAATAACATCGCTGTAGTTTGGGTTGTTTTTATTAATTGTTTGTTCAAAGTTCATTACACTATCTGCAATTTGCGGAAGAATGCCTTGCCGCATAGAGATACTGTCGTTCCGGGTGTTTAGCAAATCATGCAGGGTTAAAAGATTACCGGTAGTTAAATCGAAATTGAAATAAAGCGGAACAGGTGTGCCGATGCAATTAGGGGCTTTATATATCGTAAGCGACAAAAATCCATTTTTATTATAGTTAACCTGGTAGTATAATACAATGCTTTTGTTTTTAGTGTATAAGTTATTCAATATGGTTTCTTCATTTTTAGAGGTATCAGCTATATCTCCGATTAAAACTGTTTTCAGGTAATTATTAATTTTTTTTGTCGAAGAAACAGATTTGCAGCTAATAAACGGATATGAAATATGTATTACCGTATCAAAGTGGCGATGATGCTTTATTACAGGATACAAATTCTTTATACCTGCCTGCCCGGGTGGTTTGTTCAGGCGGGCGCTTTGCGAAAAGGAAATAAACGGAAGGAAAATAAAAATGAAGGAGATTTTTCTTGCAGTCATTTTGCAAATGTACATGACTTTTCCCTCTCCTCGTAAGAAAGGGCAGCCTGCCTGCCGGCAGACAGGGGTGAAGTCTTATTTAAGCTACCAACCCGGCAGCACCAAAAACTCCGGCGCTATCGCCTAATTTGGGTTTCAGTAAAATGGTTTCAACGCGGTTGTTGAAGATATGTTTTTTCAATTCTTTTAATCCTTCGGTATAAATAGCATCAATATTGCCAACGCCGCCACCTATTACAATAGCGTCCGGGTCGAGGATGTTTACAATTACTGAAATAGCTTTGCCAAACATAGTCGTCATCCAGTGAATAGTGTCGGCAGCATAAATATCTTTTCCAATTGAATAGGCTTCTGCAATCTCTTTCATGGATAAATTCCGCCCGCTAAGTTTGGCGTAATATTTTTCCAGCGCCGGACCTGACATGGTGCTTTCAACGCAACCATTTTTACCACAAAAACATAAGTTGCCACCCTCTTCCAACATGTTGTGCCCCCATTCTCCGGCAATACCTTGTTTGCCGCCCCAGACTTTATTATCAAACACAATTCCTCCACCAACACCTGTACCCATAATCACTCCAAACACTACCCGCGCATCGGGGCATTCATCACGCACTACGCCATAAAGTGTTTCAGCTAAAGCAAAACAATTGGCATCATTGGCTAATTCTACCGGAATACCCAACGCCTTTTCCATATCTGCCTTTAGCTGCATACCATTCAAACATTGAGAATTGCAATTTTTCATTACTTGCGTAAGCGGGTCCAATATGCCGGGAGTGCCCATGCCAAGCCTTTCGGGTTTCAGGCCCGAGGTTTGTTTCATCAAATCCATCAACTTGAGTATTTGTCCTGTTACATGCGCATAGTCTTTCTCCGCCTCCGATGGAACACGCATACGGCAAATGGTTTCAAGTCCATTGGGCTTTAAAATAATGCCCTCAATTTTTGTACCGCCAAGGTCTATACCCCACAAAGGTTTATTTGATTTCATTGCCGTTTTTTGTGAGTTTTTTTGATGCCCTTACTTTACCATGAACGTAAGTTGTTTGGTATTTTAATGTACCGTCATCATTATATACTTTTTGGATTCCATTTTCTTTTCCATTGGTATATGGTGTTTCCTCCATTAATTTACCATTATAATCATATGATTTTTCCATACCAATCTCATTGCCATTATGATAAATAGCTATATCTTCAAGCACTCCGTTTTCCCAAAACCATTTTTCGACTCCATCCTTTTTTCCCTTTCGATACGGTATTTCCGCTGCAAACAATCCATTTTTGTAATAATTCTTTACTATACCAAATGGCTTGCCTGACCTATAAATAGTAAGACTGTAATAACCTGCCATGGCAGTATCAATCGTAACACTCCAATTTCCTTCATTCGTTCGATATATATACTCTACCCACTTCCCCTCTTTCAATCCATTCACCATTAAATTTTTAGCTTCCGCTTTATTGGTAAAACCTAAACTATCGGCTTGCCCAAAAGCAATAATGGAAAAGGAAAGAGAAATAATAAGAATGAAAAAAAACTTAATATGTTTCATGTTTCAATTCAATATTTAGGATATCCATGAATGAAAGAGATTGCTTCGTTCCTCGCAATGACGTATTGGCTTTCTGTACGTTGTTCCTAGTAACCCTAACGTCATTGCGAGGCTTTGCGAAGCAATCTCTATAACACTATTTGTAATCTCATAGTTCATAGCTCATCGTTCATAGTTCGTTTAGTACGTCCCGCTCCACTTCCTTATAAACCACTCCACACTCACAAGCAGCAGCAATAAAAAGAAAACCCATTTCAAATCTATTAACGGAGCGTAGGATGTGTGTGTATAAATAACAGGTTTTATGTCTTCTTTGGCATCGAGCAGTTTTTGCAAATCAGCAATTTGATTTGGGAAAAGCATTTGTCCGCCATGTTCCTTTGCTAATTGATGCAGCAGTTGGTGGTCGGCTACTGTGTTTGTAAGTTCTACCTGTACAGGTGTAACCGTAAATTCTCCCTTAGCTGTATAGACCTGTGTTCCTTGTTTCACTTGCGCTGCATAATGATATACTCCGGCCTGCAATTCGCCTGCATTCAAATGATAAGCATTGGAAGTGCGGCTGAAAGTATAAGAGAAATTTTTGCCCTCGCTGTTGGTAATTACAATACTTACTTCCGGGTCATTCACTAATTGGTAGCTGGGGTTGTAGAGGTCAGCGTCCATTTCAACGGGTTCATCTTCTTTGTAACTGTTTGGCGCATGTATGCGGAAGAAATTCTTATCCTCTTTCACAGCAAGGTATTGCACTATTTTATTGATGAGCTCATTAAAGAATTTATTGTTTTTATGGTCGGCATAATCTTTCAGCCTCCATCGGAAGAGCCCTTCCCCGGCTATAATGCAGCTTTTTTCACTACCGGTTAGGTTAAATGCAATAAGCGGATAATTGGTGGTAACGCTTTGTATTTTTTGGTAACACAACACATTCAGCGATGGGCTGGAACTATAATTCCCGAAAGGGGAAGAAAGCGCCGGCAACTGGCTGAAATAACTTTTGGAATCATCACTCAACGTAAACAATGAAAAATCTTTGACAGGAACAGCCTCCGCATCGCTGGCTTTATCGCCTTGTGTAAGGATTTTAAATCCTTCATTCAGTTTGTTAAAATCCTGTATATCGGTTTCGCTGCCCAATATATACATAGTCGGAATACCCAACTTTTGGCAATCAGCTATTACCTGTTGGCCATTAGCTGTCATGGATGGAATCTGGTTGAATATAACCAAAGAATACTTGTTTATTTCCCCATTGAATTTTTCGGGTGTGAATGATTGCACTTCAAATCCGTCGCTGCTGTTAATGCATTCCGCTATGGCCGCCACATCCGGGTGAGGGTTGGAAAGAATGAGCACTTTTTGCTTTTGGTCGAGTACACGGATATAAACATCTTTGCGGTTGTTTACCGTGTTTTCTTCACCTTCAATTACGGCGAGTTTCACGACATAATGTTTTAATCCGGCGCTATTGGCATTTAGTTGCACAGGTACGCTTTGGTGGAAATTCGGAGAATTAATGGAAATAGGTTTTGTAAATAGGGTTGCCTCTTTATCTCCATCTAATTCAGAAACAGTAAGGTTTGATGACTTTCCCTGCAATTTGGTTGCATCAAGTGTTATCTGCAATGGGAAAGTGTTCCCTAAAAAGGCAGTAGGGTTATTATCCACCTTGGTAACTGCG
>CAIWVW010000070.1 GCA_903916255.1 uncultured Bacteroidota bacterium
CCATATACGCCCGAATGCAAATCGCGGTTAGGGCCTGTAACTTCAATTTCCACTCCTGCAATTCCACGCAAGCCCACATTGATAGATGGAACTTTATTATCTATAATATCTGTATCGGAAATCAATATTACATCGGCGGCTAATTTCTTTTTATTCTTCTTTACAAAATCTCCCAATGAAACTGAACCCACTTCTTCTTCCCCTTCAATCAGGAATTTGATGTTACAGGGCAGTTTTCCAATTTTCAAAAGCATTTCCAACGCCTTTACGTGCATATAAACCTGCCCTTTATCGTCGCAGGAACCACGGGCAAATATCTTCCCGTCTTTAATAACAGGTTCGAATGGAGGCGAAGTCCATAAATTGAGCGGGTCCGGCGGTTGAACATCATAGTGTCCGTATGCCAATATGGTGGGCAACTTTTTATCCACTATTTTTTCGCCATACACAATCGGGTGCAGTTTGGTAGGGTGTATTTCCACTTTATCGGCTCCTGCTGCCAGCAACGATTTTTTTACAAATTCCGCGGCGCGCTCCATGTCTTTCTTGAACTTTGAATCGGCACTTACTGAAGGGATTCTCAGAAAATCCAACAATTCATTGATAAAACGGTCTTTGTTTTTGCTGATATATGCGTCAATTTCTTTCATGGCAATCGTATTTATTTGCCTGCAAATATGCAATTAATTTAATTAACAGTGAATAGTGGTTACTAACCACTATTTATTTGGTAATGCTATAGCTAACTACTGGCCGCCAACAACTATTCACTAATAGGTAACCTCTCAGTTTTAAATTCGTATTATCTTTTGTATTCACCAATTACTGACCACTAACCACTGACTACTTTTTTATAGATTTGCAACCCCAATAAAAACCTATTAATGAAAAAAGCTCTACTTCCCTTATTATTTGTTTCTTTCAGTTTTTGCAGCCATATTACAGCTCAGGATGATGTTAACTTCTTGTCCGGCGAAAGGGCCTATAGTGCCGGGAATTATAAAACCGCACTCGATTATTACTCACGGTATACCAAAACCTACGAGGCCAAATTAACTGATTATTTAAGCAAGGTTCATTCGTATGACACCAGCACAGGTTTTGAAAAATCTACGTTGTTTCCGGGCTTCACCGTAAATCATGAATGGGCAGTGGGGTACTATAAGTTGGGCATGGCTAATTTAAACACGAGTGATTTTGTTCAGGCGGGAAAAGACTTTGATTTGGCCATTGAAATAGACGCGAAATATGCGGAACCTTATCTGCAAAAGGGATTGCTGATTAAAGGGAAAGGCAAAAATGAAGCTTGTGTATACATTAGCAAGGCGCGGATATTAAGCGATACTATGAAAGCGGCTAAAGCTGCTTACCGCGATAATTTCTGCTGGATGTGCGGTATAGAATACTTTACAAAAGGAAAAACGGAAGTAGATTTGAAAGAATATAACGAAGGCCTGCAAAACCTGAATATAGCTATTACCTACTGCCATGATTCCGGCAACTATTATGCATACCGGGGAATAGCTTATGAAGGGCTGGGAAAACTGGATTCAGCTATTGCAGATTATTCGATGGCTATAAAAATGGATTCCAATAAATACATGGGTTATTACCGCAGGGCGTTAACATATGAACAAGCCCAAAAATATAAAGAGGCTTTTGCCGACCTTACCAAAGTGCTTTTATTAAGCCCCAAATTCGGCGATGCCTATATGCATCAGGCAGCAGATTGTGAAAACCTCGGCATGTCGGAAGCAGCATTATATGACTATCAACAATTGTTGAAATACAAACCCAGTGAAGGAATTGCGTGGTATAAAATAGGTCTGCACAGAAAACAAAACGGACAAGATGCATGTGACTATTTCCAAAAGGCGGCAGACTTGGGTAATGAAGACGCCCAGTCGTATGCTGACGAGTGCCAAAAAGCGGCGGCGAAAAAAGCCCTGAAGTAAGAAATTGACTTTGTCATCCTGAGGAACGAAGGATATCTTCTAGAATACAAGATTCTTCACTTCGTTCAGAATCACAATATCAAAGGATTTTACCCGTTCAAATGTTTCTTTATCTGATTTAATTTAACCAACGCCTCAATAGGGCTCAGGTTATCTATATCTATATTTTGGATATCCTCTTTTATCTGCTCCAGAACAGGGTCATTCAGCTGGAAGAAACTCAATTGTAAGTTATCGTCTGTTTCTGCGGGCTTAATTGCTTTGGCATTTAATGCCGGACTATGTGTATTCTCCAATTGGCCCAACACTTCGTTGGCGCGCTGTACAACTTTTATGGGCATGCCTGCCATCCTCGCGACATGGATACCAAAGCTATGTTCGCTGCCTCCCGGGGTAAGTTTTCGCAGAAAAATCACTTTGTTTTTTACTTCTTTTACGGAGACATTAAAGTTCTTTATCCGCTTATATTGGCTCGCCATTTCATTCAACTCGTGATAATGCGTAGCAAATAAAGTTTTGGCTTTTGCTTCCGGATGTTCATGGATGAATTCGGCTATGGCCCAGGCAATGGAGATGCCATCGTAGGTGCTGGTGCCGCGGCCAATTTCATCTAATAATATCAAACTCCGCTCCGAAATATTATTGAGTATGCTGGCGGTTTCATTCATCTCTACCATAAAGGTTGACTCACCCGATGAAATATTATCGGATGCTCCAACCCGTGTGAAAACTTTATCCACGATACCAATCTCCGCATTTTGGGCTGGAACGAAACTACCCATTTGCGCCATTATTACAATCAATGCAACCTGCCTTAGCAATGCCGATTTACCTGACATGTTAGGACCTGTAACCACTATTATCTGCTGTGTTTCATCATCGAGAAAAATATCATTCGATACGTAGGCTTCACCGACAGGCAACTGTTGTTCTATTACCGGATGTCTTCCGTTTTTTATATCAATTTTTTTACCATCGTTAATATGCGGGCGGACATAATTATTCTCCCTCGCAATTTTTGCGAATGACAACAGGCAATCTAATCGAGCGCACAGGGCGGCATTCAACTGGATTGGGGCCACATAATCGGCAAGGGCGAGAACCAGATTATTAAATAAGGTTTCTTCCAATACCAGGATTTTTTCTTCAGCTCCCAATATTTTTTCCTCGTATTGTTTCAGTTCTTCGGTAACGTAACGCTCGCAATTGGAAAGGGTTTGCTTGCGTATCCATTCGGGCGGCACTTTGTCTTTGTGTGTGTTGGTGACTTCTAAAAAATAGCCGAACACATTATTGAAGCCAACTTTCAAGGAAGGAATTCCGGTCCGCTCAATTTCCCGTTGTTGAATTTGCACCAAATAATCCTTGCCCGAAAAAGCGATTTTCCGCAGTTCATCCAGTTCCGCATTTACGCCGCTGCTTATTACATTCCCTTTATTTACAAGGGCCGGAGGCTCCGCTACAATTTCATTTGCAATGCGTTCCGATATGGTTTTGCAAGGATTAAACTGTTCCGATATTTTCATAAAGTGAGCCTCGCCTGTCGCGGCACATTCCTTTTGCAAAGTTTCTATGGCATGCAATGCATTTTTCAACTGCACCACTTCGCGCGGCGATATTTTACTCACCGCCACCCTTGAAATTATTCGCTCCAAATCGCCGATGGATTTGAGTTGTTGGGTAACCTTTTCCATAAACTCATCATGGTTCAGGAAAAAATCGACCATACCCAATCGTTCATCCACCAGCACTTTATCTTTTAACGGAAAAGTAATCCAACGCCTCAAAAGCCTTGCCCCCATGGGCGAGCAGGTCTTGTCCATTACCTCCAACAATGACTTTCCTTTTTCGTGGATAGTCTGCACCAACTCCAGATTGCGAATGGTAAATTCATCCAGCCATACAAAGTGGTCACGCTCAATCCGTGCTATTTTATTAATGTGCGCTACCTTGTCATGCTGTGTATCTGCCAAATATTTTAATACGGCTCCTGCGGCAATCACAGCCTCTTTCATGCCTTCTATCCCAAAGCCTTTCAGCGAGAGTGTATCAAAACGTTTCAGCAATAATTCCGTCGCATAATCTTCGGTAAATATCCAACCGTCGAGGGCATAGCTGTAATATTTATCGCCCCATATTTCTTCGTATTCTTTCTTATGGTCCTTGGGGTATAATACTTCTGTGGGCTGGAAACTTTGCAATAATTTTTCGATATAATCCCTGTCGCCTTGCGCGACTAAAAACTCTCCCGTAGACACATCTAAAAAAGCCACTCCCGCTACTTTGCCTTGCCAAAATACTCCCGCTAAAAAGTTGTTGGCATTATGTTGGAGTATTTTGTCATTATAAGAAACGCCGGGTGTTACCAATTCTGTAATTCCGCGTTTTACTAATTTTTTAGCAACCTTCGGGTCCTCCAGTTGGTCGCATATCGCAACCCTATGCCCGGCACGAACCAATTTCGGCAGGTAGCTATCCATAGAATGATAAGGGAAGCCCGCCAGTTCAGTATGTGAACCATACCCAACCGATTTTTTGGTGAGTACTATACCCAAAATATTGGCAACCAATTTAGCATCCTCACCGAAAGTCTCATAAAAATCGCCTATCCGGAACAGCAAAATAGCATCAGGGTACTTGGCTTTAATGCCCTGGTACTGCTTCATAAGGGGAGTATCCCAAACCGGTGTAGGTTCTTTAGTCATTGAAAGGCGAAAATACAAAAATAGCTATGAGATATAAGCTATAAGATATGAGCGGGTTGTTAACAACCGTAAGACATTAATGAACTTAACTTCGTACCGCAAAAAAATATATATTTGTAATAGTATTAAAAAGTGATTATGAATAAGTATTGGTTAATGTTGATTTTTTTGGCTTTTTCTTTTTCCATCCAAGCCCAATTAAAAAAATATTTCTCATTTCCTGATTCCAATGCTACATGGTGTGAGATCGATACGTGGATAGACGATGATCCATGTGACCCAGATAAATATTTGCAGTATACAGATTACTATGACTTCTATTCAAATGGGGACACGGTGGTTAATACCAAAAAATATATTAAAATCCATTGGTCAGCTGGGGTCTTAGCAGGTGTTTGCGGTGGCTCGAGTTGGTATTCTCAAGATTCTCTTTATGCATTAATAAGAGATGACACAGTTGCCAAGAAAGTTTACGCTTCATTTGCTCCTAATTTTATTAGAGATACCTTACTCTATGATTTTTCACTGAATGTTGGAGATACATTACCAGCCGGTTACCTCAATTATTATCCCGGTAATGCCTATGTTTATGCAATAGATTCTATCTTAATCGGTTCTAATTATAGGAAATATTATTTTATTGCCGATACATTTGGGAATATAATCGACTCAATTATAGAAGGGATTGGCAATAGACTTGGACTATTTACCTTATATGCTCAACAATACGTGTCGTTAACCACTAAATATTTAATAGACTTTACCGAGCCGCCGATTTATTTTCCAACAGTAGATACCTGTCAAAGATATATTCTTTCAATTCCCCCAACTATAATCGACAACCCCAATATAAAGGTGTATCCGAACCCAGCCAATAGTCGATTATATATTGAAATAACCAACGTGGAAGGAGCCGTAAATTTATCTCTCTATAATATTTTCAGCCAGGAAATGATAACTGAACAAGTTAATGCACAGGATAAGATAATGCTAAATGTCTCTAAATTTCCATCGGGTATATATCTCTTAAAAGTCCAGCCTGAAAATGGAACAATCGTTACGCAAAAAGTGATTATAGAACGGTAAATTTGTACTTGCTATTTAGTAGTTCATAGCTCATGGTTCATAGTTTATAGTTCATTTCCCTATCTTTGCACCCTTAAAACCAAGAATATGTCTAAACACTGGTCACAATATCAAACTGATTTTGCAACTTATTTCGCATTGGAAGAAGTGAAAAGTGCTTCTGCAAAAGCGGCGGAACTTTTAAAAGCACACGACCGTATTTTCTTTATCGGTAACGGGGGCTCCAACTCCATTTGTTCGCACATGATGGAAGATTATATGAAGATGGGCCGCAAGCATACCATGTCGTTTACAGATGCCGCTATGATAACCTGCTATGCCAACGATTACGGTTGGGAACGCGCTATGGAAGAATGGATAATTGCTCAGTTTCTGCCGGGTGATTTGCTGGTGGCCATCAGCAGTTCCGGTGAATCGAAAAATATTTTGAATGCTACCCGTAAAGCCAAAGAAATTGGAGGAAAGATTATTACCCTTAGCGGTTTCAATAAAGAAAATTCCTTAGGTAAATTAGGCGATGCCAATATTATTATTCCGGTTAAAAGTTTCGGAATAGTGGAGAACTTTCATTCGATGTTACTCCACATCATTTTGGACGACCTCCACTTATAGAATTAACATCAACTAGCAGAGATTTCTTCGTTTCTCGCAATGACGAATTAACGCCATGTTCATCACTGCGAGGCTTTGCGAAGCAGTCTCTTTAAATCCGATTTATTTTTCTTCCATGAATGGATACCTATAATCCGTTGGTGGTACAAAATTCTCCTTAATGGTCCGTTGCGAAGTCCATCGTATGAGATTAAACATAGAACCTGCTTTATCATTCGTGCCTGATTTTCTGGCTCCGCCAAAAGGTTGTTGCCCTACTACTGCACCCGTTGGTTTATCGTTAATGTAGAAGTTGCCTGCCGCATGAGTTAGCTTGTTGGTGGCTAATTGCACAGCCTGACGGTCGTTTGCGAAAACGGCGCCTGTTAGGGCGTATGAGGAGGTTGAATCAACAATATCCAATATCTCTTCAAACTTTTTGTCATCGTAAACATACACGCTTAACACCGGCCCGAAGATTTCTTCGCACATGGTTTTGTAATCGGGCTTGAGGGCTTGAATTACGGTTGGCTGAATAAAGTATCCTTTCGATTTATCACATTTACCGCCAATAATAACCTGTGCATTTTTATCTTTTTTAGCTCCATCGATATAAGCCTTAATTTTATCAAACGATTTTTCATCGATAACAGCGTTGATGAAATTGGTGAAGTCATCCACATCACCCATTTTAAAGGATTCTATATCATCCTGCAAAAGTTGCTTTACTTCTTTCCACATCGATTGTGGAATATAAGCGCGTGATGCAGCAGAACACTTCTGTCCCTGATATTCAAATGCTCCTCTGGAGAGCGCTGTGGCAACAGTTTTAGCATCCGCCGAAGGATGCGCCACAACAAAATCCTTTCCGCCTGTTTCGCCCACTAAGCGAGGATAAGATTTGTATGTAGCAACGTTATCGCCAATAGTTTTCCATATTCCGTTGAACACCGAGGTAGAGCCAGTAAAGTGGATTCCGCCAAAATCTTTGTGAGAGAAAATAACATCTCCCGCTTCAGGTCCTGATGTATAAATAAGATTGATAACTCCGGGAGGCAGTCCTGCTTTTTCATAAATTTCCATAATCAGGCTTGCGGAATATATTTGGGCGTGCGATGGTTTCCAAACCACCGTATTGCCCATTAGCGCAGGAGCAGAAGGCAAATTGCCGGCAATAGAAGTAAAGTTAAAAGGTGTAAGTGCAAAAATAAATCCTTCCAGCGGACGGTGTTCCGTTCTGTTCCAAATAAGGGGAGCAGATTCTGGTTGCTGATGGTAGATTTCGGTCATGTATTGCACATTGTAACGGAAAAAGTCCGCCAGTTCACAAACGCAATCAATCTCTGCCTGAAATACATTTTTACTCTGCCCAATCATAGTCGCAGCATTCATAGCGGCACGGTATGGCCCGGTCATTAAATCGGCAGCGCGCAGAAATACAGAAGCGCGTTGTTCCCAGGGCATGTTTGCCCAATCGTGCTTTGCTTTCATGGCTGCATCAATGGCCATTTTTACATGCGATGCATCGCCTTTATGATATTGTCCGATAATATGTTTATGATTATGCGGAGGCGATAAAGTTACCAATTTTTTAGTGCGTATTTGTTTGCCGCCAATGTGCATGGGGATATCTTTCTTTTCGCCCATCATCTTTTGGATGGTGCTTTTCAGAATATCCTTTTCGGGGCTTCCAGGCTTATAGCCCAATATAGGTTCATTCTTAGCAGTCGGAACTTTGAAAAATGCGTTGGTCATGTGAATGAAAAATGAAAAGTTAAAAATGAAAAATAGAGGAATCGCTTATTTAGGTCTGCAAAAATACGAAGGAAAAGGAGTCAAAAGCTAAAAAGATGGAAAATGCCTGCCAGTGGCAAACATTTTTCGCTTTTCATTCTTCATTTTTCACTTGGTTTTCCGCTCCTTCCTCATTTTATAAATAGGAGACTTTGCCATCCCGATGCGATTGAAGAAATGCACGAAAGAGGTCTTCATAACGCCTATTCCATACGTCATGCTGCGCTTGAAGTTGATGGAGGAGGCTTCGGGAAAGTATTTGGTAGGGCAGGTAACTTCGGCTATTTCGAAACCTGCCATAAATATTTGCGATATAACTTGGTTGTCAAACACAAAATCATCTGAGCATAATTCATAATTGATGGTTTCTAAAACCTCTTTGGTGTAGGCTCTGTACCCGGTATGGTATTCAGATAGTTTCTGCCCTATAAGTATGTTCTGCGACAGCGTTAACATACGGTTGAAAACATATTTATAATAAGGCATTCCGCCATTCAATGCGCCTTTGCCAAGTATGCGCGAACCGAGCACCACCGGGTAGACTTCATCGGCAATAATGTAGGAAATTGCATGAATCAGTTTAGGAGTATATTGATAATCGGGGTGGAGCATAATCACAATATCGGCGCCTAAACCCAGCGCGGTGTTATAGCAGGTTTTCTGATTGCCGCCATAGCCACGGTTCTTTTCGTGTTTGATAATATGTTTAATACCAAGACTTTTGCCCTTTTCAATCGTGTTATCCTTACTGGCATCGTCCACCAACACTACATCATCCACTATATCAAAAGGGATTTCTTTATAGGTCTGCTCAAGGGTTAGTTCGGCATTATATGCCGGCAACACCACTACTATTTTCTTGTTGTTTATCATGAGGTAATTGCGACAAAAGTAATAAATAGTGTTAAAAGTTCATAATAGTTCGTAAAGTTCTTGAAGTTTGTAAGTTTTATAAAGGGTAGCTGTTTACTTTTGAACTCCTAAAGAAAGTGTAAAGGATAGTTCTAATACTTTATGAACTTTATAAACTTTTACCTTTACAAACTCAATGAAGGTTCTATACAGGTATATTATAAAATCGTTTCTTGGCCCCCTGGCGCTTACACTCGTAATTGCGCTCTTTGTTTTGTTGATGCAGTTTTTGTGGAAGTACATCGATGATTTGGTTGGCAAAGGTTTGTCCGGCCTCGTTATTACCAAGTTTATGATATGGGTAACACTCTACCTTGTTCCGTTGGCTTTGCCTATGGCTATATTGCTTGCATCTATCATGACTTTTGGCAATCTTGCCGAAAACTATGAGTTGGTTTCATTAAAATCATCAGGACTATCGCTGCCGCGTATTATGGCTCCTTTGGCTACTCTGGTGATGATGATTTCCATCGGGGCTTTCCTTTTTGCCAATTACGGATTGCCGGTTATCAATCTTAAAATGAATTCCCTTTTGTGGGATATACAGAATACCAAACCTGCATTTAAGCTGGAGCCTGATGTGTTTTATAGCGAAATAACAGGATACAGTATACGAATTGGTTCAAAAGACCAAGATGGAGAAACTGTGCACAATATTCTAATTTACGACCATACATCCAATATGGGAAATACAAAAGTGGTGATGGCCAAATCAGGGAAAATAAAAATGTCGACTGATTCGCGTTACATGATTTTTGCACTGAGTGATGGCAACTCCTACGAAGATATGATGGATAATAACCAGGAACGAATTACCCACCCAATTCTGGAAAACCATTTTGCGCAACAAACCCTGTATCTCGATTTGTCCAGTTTCCGCTTTAGCCGCACCAAAGAGGAGTTATTTAAAAGCGACTACCAGATGATGGATATGCGCCAGCTAAGCAATTCTGCCGACTCCATTACAAAGGGACTACAGAGAAGCAAGGACCAGTTTGGCAAACAGATTGTAACCAGTTACCTGAATGTAGACCCATATCCCCGCCGCAGTTTGCGCCCACGCGGGTTGACTAACCTGCAAGATAAAATGATGTTGCTGGATGCCGCCACTAATACCGTCCGCAGCGCAAAAGAAATGATTGGCGAAACATCTGCCCAATTCGATATGGCGCATTTAAGTGTTATACAGCGCGAACTGCAATGGCAGCGAACCTTCACCTTTCCGTTTGCCTGCCTGTTGTTGTTTTTTATAGGCGCACCGTTGGGCGCTATCATCCGCAAAGGCGGACTGGGAATGCCCGTGGTGGTAGCGGCAGGTTTTTTTGTAGGGTATTACATTTTAACTATTGTAGGAACCAAATCGGCGCGGCAGGAAGAAATGAGTGTTTTTGCCGGTTCGTGGTTGTCGGCCATGGTGCTTACACCCATAGGTGTATTCCTTACCTACAAAGCGTCCGTCGACTCCGCTATATTTGACAGGGATGCCTATCTTAATTTCTTTAAGAAGGTGGTAAATTTATTCAGGATTGCTAAATCCTAGGAATATTAAATTCCCTTCCCAAAACAAACACTGTTCTCCACGCCTTCATATTGCCCGTAGTTGGGTATGATTTCGTACCCGTTTTTAGTATAAAGCCGTATGGCATCGGGTTGGCGTTTGCCGGTTTCCAGCAGGCATTTTTTATAGTTCAGTTCTTTTGCCCAGTTTTCAAGTTCTGTTAAAACAAGGGTGGCAATACCCAGTCCGCGCTTGTGCGGCGGCACATACATCCGTTTTACTTCCATCGCCTCCGGCGAATATTCCTTAATAGCGCCGCAACCCACAGGTGTGTCGTCGCTATAGGCTACAATCACATATTTTATGGCATCTATCTTGTTGTATTGGGAGTAAAATCCGTGTTCATCGCCATCCACAATTTTTAATTCCGCGTCCAGTTCTTTCACCAAAATTTGAAAGTCAAAATCATTGGAGTCGGTTCGTCGGCAAGTAATATTCATACCGTATTTATTTAGCGTACTTGGCTTTCCGTATGGCGGCCAGAATAAGTCCCAGCAGTATAATGAGGAATACCGGCACCACAAGGTTAATAATTTGCCATTGTGTTTGCTGCAATTTGGCTCGCTTGTTATCGAGCAAACGTATTTGCAATTCGCGGCCCCTTACCTGCAACAACGCGGAATCGCCGCAGAGGTAATTCATGCTGTTTAAAATAAAATCTTTATTGCTGTACATTTCTTTGGTCCATCTGTCTTGGCCCAATGGCAGGGCATTGGTGCCATTGTATTCGAGTTCATTGCGTATAACATCCCCATCTGATACTACAATCATAGCGGTTGGCTTGCTTTCCGCTTTGAATCCATATTTCGGCGAGTTAGCCACTGCATCAGGAAGGCGGCCTTTGTATAAGGATGTGAACTTACCTTCAAGCAGCACGGCAACAGGTTGGAATTTCATTTTGAAAATATCCTGACTTAGGTGCAAATGTGTAATACCCATACTTATGCGCGCCGGTGCGCTGCGCAACATGGTCGATTTGGATGTGGCAAGTAAAATGGTTTTCTTAATTCCCGGAACCCTAATAGTATCAAGGGTGCTGGCCATATTCAGTTCTACAAGGTTCAGGTTTTTTACGATAGGGTTAGTGCCGGAAGGAGCAATCAGCGGCTCGTAAAACCATTGTTCGAGTTTCCATTGAGGCTGTTCACCCTTCAAGGCAGTATTTACAGGAACGGCGGAACATTGGTAATCTAACACGATGTTATTGTTCAGTCTCACGCCATATTGGAAAAGCATATCCTCCAGGTTCATGTCATTCGGGAAGCCAATCACGTTGCCATATAATGCGAGTGTATCGAGCGGAGTATACAATGGGTCCAGCAGCCAGAATACTTTTCCGCCATTCATAATATACTGGTCAAGGGCAAGCTTATCCGGTTCGCTGAAAGCAGTGTCGGGTTTGGCAATAACGACGGCTCTGTAACGCACATTGTGCATGGAATCCAATAAAGAGCCAATGGTATGGTGTATAAAAACCCTGCGTACATTATAATATTCACTCAATGCCTGGGTAGCACTCGCCGTTTGTATGGAATCCAGTTCTCCGTGTCCTAGTATAAAGGATATGCTTGGTTTGGAATCAATTGTAAGCTTGTGAATGGCATTATCGATATTATATTCCAACTCTTCTATAGAGTAGTTAATGGCTGCCATCGGGTTTGTATTGCCCTGGCGCTGGAGAATATCCATAGAGATTTCCCGTCCCCGGTAGGAAAGAATGGCACCCGGAACAATGGTTTGCTCGGAATTGCCCGAAGATTCTTCAACCTGCAAATCGATAGGGGAGAGGCCTTCCTTGTATAATTGTTTGATTAACTCCAACCTTACTTTCGGGTCAGGGTTTGCTGTAGGGTCAATGAATTCATATTGCACTTTCCCGCCCGAATAGGCGCGGAATTCATCCAGCATTTCCTTGGTTTCATCGCGCAGGCGCACCATGCCTGATGGTAATTTAGGTCCATCAAGGTAAACCTTGAAGAATGCTGTGCCTTCAATATTCTCGGCTATTTTTTTTGATTGAGGCGAAAGGGTATAACGTCCTTCCGACGTTAAATCGAAACGATGAAAAACAAATGAGCCGACATAGTTCAGAAGGAACAAGGAAAGGATACTTAATCCAAGCCTCATCAGGTCCCTTCCGGCAGATTTCTTTTTATATGTAACCGCTTCGTTTACCATTTTCTGCTTTCTAAAGAGGTGCGGGTCATTAATATAAATGCAGTGGAAATGCTGGCGAAATAAATTACATCACGGGTGTCTATTACGCCCCTGCTCATGGAGGAATAGTGCATACTGATACCCATCAACTGGATGAAGTTACCAACCGCACCGGAAGAAACAAATTGCCCTATAAATGTAAACCCGGTGTAACAAACAAAACATAGTATCACCGCGAAAATAAAGGATACCACCTGATTGTTGCTGATGCAGGATGCAAACACCCCGATAGATGTGAAGCCGCCTGCCAGAAATATCAATCCGAGGTAGGAGCCCCAGGTGCGGCCGTTATCGATGTTTCCGGGCGGGTCGCCTAAAACGGAGACGGAGTAATAATATACCAGTGTAGGCAGCAAAGCAAGTATTACTAGTACAATACAGGCAAAATATTTGGCCAGTATAATTTCAATATCGCTTAGCGGGCGGGTAAGGAGAAGTTCAATGGTTCCGGTTTTCTTTTCTTCGGCAAATGAACGCATGGTTACCGCCGGAATAAGAAACATGAAGACCCAGGGAGCAAGCACAAATAAAGGGTCGATACCTGCATAGCCACCGTTTAAAATATTCGATTCGAAAGGGAATACCCAAAGCAAAAGACCCATGGCAATAAGGAAAACACCTATTACGATGTACCCGATTAATGAACCGAGAAAGCCTGATATTTCCTTTTTTAGTAGTGCGAACATGTTGATTGTGCGACCCAAAATTAATAAAATAGCTAACAGCCAATAGCCGGTAGCTTACAGCTTTTTTGAACAGTGTGCTTAAAACTACCTATTTTTGCGCCTCTTACGTATGATAAATATAACGGGAAAGTTTTTTGGGGCGCTTATTGGTTGGTTCCTTGGCAGGTTTGATGGCGCTATTGCAGGTTTTTTGCTGGGCGCTATTTTCGATGAGTTTATAAAATCGCAGCAAGGTGGCCCAAAAAATGCAGGCACCCATGCGGGTAATGCTTCATTCGATACTACATTTGACGGCAGTCCTATAGATTTCGATTATATACTTGTTTCGCTTTCGGCAGCGGTGATGAAAAGCGATGGTGCCGCCACACGTTCCGAACTGGATTATGTAAAAGATTTTTTTGTACGTCAGTTTGGCGTGGAAAAAACGAAGCAAGATTTACTGATTCTTCGCGAAGCATTGAAACAACCAATTCCGTTGGACAGGGTATGCAACATGGCAAGGGCTAAAATGAATTACCAGACAAGGGTTCAGCTATTGCATTACCTTTTTGGAATAGCCTATGCCGATGGCAATTTTTCATCAGCGGAACAATCTGTTTTGAACAGGATAGCAATTTATTTACGGATTAGCCCAACCGATTACAATTCCATTGCATCTATGTTTAGCGGGGTGAAAACTGCACCTGCCAATAACAGGGTTTATGAAACACTCGGTGTTGAACGTAATGCTACAGAAGAAGAAATAAAAAAAGCCTATCGGCAGATGGCCCTTAAATATCACCCGGACAGGGTTACACATTTAGGGGAAGTTGCGAGAAAGGCGGCGGAAGAAAAGTTTAAAAAGATACAAGAGGCTTACGAGGCAATTAAAAAGGACAAGGGTTTTTCGTGATAGGAAGCTTTAATTAAATTTAAAAAAATAAATGAAAGATTTTATGAATAAGAAATTTACCGTAATATGTGCACTATGCCTTTCATTTATTTTTAAAATGGAAGCTCAACGTGAATGGGGTGCTTCTATGAAAAATCCACCTCTGCCAAAAGTATACACCCAAAATATTGGCAAAGAGCATTTCCCAAAACGCGCTAATCTTCCGCTATACGACAGCATTTACTATTGGACCTTTGATACTGCTGCTGCGGGATGGGATTTTAACTCGAAAGAAGTTAAGATAGTTTATAATGCCGGCAATAAAATTGCCAGCCAGCTGATTCAGGACTGGAATGGCAGTGCATGGGTGAATTTTACGGCCGATACTTTTTATTTCAATGCCAATAATTTAGATACAACCGATATTGAACAAGCCTGGACCGGCACCAAGTGGGAAAATGAATATTGGTACACCTACACCTATAATGCAAGCGACAGCGAAACCAGTGAAGTAGAGCAAATATGGACCGGAAGCACATGGCGGAACTATCAAAAATATGTGTATACTTATGATGCCCACAACAACAAAACAAATTTAATGGCGCTGCAATGGAGCGGCAGCAACTGGTCATTTAGTTATCATTATGCGTACACTTATAACTCCAATAATTTAAAAATAATGGAAGTGGATAGTACCGCCGCAAGTACTGAACGATGGTTATATAGCTATAATATCAATAATTTATTGGTTGATGACAGTTCGCAATACTGGACCGGCAGCGGATGGGCAACCGATTTTAATTATATGTATACATACAATGCCAGTAACTCAGATACCAGCGAAGTGATACAGCAATGGACAGGAAGCGTGTGGGCAGGTTATGAAAAATATACCTACACCTACGATGCCTCCCAAAATATGATTGGCCAGCTATATTATACCTGGACCGGTAATGCCACCGAGAAGTTTCAGCAGTATGCCTATACCTACGATGCAAATAATAATATGTTGTCGGAAGAAATGAAACAGTTTTTTGATGCTGGAACGCGGGTAATACTCGGCGACAGCATTTATTGGTATTTTCATAAAACAACAGGAATAAATGAAGCGAAAGATAACGGAAACCTGTTGGTTTACCCTAACCCAAGCAATGGTAAGTTTACTATCCAAATTAAAAATGGACAATGGCTAATGGCGAACGGAACAATGGAGGTTGGAGTATATAATCAGCTTGGCCAGCAAGTTTTTTCCGAATCGGCAACTGCTAATTACCCGTCGTCAATCGATTTAAGTAATCGGCCCGATGGTATTTACTTCCTTATTCTGAAGGGTGGGCAAGGAGAAATGAAAACCAAGTTGGTTATCCAACGATAAATTCAGTTTGGGTTTCGTTAAATAGCGCGTGAATTATTCGGTAGGTAAGCCAAGTTCCTTGAAGCGGTAAATAATTTTTTCGAATGTTGCCAGCGGCTCGGCATTATCCCAAATGTAGCGTTGAAATGCTATTCCCGCAAAGCCTAGTTCTTTTGCTTTTTCGATACTGTCGAGGGTAGCGCCACCACGCGCAATTACCTTGCCGGGGTAGGTGGGTATTATTCTTTTTAAGGTGCCTGCATTAAAACTCGGCCTATGCCCATGCGGGTTAGTGAATACCGGTGAAATCATTATATAGTCAAAATCCTTATAGGTCGCATCGAGCGAAGAAAGGCTTTTGCAGGAGGTTCCCATAATAAACTTACCGCGACGCAAGCGTAGTTTCGCTTTTTGAAAGAAAAAACCGAGTTTTTTGTTCCGTTCCCTTTTTGATACGTGGATGCCTTTAAGCTCAAAATGCATCAATAGGTTGTGATGGGTATGAATAATAATTTTTTTTCGCTGAGCCGGGGTAAATTCATCCAGGTAGCGTTTTAAATTCTCTTCGTTTAGTTTTGGCTTGCGCACATGCAGAGATGGTAACCCCATATCAAGCATTTTGCCTAAAATCAGGTGCTCGTTTTCTATGTTTTTGGAGGCCGTAATTACAATCAGCTTCATTTTTAGTCTTTTGCGGCCGCAATATACGTAGAACTTTGATGTACTGCACTTACAATTTCCGAAATCGATTCAGGTGATTGTTCAGCAATTGTTCCAATAACCAGCAAGTCGGCCCCTGCCACACAAAGGTCATAGGCTGTTTCGGCGGTTTTAATTCCCCCGCCAATAATAAGGGGTATGTTGATGTTTTTCTTCACTTCCTTAATCATCTTTTCCGAAACTGGTTTTAAAGCTCCGCTACCGGTATCCAGGTAAATTAGTTTTAATCCAAGCATTTCGCCGGCCATGGCTGTACATACTGCAATATCGCTTTTGTTGTGCGGAATAGGCAATGTGTTACTCATGTATGCTGCCGATGTACTGCTGCCACCGTCTATGAGCATATAGCCGGTAGGGATAATTTCAAGGTTGGTTTTTTTTAGTACAGGAGCGCTTAACACATGTTTTCCGATAAGGTTATCAGGGTTACGCCCCGAAATAAGCGACAAAAAAAGGATACCATCTGCATGAGGGTCTATCTGGTCGGGCGAACCGGGAAAAAGTATTAATGGAATGTCGGTAGTTTTCTTTATTGTTTCTACGCAGCGTTGCAAACTTCCTTTAGTAAGGATGCTTCCGCCCACTAAAATATAATCGACTCCCGCTTCAATTCCATTGGTAAGCGCGGCGGTCGATTTGAATTTGTCAGGGTCGATAAGCAAGGCCAGTTTTTTCTTGCGGCTTTTTACCCCTTCTTCAATAGTTTGATATATGCTTAATGGTTTCACGAACATAATTAATGCGTCAAAGTTAGAAATTTTTTTCAAAATCCTTATGAGAATAGTCTGTTTGAATAAGTATAAAATCGTTAATCTGCTTATAATTCATGGGAACGGTAATAGGTCTTTTCCCCTTGTATATAAACCCGTTAAGTATCCCTTCGGTAGACAATTTGAAAGGCTGCAGCATTAATTCTGTCTTAAAAGAAACTTCGCCCAAAGAATATACTTTAAACATAACTTCTTTTGCTCCCCAAACAATAGTGAGTTGTTCGATGGAAGGATTTGCCCCCAAATACTCTTTTTCTTTTTCACCTGTAAACCGGTTGGCTATTTTTAAAATACGCGGGTGCAGCCTTTCAATATCTATTCCGGGTGTTTCCTCTGAATTTAAAGCTATGGCAACCATTTTACCTGAGTGGCTGATAGAAATTTTGTCGGGGCAATTAGCGAAAAAAGGTTTTCCGTTATCCTTATAAATGATAGAAGGGGGGGAGGGGTAAAATTCTTTTAAAAGTACCCTGACTGCCAACCACTCCAAACGTCTGCCGGGATTAGTGATAAGTGCGTAAGCATCTGCGTCGGCTTGGTTTAACGCGGCCATTTCAAGTAGGGCAAACTCATCTTCTTTCACATCCCATACCGCTGAGCGTTGACCATCCTGATGCGCTATTTTTTGAATTACGGGCATAATGCTACAATATTAATACCCTTTTTCATACCTTTGCATCGCTTTTTGAAATGATTTGCATTTACCCTATAACCATCAAAATTAAATAAGATGAGCACAACCGCCCAAAAAAAGAAATTAGCTTACAAAGTAAAGGATATTAGTTTGGCCGAATGGGGCCGCAAGGAAATCAGTTTGGCCGAGGCTGAAATGCCCGGTTTAATGGCATTGCGCGAAGAGTATGGCAAACAAAAACCGTTGAAGGGCGCACGTATTGCAGGTTGCCTGCACATGACCATCCAGACAGCTGTATTAATTGAAACCTTGAAGGAATTAGGCGCAGAGGTGCAATGGTCATCCTGCAACATATTCTCTACACAAGACCATGCCGCTGCAGCTATTGCCGCCGCAGGTATCCCTGTTTATGCTTGGAAAGGCCTGAACGAAGCCGATTACGAATGGTGCATTGAGCAAACCCTTTATTTTGGCGAAGACAATAAGCCTCTGAACATGATTCTGGATGATGGCGGCGACCTTACCAATATCGTATTGGATAAAAACCCTGAATTAATTAAGGGCATAAAAGGTATCAGCGAAGAAACTACAACAGGCGTTCACCGCTTGTATGAGCGCATGAAGAAAGGCACCCTTGCATTGCCTGTTATAAATGTAAATGATTCGGTTACCAAATCGAAATTCGATAATAAATATGGCTGCCGCGAATCATTGGTTGATGCTATCCGCCGTGCAACCGACCTTATGCTTGCCGGAAAGGTGGCTGTAGTTGCCGGGTATGGCGACGTAGGTAAAGGCTCTGCTGAAGCGTTGAAGAATGCACAAGTTCGTGTAATTGTTACCGAAGTTGACCCTATTTGCGCTTTGCAAGCTGCTATGGAAGGCTACGAAGTTCGCAAGATGGAAGAGGCTGTTAAGGTAGCTGACATTGTTGTTACCACCACCGGAAACCACCACGTTATTACCGACAAACACTTTTTAAGCATGAAAGACAAAGCCGTTGTTTGTAACATTGGCCACTTTGATGTGGAGTTGAACATGGCATGGTTGAATGAAAACTACGGACACACCAAAGACACCATTAAACCACAAGTGGATAAATATACCCTTAACGGAAAGGACATTATTGTGCTTGCCGAAGGCCGGTTGGTGAATTTAGGTTGCGCTATGGGTCACCCTTCCTTTGTAATGTCAACCTCGTTTACCAACCAGGTGCTGGCACAATTGGAGCTATGGCAAAACCACGATAAATACGAAAACAAGGTATATACCCTGCCTAAAGTATTAGATGAAAAAGTAGCCCGTTTGCACCTCAAGAAAATTGGTGTGGAAATCGATGAACTTTCATTAGAACAGGCTGCCTACATTGGTGTTCCTGTTAGCGGACCATACAAACCCGATTATTACAGGTACTAAGAGTTTTAAAAGTTTTAGATAGAAGCGGAGAGTTGAATTAAATTTCGATTCTCCGCTTTTTTAATTCGATACCGAAACAATACTTACCCCATCGAACGAAGCAGTATATTGCTTTAGTGCAATGGTGCCCGGGCCTTTATTGCTGACAGTTCCGCTATTAAGGGAATATTGGGTGCCGCACACAGGACACACCGCAAAAATGTTATTCGACTGAACCGTAACTATAGCTTTGCTATTAGTTTCGCAATCGTAAGGGCAGCCACGGTCAAATGCCAGAAATGTGCCCGATGTAAGGCGATAAACAATTATTCCGTCATAGCCGCCGCTAACATACAGCCAGCCACCCACAGCAGTAAGGCTCACATATTGCGGATTATTAATATCGATGGAAAAATTAACGGCCACATTAGGCACTCCCGTTACAGCAGCTGAAGAATCTTTTTTACAGCCAACCGTAATTGCAAGCAGAAAAAGGGAAAGGAACAAAGATTTTTTAATCATTTTGGAAAAGCAGATGGTTATTAGACGACAACCAATAACTTACTTTTGCAAATATAACGTATTTTTGACTTTTATAGAACGGGATTTATTAAAACAAACTATATGGGCCGCCTCAAAACAGCAGTAATAACAGGAATTTTTGTGATAATAGGTATTTGCGCCATTGAAAGCAGCACAGGGCAGGATAATGTGCCAGGCAATGGCAAATCGGGTGCTAAAACGGCCGCCGAGCGCAAGAAGCAAGACTGGTGGAGGCAACGCAAGGCCAACCGCGCCCGCGATTCTGCATTGAAAGCCCACATGAAGCATCAGTCGAAATCGGTGCGCAAGCGGATGAAAAAGGATGCCAAGAAGGCTAAGATTACTAACCAGGGCGGCGACTATTAGGAATTGTAAATGGTGAACGCTGAATTGTAAATGAATTTCATTCACCCTTCACAATTTTCCATTTAAAATCAGGTGTAGTTTCTACCGTATAATAAGTGAAACCCACCATTCGATAAGTGAAACCCGCCATATAATAATTGTGGCCGCATAATTCATTTTTACGATATACCTTTGTGCCAGATAAGATGAAAGCGTAGTGTTTATGCGGAGTGCAGGGGAATGAAGCGGGAACTGGTTTATGATTTCGAATAACAAAAAAGCATGATTTTAAACAGTTTTTCAGGAAAAAAAGTTTTTTTTATTCTTAATGAGAATAAGTTACTGATTAAAAGGTGCTTAATAGAATCAAATAAAATAGTTATGCTGTCTGTATGTTTTTGTTTGTCCAAATTAATTTTACATTTGTGCGTTTGCTTTAACATAAATTAACAAAACACCTCGTTTTATGTTCAGAAAGATACGCATTTCAGCAGTAGCATTACTAATAACCGGAGCACTGGCGGCTCAATCAAGCGGTATTAAAGTGCATATGTTCGATAAGGTAACCAACCAACCTGTACAGTTTGCCAACGTAGTTGTGGAACAAGGAACCAACCAGGTTGCCGGAACCATGACAGACGAAAAGGGGTATGCCGAGTTGAAACCGCTCGACCCCGGAACGTATAACGTTAGAGCCGTATTTGTTGGTTATCACGATTACGTGATTGAAGGTGTTAAGGTTAACCAGGATGTTATGGCATACCTTGAAGTTCCAATGGTATCAGTAGCCGATACATCGATAAAGGTAACTATTACAAGATACAGGATTCCTCTCGTAACGCGTGATACACGTACCGGTGGAATAGCTGATAGCGCCGATATTCACAACATGGCCGGAAATGATATTAATACAGTTATTGCCAATGTTCCCGGGGTATATGCAGCCGATGTGGGCGGAACTCCGAATATACGTGGAGCCCGTACCGATGCTACGCAATATATTGTGGACGGACAAAAGGTAACTGCTGACCAGGGATTGGGCGGTATTCCATCCAGTATGATTGAACAGATATCAGCTATTACCGGCGGAACTCCTGCAAAATATGGAGATGCTACCGGTGGTATTGTGGAGGTAAACACTTTATCGGGCGCCGACCATTATTTTGGAAGCGTACAGGGATTAAGTTCTACGCTATTCGACCCTTTCCATTATAATGATGCCAACTTTGTAGTAGGTGGTCCAATCTGGTCGAAGAAAGACAGCAACAAAAGCAAGAAAGTTATCCTCGATTTTGTTTTCGGTGGAGAATACTCGTACACCAGGGACCAGAACCCAACTTTTGGCGGCACTTATTTTGTAGACCCATCCGACCTATCGGCCATTGCAGCTAATCCGCTTACCATTAATCCGAGCGCAGGTTTTACCCGTTCGGCAGAATATATTACCTCCGATGAAATTGACCAGCAAGCATGGCACCAGAATGATGCTCAGGATATTTTGCAATTCAATGCGAAAATCAATTATCACCTTTCC
Source organism: uncultured Bacteroidota bacterium (assembly GCA_903916255.1). GTDB lineage: Bacteria > Bacteroidota > Bacteroidia > JABEUT01 > JABEUT01 > JABEUT01. Next base: position 21,671 of record CAIWVW010000070.1, read on the forward strand.
GATAATGTAAAAATTACTGTTGGCGGTTCCTATAAATTCCAAACACAACACGACTGGAACGGAAATGCGGGTACTTATGTTTACCAAATGTTTAACTCTGCAGAAGACCCTCTCGATCAAACCACCATATATAATGGATTTATTCGTCTTCAGCAAAAATTTTATACACCTTCAAGCAAAGAAAAAAGTGCAGTTGTAAAAAACGCATTTTACAGTGTAATGGCCGAATATTCTCACAGGTATAATTTAATAGATAACGGCAGTTTCGGTTCTAATTATTTTGATTATGGCTATGTTGGCCAATTTTATCAATACATGAACCCGGTATACCAATTTAAAGATGGTAAGGAAGGTAATGCCTATTATATGCAATCATATTCCGATTCGCTATTAACCTTTAAACCCGGAAACCTAAACCCTATAGAAGCTAATTATACCAGTGATGTGTATAATGGCTTGGGAGCTTCTAATATTGCAAATCAATCAGAAGTACAGGGCAATTTAGGGTTAATGAACGGCGACCGCCCCGGAAACGTATATTCTTTGTGGTATAACGTTGGACGGGCATACGGAGGATTGTACCAACAAAATGCAAATCACTTCCGTTTCTCAGCTGATTTCTCAGCTGAAATAGCCAACAATTCTATTGAGGTAGGATTCGAGTATGAGCAAAATTCTGTCAGCACATATAATATAGATGCTGTAGGCTTATGGACTCTGATGCGCCAATTGGCCAACTTCCAGTTGAATGCATTGGATACCGCAAACCCTATTCTTGTTAAATCCGGCACGTATGCTTATTATAATTACGATTATAAAGCTAATCCTTCCGCTCAATCTCAGTTCGACAAGAGTTTGCGTGCTGCTTTAGGTGTAGGCCCAACCGCTTGGATTCAACCCGATAATTATACCCCGAGCCAGTATCAAAGTTGGGGCGGCTTAAATATGTTCAGCGCTGCCGACCTTTTAAATAATGGAAGTTCATATGTCAGCTATTACGGGTATGATTATAAAGGTAATCTGCTTACCACTACCCCTTCCATCGACGACTTTTTCAATCAGAAAGATGCCAATGGTAATTTAACATACACCCAAGGGGCGTATCGGCCTATATACATGGCCGGGTATATTCAGGACCACTTTGATATTAAATCAATGGTATTTGATGTGGGTGTGCGTGTTGAACAATTTAACGCCAACCAGTATCAGCTAAAGGACCCTTATTTATTGTATCCGGCAAAAACAGCGGCTGAAATAGGAAGTGTACCCAGCCTTGAAGGAACCACGGTGCCTGCCAACATTGGAAGCAATTATGTAGTGTATGTAAATAACTCACAGAGTCCGACTGCCGTGGTTGGTTACCGAAATGGAAACAACTGGTACGATGCAAGCGGTAACTTGGTTGCTGACCCTACCGTTATTGCAACGGCTACCACTTCGGGAAATATTCAACCATTGCTTGAAAATACTTCTCAAACTTCTATCGGTTCGAATGCCTTTACAACGTATACGCCTCAAACGGAAGTATTGCCGCGTTTGGCTTTCTCATTCCCTATTACCGATAAAGCCAATTTTTTTGCCCACTATGACATTTTATCACAAAGGCCCCCGGGTGTTGGATATAATATTTTCACCGCAACACAATATTTGTACATCCAAAGCAATATAGGTGGAACATTAAGTAACCCGGCTTTAATACCTCAGCGTACAACCGACTATGAATTAGGGTTCACTCAGGTTCTTAATGAAGCTAAGAGTATGGCGCTCACTTTTTCCGCGTTCTACCGCGAATTCAGGGATGAAATCCAACCTTACCGCTTTTTGGAAGCTTACCCGGTTACTTATATAGCCTATGACAATATTTCTTTCGGAACCGTTAAAGGCTTAGCTGTATCGTATGAGCTTAGAAGAATTGGAAACTGGAGCGACGTGAAGTTCAGAGCCAGTTACAACCTACAGTTTGCTAACGGAACAGGTTCGGGCCCGGATGATGGTTTTAACCTTATTTCTTCGGGAGAACCCAATTTGCAAATTCCAACGGCTTTAAATTTTGACCAACGCCATACTATCACTGCAAACCTTGATTTCCACTTTTCATCGGGAACCAACTATGACGGACCAAGCTGGACAACCAAAAGCGGGAAAACAGTTCAGGTACTTTCCAATGCCGGGTTCAACATCAACTTTACAGCCGGTTCAGGAACGCCTTACACACAATGGGCTGCACCTGTACAACAAGGTATCGGGTTGCCAAGCCGCACGCAACTTATCGGAACAGTTAACGGAGAATATCTCCCATGGCAAAACCGTATAGATGCAAAAGCCGACAAAACATTCCATGTATCCGTTAAAAAACATCCTTGCCAATTACAGGTTTATCTGGAAGCAACCAACTTGCTGAACACAGCCAATGTGCTTAACGTATATAACTACACCGGAAGTTCTACCGACGATGGATTCCTTGCATCGGCATTGGGAAAACAAACTATTTCCGGACAAGTATCGCCACAGTCATTCGTAGCCCAGTATTCGGTTTATGAAAAAATACCAACTTATTTTTCACTGCCTCGCCAGGCTCGCCTGGGGTTGGTATTTAACTTCTAACCAAAGTAATGAATAATAATAAGTTGATATTATAACCTTAAATTTTAAATTATGAACATGCATCGTAAATTATTAACGTCAGCAGCTTTCAGTATATTGCTCACCGGCTATGGTTACGCCGCTGAGAATATCGGAGGCCATACACCTGTAAAAAGTACGCACTCGGCAATGTCGAATGGATGTACACAGGACCAAGGCGCGGCATGGCTTGAAATAAACAACGTAAGAGCCCGTATTATGGACGAGGGCGATATGTGGTGGAACCCGGGAACAGGTTGCTACGATTATTTTGTACCTGCAAACGGAAACGTGGGCGCAGAGTTTGCAGCATCTTTATGGATTGGCGGCTACGATGCCGGTAATCAGCTTAAGGAAGCAGCTATGACTTACCGCCAGAACGGGGAAGATTTTTGGGCCGGGCCTATCGATACCCTCACCGGTGGCATTTTGGCTTCCGAATGTTTGGCTTGGGATAAAATGTTTTACTGTACCCGTCAGGAAGTGGAAACATTCCACGCTGACTACCCTAATGGAACCCCAAACCCTCCATCAGATATTAAAAACTGGCCCGGCAGCGGAAATGCTGCTTATGCAGAGTCAAACCACTTGGCTCCGTTTATCAGCACTAAAGGAGATTTATATTATGACGCTACACAGGGTGACTATCCTGCTTTCGACCTGACCGGAACGGGAAATTGCCAGAACGAATTGTATGGTGATGCCTGCTTATGGTGGGTTATCAATGATGTAGGTAATATCCACACAGAAACAGGCAGTGTTCCAATCGGGCTTGAAATACGTTGCGAAGCATTTGCTTTTCAAACCAACGATGCTATTAATAATATGACTTTTTACCACTATCAGGTAATCAACCGCTCCACATTTGGATTGTATAAAACCTACTTCGGTTTTTGGGATGACTTTGATTTGGGTAATGGCGGCGATAACCTTACCGGTTGCGATGTAAGCAGGAATATGGGCTATGGCTATGATGGCCATGCAACCAACCCCAATGGTTCCGGGCAGTTTGCCTGCGAAAATGGGTATCTCGATGACCCTGCTGCTGTAGGAGTTGTGTTTTTCCAAGGCCCCAAAGCTGACCATGGAGATACAAACCACTATGTTAAGAACGGTTATATCGGTATGGCTCGTTTCGTATATTATAACAACGACTTTACCGTACAGGGTAATCCTACCAATGCATCCTCTTATTATAAATATTTGACCGGTTTCTGGCAAGATGGAACCGCAATGACCTATGGCGGAAACGGCTACGGAGGAACGTTACCATGCGACTATATGTTCCCATGGACTCCGGGCGGAGCCGCTGGAGGCCCCGGAACCCCTGTAAATACTGACCCGACAGGTTATGGAACAGGCGGCGTACCACAATCAACCCCTTGGGATGAAATAGATGCCCACGATGTATCAGGCGACAGAAGGTTCCTGGAATCAGCCGGTCCGTTTACTTTGCTGCCCGGTGCTGTTAACTATGTAATTGTAGGTTGCGTTTGGGACCAACCCGGAGCCAACGGTTTGGGTAATGTTTACCCTATCGGATTGATTCAGGCGGATGCCGATTTGGCACAAGGCTTGTTCGATAACTGCTTTAGAGTGGTTAACGGGCCCGATGCTCCGGATGTGGCTGTTCAGGCCCTTAATCAGGAAGTAATTCTGACGCTTTCCAATTCTCCGACTTCAAACAACTATAAAGAGCATTATAAGGAAAGGTCACCAACTATTCAGTATCCTCTTTATAAAGATACAGATTATGTTTTCCAGGGATATGAAGTGTTCCAGTTGATTGATTCTTCCGTTACCTCATCTGAATTGCTGGATGCTACCAAAGCACGTTTGGTTGCAGAATGTGATATTCAGGATTCAGTATCACAAATTATCAATTATGTGTTCAATAGCAGTTTGAATGCGAATATTCCTACCCTGGAAGTAAGCGGCCAGAACAAAGGTATTGTTCACTCTTTTGATATTAAGACCGACGAATTCCAACAAGATGGCCAATCGAACCTTGTAAATGACAGGCCTTACTACTATATGGTAATAGCATATGGTTATAATAACTATTTGCCATATACCAATGCTAATTCGGCAATTGCTCAAAAACTGCCATTCCTGCAAGGCCGTAGAAATATCAAATGCTATACCGCCATTCCAGCCATTGTGAGTGCGGAAAACTATGGAACCGTTCAAAACTCTACGTATGGCGAAGGTGTTCCAATCACCCGTATTGAAGGCCATGGAAACGGTTTTAATGCCATCGAACTTAACCAGGCAAGTATAGATTATATTGTAGCTAACGATACAATGGCGCATCCTACCTACCTGGCCGGACAAGGCCCTATATCTGTAAAAGTAGTTGACCCGCTGAATGTGGTAAACGCTAATTTTATTGTGAAATTGATTCCTGATACGTTTGGTGTTAGCAACAATACCAAATGGGAATTGATTAATCAAAATACAGGTGAAGTCGATTATTCCGATACAACCATCGGAGACCAGTATGAGCAAATTTTCCCTCAATACGGATTAGCTATTACTGTTACCAATGTACCTTTCCCAGGTGGAACAAATAACCAGGCAATCGATTCCAGTTGCAGTTTAAGCTTTGCCAATCCATTGCAAAACTGGTTAAGCTACGTTCCATCTGCATCGCCGGGTACAACCCCATTATTCTGGATAAGGTCCGGCACGCATCCTGATATTGGAGGTTCCTCAGACCCTGATGAAGCATTTGCTTCCTATTCGTGTAAAGTAGTAAATGGTCAGAACACTTTTTATGACCCGAACCAATATTATAACCAAATTATAAATGGAAGTTGGGCTCCTTACGGATTATGTGCTACCTCCAGCCAAACGGAAGACTGTGATAACGGCCCTGCATATAGCGGATTTAATGCTACATCAACAAGCCCACAAACCAATGCGCAGGTGGCTGATTCTATCGGTAACATTGCCAGTGTGGATATTGTGTTTACATCCGATAAAACCAAATGGACCCGCTGCGTTGTATTGGAAGAAGAAGATGCCGCTGCATTAGCCCAAGGCGGAGCTGCGAAGCTTAGTCCAAGAAAGGCTCCATCTATCGACCAATATGGAAACTTTGCCACACAAACCGATACATCTACTAATCCATCCGATGCCAACTACATTTCACCAAGTGGAATGGGCTGGTTCCCCGGATATGCCATTAACATTGAAACAGGCGAAAGGCTGAATATGGCTTATGGTGAAGATTCATGGCTTAATGCTGACCATGGAAGAGATATGCAATGGAATCCTGATTCCATTATCTTCTCCAGCGGCGGAACAGATGGTGCCGGTTCATTCTTTGGTGTAACCAGTATATTTGGCGGCAAGCATTATATTTATGTGTTTAACCATACTAATAATGTTTCAGGTTCTTATAATATAAGTATTCCTGCCTATGATGCCGGAAAAACCATTATAACGGATTTTGAAAAAACAGCCCCAACCTCGGCCTATTGGAAAGACCGTATTTTAAGCAACATTATGTGGGTAAATATCCCATTATTAACGAAAGGCCATTCCTTGCTCGAATGCGATGCAACAGTAAGATTGAGGGTTGCTAAACCATACGACACTGCCTATGGTGAAACATTCTTGAATGGAGGCTTTACCGATGCCCATAAAGGTTCCACCTGGAGGAATCCAGCTCCTGACAATAACAACTTCCCGATGTGGTCATTCACTACCGGAGGACTGGGAGTTGTTACAAATAATACATCGGCTGCGCAAAATGCTTTAGCCTTAATAAATGTAGTTCCTAATCCTTACTACGCTTATTCAGGCTATGAAAACAGTGCTTTGGATACAAGGGTAAGAATTACCAACTTGCCTCCTACCTGTACTATTTCTATATTTACGTTAAGCGGTACGCTTATAAATGTGATTAATAAAAATAGTCCGCAAACCTATGTCGACTGGACATTGATGAACCAATACAATGTTCCGATTGCCAGTGGTTTATACCTTATTCACGTAGCCGTACCCAATGTAGGGGAGGTTACCCTGAAATGGTTTGGAGTAATGAGGCCGATTGATTTGACAACATATTGAGAAACAGATAAAATAAAAGATACAGGACACTACCTTTCCGCCCCTGGCGGAGAGGTAGTTTTTGAAGTAAATAAAAGGAACAGTTAAAACATTAAATGTTTATATGAAAAACAAGAGTACCGTAGCAGCAATTTTGATGAGCTTTGCAGCAAGCTACTATTGCAGTGAAATGAAAGCGGGTAATCCGGGAAGGTCGGGTCAGGCAGGGGCGCAGGAATTGCTTATCGACCCTTGGGCGGGAACTTCCGGTTGGGCAGGAGCCAACTCTTCATGTGTAACAGGCATTGAAGCTCAGTTTTTAAATGTTGCCGGTACAGCCCAGCTGAGCCGGACAGATGTTATTTTGGCCAGTACCGACTATCTGGATGGGGCCGGAATACATATTTCTGCTGCGGGTTTAAGCCAACCTGTGGGCGAGTCTGGCGTGCTCGGACTGTCTATTATGTCTATGAATGTAGGCACTATTAATATGACAACCTATGATTATCCTGACGGAGGAATAGGATATTTCACCCCTCAGTTGATTAACATTGGAGCTTCTTATGCAAGGCACTTCTCCGATTATATTTATGGTGGTGTAAATGTAAAGTTGATTTCTGAAGCTATTTCGAATGTGCATGCATTTGGCGCTGCTATCGATGCGGGAATTCAATATGTTGCAGGTCCTGCCAAGAATATCCACTTCGGAATTTCATTGAAAAACGTTGGCCCTGCAATGAGTTATTCCGGCGACGGGCTTGCTTTTGAAACGCCATTGCCTCAATCTAACCCCAATGGAACAGTTGAAGCTGCCCAACAAAGAGCGCAGGCGTATGAGTTGCCTTCCCTTGTAAATATTGGCGCCGCCTATGATTTTTACCTGGCTAAAGATTCAGGAACCAAAAGCGTTCACCGTATAACAGTAGCTGCTAACTTCCAGTCTAATTCATTTAGTCAGGACGACGAAATGCTTGGTGTGGAATATGCATATAAAACATATTTCATGGTGAGGGCCGGATATGATTATCAGAATGGCATTACCAGCAGTTTAAGTTCAAACCCTACAGATGGAGGCCGCCTGACAGCATTTACCGGATTTTGCGCAGGGGCTACTTTGCAATATGCAATCGGTAAAAGAAAAACCTTGTTTGGACTTACCTACGCTTACAGGGCAACCAATCCATACCAGGGATGCCACACCATCGGAATTAAGATGGATTTGTAATTCTTAGGAATATATTTATATATTTGCATAAGGAGAGAGTAGAGGTACTCTCTCCTTTTTCAATAAATAGAATCATCGTATAGAATAAAAAAATACTTTCTCATGGCACAAGCTGCTTATTTTACACAGGAAGGGCTCGATAAGCTCCTGAAGGAACTGCATCAACTTAAATCAGTTGAAAGGCCCTCCATATCCAGGCAAATTGCCGAAGCACGCGATAAAGGCGATTTATCGGAAAATGCTGAATACCATGCTGCCAAGGAAGCGCAAGGTTTATTGGAATTGAAGATTTCGAAAATGGAAGACATTGTCAGCAATGCCAAAGTTATTGACCCATCTACGCTCGACCATACCAAGGTGTTGATTCTTTCGAAAGTGAAAATTAAAAACCAAAAAACGGGAGCTATTTTGAATTACACTATTGTAACTGAAAACGAAGCCAACTTTAAAGAAGGCCGTATTTCTGTTAACTCTCCCGTAGCAAAAGGATTACTTGGCAAGAAGGTTGGAGACACGGTAAAAGTAACTACTCCGGCCGGAGAAATGGGATTGGAGATTTTAGAGGTATCAATATAAAGAGTTATAAGTTATGAGTTATAAGTTATAACCCATAGCTAATCCGGAAATAACTCATAACTTATAACTCATAACTGATTTCGTGGCTTCCATTTTTACTAAAATAGTTAACGGAGAAATTCCCTGCTACAAAATAGCTGAGAATGAACATTGCTTTGCATTTTTAGATATATCGCCGCTGGCAAAAGGGCACACCCTTGTTATTACTAAACAGGAAATAGATTACATCTTTAATGTGGATGATGAATTGCTGGCAGAGTTAACCGTCTTTGCAAAAAAAGTGGCTAAGGCTGTTGAAAAAGCAATTCCCTGTAAACGTATCGGAGTTGCTCTAATCGGTATTGAAGTGCCGCATACACATATCCATTTAGTTCCGTTAAACCATGTGGGCGATTTGGATTTCTCCAAACCTAAAATGAAGCCAACGCCTGAAGAACTGAAAGAAGTTCAGGAAGCAATTTGCAAATACCTATAACCCGCTTACCTTATTTTTATTTTCGGTTATAAAGGCTTCCCAGCTATTGAATTTTTTAACGGGTTGCGCGCTTCCTCCAATACGGTTTTGAAAGAAATGGCAGATAGCCACGGCCAAGGCATCTGTCGCATCTAACTTGGCAGGCATAGCTTGTATGGCTAATATGCGCTGCAGCATTATAGCTACCTGCTCCTTGCTCGATGAGCCTTTTCCGGTGATAGATTGTTTCACTTTACGCGGCGAATATTCAAATACCGGTAAATTATGTGATAAAGCAGCCGCCATTGATATACCCTGCGCACGCCCCAGTTTCAGCATGCTCTGTATGTTTTTAGCATAGAAGGGTGCTTCCAGCGCCACCTCATCGGGTTTGTAATGTTCAATAATACGTATTGTTTCCTCGAATATCTTTTTCAGTTTCATGAAATGGTTAGGTAGTTTATTCATGGTGATAATGTCCATGTGAATAAGCGTAGCATCTTTTCCGGTAATTTTAATAAGGCCATAACCCATAATGCTTGTGCCCGGGTCAATGCCTAAAATAACGCGGTCGGTTTTATTATCTCCCCCTCTCATTCAAATAAAATTTTGCTGTGGCTGCAATGGTTTCCCTCACCGGAATAAATGTATAATTAATAGCATCCTGCACTTTCTTAGGACTGAATTTATGCACTTCGGTAGCATGTTCCACCATCGTGCTGCTTATTTTCTGTTTACTGAAAGTATTGTTCAGTTTCTGGAATACCTTCAACGTGAAATTACTTAGTTTGGTTTTTGGCAATGGTTTGTTCAGCCCTTTAGCAATGGCTGTAAAAAAATCCTGAAAGTCCAGGTTCTCCGAATTGGCAATGAAACGTTCGTTATATGGGCCACTCTCCATTAATTTTATCATTATATTTACTACATCGAACACATCCACAAAACCCATAATTCCACCTGTGTAGTACTTGGACATTTTATCTATAAAAGTAAACATGCTGATACTGCCATTGCTTAAATTGCCCCAAGCCCCGAGTATGATGGATGGGGAAACCACTACCACCGTCAGTCCTTCTGCCTGAGCCCGCCAAACCTGCTGTTCAGCCAAATGCTTACCAATGGCATACGGGGAGTTTTCAAAAGAAAAATCCTCGAAGTTTTCTTCTGTAATATCACCTTCTGCGGGTTTACCTAATGCCGCAACCGAGCTTACATGGCAGAACTTTTCAATCCCCTGTGCAAGTGCCGCATCAACTAAATTCGCTGTGCCTTTTTCGGCGGTAATAATAATAGGATCCGGCCTGTCATCGCGCAAATCAACTTCCGCAGCGCAGTGATAAACCACATTAGCACCCTTCATGGCTTCTGATAAAGACCATAAATCCATAATATCGCCTTCTACCCAATTAATTTTTTGAAACAGGCTTTTACCTTCCTTGCCGAATTTGTATGTAAAGAGTTTTTCAGTATTCAGGGTACTGCTTGCAACCCGCTTCAATGCTAATACAGGCTCCGGTTGCTTTACCAATTCAGTAAGTAAGTGCGCCCCTAAAAAACCTGTGCCTCCTGTTACGAATATCATACTAGTTTATAAAGTTCATAAAGGTAAAAGTTCATAAAGTTAGACAACTTTCCCCTTTATAAACTTTATGAACTTTATAAACTTAATATCTTTGCCGCCGCATGAAACCAAGTTTTACAGAAGAATTACGCTGGAGAGGCATGTTGCACGACATTATGCCGGGCACAGAGGAGTTGTTGAATAGCAGCTCCATCAGCGGCTATATCGGCTTCGACCCGACCTCCGATTCATTGGGTGTGGGCAATTTGGCACAGATTATGACCTTGCTTCATTTTCAGAAGGCAGGGCATAAACCCATTGCATTGGTTGGCGGCGCTACCGGAATGGTTGGCGACCCATCGGGTAAATCGCAGGAACGCAATTTGCTTACCCCGGAAGTTGTGGAGTATAACATCAGTTGCCAGCGCAGGCAATTAGAGAAATTTCTGGATTTTGATTGCGGGGATAATTCGGCCGAGATTGTAAACAATTATGATTGGTTCAAGGAATTCCGCTTTTTAGATTTTATCAGGGATGTGGGCAAGCACATTACCGTGAATTATATGCTCACCAAAGATTCGGTTAAAAACCGTATGGAGAGCGGCATTTCATTTACCGAATTCAGTTACCAGATGGTGCAGGGCTATGATTTTTACCACCTTTGGAAAAACCATAATTGCAAATTGCAAATGGGCGGATCGGACCAATGGGGCAATATTGTTACAGGTACCGAACTTATCCGCCGGATGGGTGGCGGAGAAGCTTTTGCGCTAACCACATTATTGGTTACAAAAGCCGACGGTTCCAAATTTGGGAAATCGGAAGATGGCAATGTTTGGCTCGACCCGAATAAAACATCTCCTTATAAATTCTACCAGTTTTGGCTGAATGTGTCAGATGAGGATGCTAAAAAGTACATCCGCCGGTTCACCATGTTCAATAAAGAAGAGATAGAACAACTGGAACTGGAACATACTGCTGCCCCGCATTTACGCATATTGCAAAAGGCATTGGCGAAGGATGTAACAACACGGGTGCACTCTGCCGTAGACCATGATTTTGCGGTGGAAGCCTCGGGGCTCCTCTTTGGGCAGGGTACAAGTGAAAGCCTGCAAAAGCTTTCGGAACGTGATTTGCAAGCGGTGTTTGAAGGAGTGCCGCAAATGAGTGTTCCTTGTTCGGAAATTGAAAAAGGCATTCCCGTTATTGACTTTTTAAGTGTGAATACAAACATATTCCCATCAAAAGGGGAAGCGAAAAAGATGCTGGCAGGCGGAGGCGTATTTATCAATAAAGAAAAAGTGGAGGACCCGAATTTTAAAATTGGAAAGCATAACCTTATTAAAGAAAAGTATATACTTGCGCAAAAAGGAAAGAAAAATTATTATCTGATAAAGATGATATAAGTTAAGCCACGTTAGCTCAGCTGGCTAGAGCAGCTGATTCGTAATCAGCAGGTCGGGGGTTCGAGTCCCCTGCGTGGCTCTTTGAAATGCAAAACAAATAAGATGAAGTCCCTAGTTGTGTTTTTGTTTTGTTTAATTATTGTGAAGTATAGTTCTTCACAAAAACCCATCCCACATATTTACCAAATAATTGTTGCCAATGATACAGCGCCTGGTCGAATAAATTATGAAATTATTGAGAACCTAAGCGAACCAATGAAAGCTGTTCTTGCATTTTATACATTTATGGGAGCATCTTGTGATGGAGATTTATGCCACATTAGCAGAGCTATGGGGTTTTCAGATTCTACTAGAAAAAAAGAGAGTGGGTTAATCAAAAAATATTTTCCAAACGATAGCGCAGCAAGACTTATGGTGCGTGGGGGATATTATTTGGGCGGAGAAGGATCTTCTGCTTTTACTGATTATTCATATTTAACCATTACAGATTTTGGCAACAAGGTAAGGGTGGCCTACAATTTAATATGCTGGCGCAGAGGTCTGGCACCTTCGATAAAGGGGCCTGATGTTTACTTATTTAAAAATAATATCTTTATAACAGTAAAGCGGCATTTATTTAAGTGGACGGATAAGAAGTAAAGTATATTATATTATATGGTATTAAGCTTTGTAATCAGCAGGTCGGGGGTTCGAGTCCCCTGCGTGGCTCAATAAAAATAGAAAAGCCAATTCAGGATTATCGGCAATAATCTTTTCTCCGGTTTATTTTACTTTGAATGGTATTCGGATATTTCATAAATTGCACTACTCCGTAACCCTTGGCGGTGTTTATTAATTAGTTAAGAACATAATAACACTAGAGTTATGCCATTAAACTGTATTATTATTGATGATGATGAGGCGTGCAGGGTTTTGCTGGAGCAATTAATTTCTCAGGTTGACAGCCTGAAGCATACCGGTTCTTTTGAAAATGGGCGACAAGCTATAAATGCTTTTAAAAACAGCGACACGCACCTTATTTTTCTGGATGTGGAAATGCCTGAAATGAGCGGGCTTGATATGTTGGCAAAACTTGAAATAAAGCCCATGGTTATCCTTACCACCTCGCATAAAGAATATGCTCTGGATAGCTATGAACATGAAATTGTAGATTATTTGGTGAAACCCATTACATTGCCCAGGTTTTTAAAAGCGGTATCGAAAGCGGAAAGGCATTTCGAGAATTTGTTTCTGGGGAATGGCGGAACTGACAGGAATTATTTCTTTATACGCAAAGATTCTGTAATTCATAAAGTGCCGGTAACCGATGTACAATGGATTGAAGCCATGGGCGATTATGTTACCGTTCATACAAAGGAAAAGAAATATATCCTGCATTCCACGCTGCGCACCATTGAAAGTAAATTACCTGCCGATAAATTTGTAAGAGTTCACCGTTCCTATATCGTTCAATTGAATAATATAAATACGGTAGAAGATACCTCCATTTATATCGGCGAAAATGCAATACCGCTCGGCGCTCTATATAAAAGTAACTTTCTTAAGAGGCTGGGAATTTTAGGCTGAAAAATTTCGATTTACTAATTACTAATTTAATTTGTCAGCTATCATTTATCTATACATGATTTATTGCTGTTATCGCTAAATTTTCGTAACTTTACTTTATCGTTTACGCTATATAATATGTCTCTCTTTGTTTGATGAGAAAGGAATGGGAGTATAAAAGTTCGCATCCTTTCAAATTGTTCTGCAATTTCCCCTGTTTTGAGTGTGTAAAGTGTGATTTAAAGCGGATGGGCTATGGGAAATATTTTAACACCGGATAGTATAAAAATTCTGCTGGTTGAAGATAGCTCAGCAGGGGTTGAATGGGTAAGAAACTGCCTTAGCCGCACAAACGGTTTTGCAGTGGAGTTGGCTATTGCCGATAGTTTGCAAAAGGCTGAAGTGCTTATTAAACAAACAACGCCACATGTTATAATTGTCGACCTTAGTATCAATGATTGCAAAGGCATTGAGGCTTTTGAAGAGATATATAAAAAAGCGCCTGCTGTTCCCGTAATTGTTCTGGCAGAAGAAGAAGACGATACCTTGGGTGTTCTCGCCGTGAAAGAAGGAGCGCAGGATTTTCTTATTAAAAGCCAGATAGAAGCCAAAGAGCTGAAACACTCCATTAAACATAGCCTGGAAAGAAACAAACTGATGCTTGCCCTTTCTGCCAAGGCCCGTGAGCTGGAGGAAAAAACAACCGACCTTCAGAAAGAAAAGCAGAAACTGGCATTGGCGCATAAAATTGCGAAAATAGGAAGTTGGGAATGGGATTTGATAACTGGAAAAGCAAGCTGGTCCGATGAACTTTTTGAACTGCATGGAATAGAACCGGCAAAAGGGGCGTTCTCGTTTCGCGATGTGCTTTCGCATATTCATCCCGATGACCGGAACAGCGTTTGGGATGTGATTACTAAAAGCATGCAGGTATTAAAGCCTGTCAGTTTTTATTACCGTGTAATACGGAATGACGGCGAAATACGAACATTTTATTCCATTGGCGAGGTGATTGTAAATGAAGAGGGAAAGCCTGTGAAGGTGGTAGGAACCCGGCAGGATGTTACCGAGAGAATGCAGGAAGAGGAAATGCAAAAACTAGCCATGGCAGCTACCAAATCATTTAATTCGGTAATCATAACCACAAAAAATGGTTCAATCGAATGGGTGAATGAAGGCTTTACTAACCTTACCGGTTACACGTTGGAGGAGGTTATAAATACGCATGGCGAAATATTGCGCAGAGGTGAGCATACCGGCATTTCGCAGGATACGGAATACTATAGAAAAGTTATTAAAAGGAAAAAACCGGTAGCATACGAAAGCAAAAATTATTCGAAAGACGGAAAGGAATACTGGACCATTACAACACTTACTCCTGTGCTCGACCAGAATGGGAGGGTAGGAAGGATAATAGCCATCGATTCGGATATTACCCGGAGAAAGCAAATGGAAGAGGACCTGCGCAGAGCAAACACCATTGCCGATGATTTATTGGATAAAACAAACAAAGTTATTGTGGACCTTAAACAAACCAAGAAGGAACTGGAAGAAACCATGCTGGTAAAGGAACAATTCTTAGCCAACATGAGCCATGAAATACGTACTCCTATGAATGCTATTGTGGGGTTTACGCAACTGTTACTTAAAACAAACCCCACGGCAGAACAAAAGCAATATGTGGATATTATTAAAACATCGGGAGCTAATTTGCTGGTAATTGTAAACGACATACTTGATTTTTCCAAATTGCGGTCCGGAAAAATAAGTTTCGAGGAAATAGAATTTAATTTGCTTGAAACTATATCGTCGCTTACGGAACTTTTATTGCCGAAAGCGCGTGAAAAAAATATTAAACTGCTTACCAACATAGACAAAACTATTTGCGATTATGTAATAGGCGACCCCACACGCCTAAGCCAGGTATTGATGAATTTGTTAAGCAATGCCATAAAGTTTACCCATACGGGTGAAATACGAATAACCATTGATATTGTGAGGGAAGACAGTAATGAGATTGAATTGAAGTTTTCTGTAATAGATACAGGTATAGGTATACCGGAAGATATTTTGCCAACTATTTTTGAAGCATTTACACAGGCCAGTTCTGAAACTGCCCGCAAGTTTGGCGGTACAGGTCTTGGGCTTGCTATTGTAAAACAACTGGTGGAGCAACAAGGCGGAATTATTACAGTTAACAGCAAAATAAATACAGGCTCGGTATTTAGTTTTACGCTGGCATTTAAAAAAGGGACAGGTGAAATAAAAAGCAAAAAAAATACCGATACCGAACTTTTAAAGATGATGCCTTCTGAAGGATTGAGAATATTGCTGGTGGAAGATAATGAGTTGAATGCACTTCTGGCCACAAAAGTATTGAATGACTGGAACTGGAAAGTGGAGGTTGCCGTTAGCGGTTACGCTGCACTGGGAGAAATTCAGCGCTATACTTTCGATTTGGTGCTGATGGACATCCAGCTTCCGGGAATGGACGGATATGAAACTACCCGGAGGATACGCATGGAAATGCAATCTCCAGTGAAAGATATTCCCATTATAGCAATGACTGCACATGCTCTTCCGGGTGAAGAAGAAAAATGCCTGGAAGCCGGAATGGATGGATATATTTCAAAACCATTCGAGCCGGAAAGGTTGTATATGAAAATACTGACGGTTTTGCGAATGCATTCGCGATTGAATGGAAAAAACGAAGTGGGTCGGCCGATTGAAATACCGGAAATAAAAAACAGCCAACCTGCCATTACAAATAATATTGATACCGGTAAGCATACAAACCTTATATACCTGAAGGGGCTCGCCAAGGGCAGTAATTCATTTATCATTCAAATGCTGAATATATTTATCGAGCAAACACCGCCTGCGCTGGAACGTATGGAAAAGGCGCTATTGAATAAAGACTGGAAATTATTGAGGCGCGTAGTGCATAAAATAAAGCCTTCAGCCACCTTTGTCGGCCTTTCAGAAATAATAAACGATATTCCTCTTCTGGAAGATTATGCTGCAGAAGAGATAAATTTAGATGCCATACCGGAATTAGTAGGTAAAATTAAAAAAGTTTGCACCGAGGCGATTCCTGAACTACGCGAAGAAATAGAAAAACTTAAGTGAACGGTTTCCGTTTTAAATGTGGAATACTTTCATTCCAAAGGCCAATGCTGATAATACTCACAAGTAAGTTTCCAAAAATGATTTTTTGTAAGAATAAGATGTAATTTATCATTTTATTTTTCCGGCTTTTTAGCCGCTGTTTTTTAATATTCACCAAGCATTTATTACTGTTCACCGAAAATGCAGGGTGAAAAACTGCAAGCACAGTAACTTGCCTCTGAACAAAAACATAGTAGAAAGAATGTAAAAAAACTCCGGTTCAATTCTAAGTTTCGTAACCCTTAATTTTTAAAATTATGAAAACACAAAGGTTAAATTTGGCAAATGCTCTGGAAAATAATTTTCCGGGGGTTCCCTCCCGAAAAGCCCTGAATACATCAAATTCAGGCAGCGTATCTATCTTCAGGCGATTGAAGTGGTTTTCGCCGCTAGTTTTTGCGGCTGCATTATATTCCTGCAATAATACCGACCAGCTTGTGCAGCAGTATAAAGATTTGCATGTGCGCGATTCATTGTTGCTGGTAAAAACACAAACCGATGATTCAACCATCAAAGGGTATGTGAACAATTTGAATGAAATACAAAGCAACCTTGACGAAATTAAAGCCAGGGAGAAGATGCTCTCGGTGCAAAGCGAAGGCGGCAATAAGAATACTGCCATTGCCGACATAAAAGCGCTGGATGCCCTTATTATTAAAAGCAATAAGGAAATAGCCGATTTGCATTCCCGCATGAAAAGGATGGGAATTAAAAACGCAGGGCTTGAAACCATGGTTGCACATATGACTGCACAGTTATCGGAAAAGGACAGTGAAATTGCTGCCTTGCAGGATAACCTTACAAAGGTCAATAAGTCATATGCTGACGTTACCCGACAATTTAACGACACCATATCCGTGTTGCAGGTGCAAAACACGCGCATTGTAAATATGACCAATACGATGAATACGGTATATTATGCTGTTGGTACGGTGAAAGAGCTTAAGGATAATAAGGTAATTACAAAATCGGGTGGCTTTATTGGAATTGGGAAGAGTACTGCGCTTACACCGGATAAAAATACTTCGTATTTCACCAAAACCGATTTAACGAAATTAAGCGTTATTCCGCTTAATGCAAAGTTTAAAAAATTGCTTACTACGCATCCCGCAGAGTCGTACAAAATCACAGGAGATAAAAAAGCGGACTCCCTTTTAATTACAGATGCTTCAGCTTTTTGGAGTGAAGACAAGTTTTTGGTGGTGGCTGTTAAATAAAATGAGGCTCTTGCAGTTCTGACAGCCCTGACATTTAATGGGCGGGGCTGTTACTTGTTTTAAGGTTTGTACCGGAGAATAAAGCGTTTCAACCCCCATTTCGACACGTTCGCCGAAAAAAATAAAAATACGCTGCAAGCCTTTACTAACTTTACTGAAAAAGAAAGGATTATGGATGCTAAAGGTGAATTTTCTGTTTTTCTGGTCGATGATGATAAGATGTTTCTTGCATCGCTGAAAAACAGTTTGCAGCAACAGTTCGGTAAAGCAGTAAGGGTTTCGGAATATGCTACCGGCGAGGAATGTATCGAACATATTGATAACACTCCCGATATAGTTATTCTGGATTACTTTCTTAACGATGAAGACCACCCCGATGCGATGGATGGGTTAAAAGTATTGCGCGAAATAAAGTCTGCATCGAAAGATATTGTTGTAATAATGCTTTCGGGCCAGGATAAATTGCAGGTGGCTATCGATTCGATAAAAAATGGGGCCTACGAATACATTGCAAAAAGCGAAAGCGCCTATGTACGTATTCAGAATACATTGAAAAATGCCTTGGATAATATAAAATCGGAAAGGGAGAACAACAAATTCTTTAAATGGAACATGACCCTGGCCATTGTTATTGTGTCCATCATATTAATTGATGTTATTTGGTATTACAGTTCCCATTACACCTTTTAAATCTTTGGGATACATGTCGATAAAATGGATTTTATGACCCGCTTATTCTAAAGTTCACCAATTAGTGTCAGGCCGGAAGAATCTTTGAAGATATTGACCCGAGGGGTGGAAGAGGGGTTGTTATTTGACGTATAATTCAGTTAAAAAGGAAGCATGAAAATGAAAATACTTATTGTTGATGATGAAGAAATGACCGTGGTTGCGTTGGCTAAAAAGTTGCGCGAAAAGAACCATGTGGTAATTACATCCCAAGATGGGGTGGAAGCCCTCAGGTTAATTGCCGATGAAAAAATTGACCTTGTTATAAGCGATATTATGATGCCGTGTATCTCCGGTTTTACGTTACTCACAATGCTGAAAAATTTCTATTTCAGCAAAATCCCGCTCATCCTTATGTCGAGTTACGGCGAAAAAAGTTTTATAGATAAATCGCAAAGCCTTGGGGCGCATACTTTTATTTCAAAACCTATAGACTACGAAGAACTCTACAAAAAAATTGATGAGATTTCTGCCTGAAGGCTAAGTCGAAGGGTAGTATTAATTTCTATAAACGCCTTTTCATATAGCTCCGCCAAAGATGGGGTAAGTAATTCGGATATCTACAGTTATGAATTCGTTTTTATTTCCGACCTATTGTAAATGCTGCGCGAATCACGGTTGGCTTATCATCGCGGGCGGCGGTATAATCGGTTAGGTCGTAATCACGGCCCATGCTGGTAATGTCAATAGTTTTAGGATGAACCTTAACAACGGTGTACCCATAATACGGGCCGGTCCAGTCTTTAGGCCCGGGGGCTCCTGCATTGCCGCAAACCACTTCATAGGTTTTGCCGCGGTGCGGGCATATCGTATCCCAGAAATGGTAGTGCGAACAGAAATAAACATCGGCATTATATTTCTCCATAGCGGCCCAGGCACTGTCTCTGTTTGCCTGTACTTCATTTAAGCCTGCTTCACCTGACATGGAGGTTGGCCATGCCGGTTTATGGGCAAAAAGAAAGATATGCCTTGCCCCATCATCATGGGCAGTTTTCAAATCTTTTTCGAGCCAGTGATAGGGGATGCGGCTTTCGCGGGCAAGGCCATCGGTGTTTATTATTATAAAATGGTCGCCGCCATAATTAAATGAGTAGGTAAGCTGGTTTTGGTTCGACATAAGGCTGTCGGTGCCCGGGCGGAACCCGGTGTAGTGAGGGCCATTATCGCCTGCAATATAATCTTTCATTTCCCTTACGAAGGTTCTTTCATCAGGGTTAGAAGCTATTTTGCCCGAACCGATTTTTTCATTGGTTTCATGGTTTCCCGGAAATGCAATCAGTTTAACGGAAGTAGCTGCAAGCGGCGATTCTTTATAAAGTTTTATCCAAGCGCGTAATTCATTGGCAAGTTTATTGGTATCGCCATCGCAATAACCTAAAACCAAGTCGCCATTTATAATGAGCATTCTGGGCAATGGTTTCATTTCCGAAACTTCTTTAAAGAGGCGTTTTACCTGATATTCATTAATGGTATTCCATTCCGGATGTGCCGAATCTTCTTTAGGGGCTATGCGGTCATCACCGGTAACAACAAAGGTATAATCATCAATAACGGGGTTGCGGTTACAACCCGAAAAAGTAAGCAACGCCGTAATGCCTATAACAGGGATTAATAAAAAGGAAGATATTTTCATGGATGTTTTTTGTTTGTCAAAGCACTAAGAATATGTTAACCGAAAAAGAAGTAAAAAAACCACCCTCCATAGTCAGCAGGGTGGTTTCTCTAATAAATTAATAATAATTATTGCTGGTTGCCAACTGCAGGATTTGAATAGGGATAACAGCCGATATCATTGCAAGGAGCGGATTCATCGGGCCTGAATCCAAGTTTTGGAATGTAAACCGATGCACATGCATTAATCGGGTAACCGGAAGGGAAGCTGGTAGTGCCTGTTCCAACACATGGTGAACCGGAATTGAGCCTGAAGTTGAAACTGTTTGGCGCTTCGTAATTATTCACGTTTAGTAAAGGAACGCTATAGTTTTCAGGTAAAGGGAAGCCAACAAACTGAGGGTTATTTTCTCCACATAATGCAGAAGCATCGGAAGCATTATACGTTCCGGAACCTGTGTTAATATAGGTGTAGCCTGTTTCGGTTGGAATAGGTGCAATGTAAGCATCCAGTTTGGTAATGTTGCCTGGGTTAGGATAGAACTGGCTGGTTACAACAACAGAATCTCCGTAGATAAAATTATTGCTGTAATAAAGATGCAATGTGTCGGCAACAGGGCTGTAAACTACCCGGAAACCAACCCTGCAATTTACAATTAGGTTATTGTATGCTGCTCCTTCGGCGCCTTGTTCATAATCGATATCGGACCCGGTGCCTGCACTTTGATTCCTCCAACCGCAATTTACATAGGTATTGTTATACATGCACATATTGCATTGTACGGGGTTTCCGCCTTTGTTAGATGCTTTAGAGCCATTCGTAGCTTCACCAATATATAAGTTATATGCACAATCTCCCACTCCGCCGCTCTTTACATTGTTGCAATCGCCGCCCTGGTATCCCATCTTTTCAAATACGTTCCGCATAATATCGAAATGGCCGGTTTGAACACGCACAGCATCATCGATACCTCCATACATTTTGCAATCCTCCATGATAAAATTCCCGTTGGTATTTTGGAAAAGTATTCCATAAGAAGTGCCGTTATCTTTGGTGCCGTTAACAGGTTCCGTTCTGTGGAAAGGAGCGCCGGTAAACCAAATTTGTGTCCATTTTAAAACGAGCAATGTACATGAAGTGTCGCACTGAATGCCCGACCACCAGCCATTGCCGCCGTTCCAGGCAGGGTCTGATAATTCAGGTTCGGTAAGGCTGTTGTTTGCTGTTACTGCACAATCGGTCATAATTACAGGATTGGATTGTGTGCCGAGCGATATAAAAACTCCTTTTACAACAATACAACTTGTATCGGTTACGCAAATAGTTACGCCAGGCTGAACTACAATGGTATCGCCTTTCTCTACTTCAATGTCGCCAACTACTGTATACGTATTGCCGGTAAGCAATGTGCCGCTGTAAGCTGTTGGGCTGGCACTCCCTTTTACCCCCAGGGTGAGGCTGGTGATACCATTTACAGGAGGTACATATGCCTGCGAAATGTTATGGTTTTCAATTGTCTTTTTACAGGAAGACAACGAAAGTCCTGCGACTATTGCTATTATTCCGGTAAGTAAAAAAAGCTTTTTCATGTGTTGGATATTTATGGGATTGTTTTGGTTGCGATTATTTAAAAACAGATTGGTTAGTGTTGGTATGGTTATAATTTATAGCGAATACCGAGCGTATAAAACTGCCCGTAGGTTTGTTTCTCAACGAGGATATTGGTTAACAATGTTCCCGAAACTTGATTGGGCAAGAATCCGGTTTGACCTACATTGTAATAAGGGCTTGTAGGATATTGCCTTAATTCGAGCGGAGTATTCAGAATGTTGTTAACTTTTCCAAACAAGCTAATCTTTAATTTTTTAGATAATCTTTTCTGGAATGAAAGGTCTAACCTTACCTGTGGCATTTGCCATAAATCAAGGCCATAATCAGGAGAAGCAATTGCAATTAATTTACCGGTATATACGCCGGAAACATTTACATCAAGCCCCATTTTTGGGTTTTTGTAAAGCAGTGATAAGTTAGCGATATTATCTGCCTGTCCTTGCAGCGGGCGTGTTTCATCTACAAATTTGTTGGTTTGCGTAGTACCGTTTACATAATAGTAATCGTCCAGAACAGTGGTTTGTGATTTGGTGTAGGAATAATTTCCGGATACTCCGAAAACCTTGCAGAAATAATGGGTGAATACAACTTCAGCTCCATAAGCAAAAGCCTTATTGGTATCATTTATCGGCTGGAGATATTGTGTGGATGTTTTATACCTTGTCAATGTATATTCAATCGGGTCGATTAAGTTTTTATAAAACACACCGGCTAAAAGCTGGTCGGTTGAATTAGGGAACCATTCGTAGCGCAAGTCATAGTTTTGCGCCTGCACATGCAATAAATAAGGATTGCCGATTGCAGTAAACTCATCGCCGGGAATTTGATAAGGCATCAGCTCCTCAAAGCTGGGGCGGGTAATAGAGGAGAAGTAGCTGAGACGGATGGCTTGCTTATTGGTGATTTTGAATTTAATTTCTCCGCTTGGAAGATAATCGATATAATGTATGGTTCCATATTGCGCGTCTACATCCACAGGCAGCGGTGTTCCATATGCTAGTAAAGTATTTTCGCCTCTCAATCCGCCCATTACTTCAATTTTCTTTCCAATATTGAAATTCACCATTCCATAAACGGCTGTAATATCTTCCTGCACGGAATAATTGTTTCCGCTTTGCTGGCTGCCTGTTTCTGTGCCTGTTCCGTTAAGGGTCCATATATTATCGGTAAACGGAGTGGTAGCAACCTGTATGGTTGTAGTAAGCGGATTTAAAGAATAATCCTCATACTCATCTACCCTGTTTTTGTCGCGGTTCATGGCACCAACTTTAAACTTCACGTCCTGACCGGCAATGGTTGTTTTATAAGTGAGGTTAACATATCCAGTGTAATCTTCATCGGTGTTTTGCCACCATCTTCCACTCCATCCTGAATAATAATAAACGGAGCTGTTAGGAACAATAGTTGTTGTAGATAATGTACCCCAGTCAGGTGTATTTGAAAACCCTCTTGAATAAGCACCGGTCCAATCTAAAAGCAGGTTGTGCGCCAAGCTGTCCTGGCCTTGCAGGGTAGCATTATAAATATTCTGATAAGATACTTTTGTTTCATAATTCTTATTCACATCAAGTGCTCCTGTTCCTGTTCCTAATGTAGTATCTGTTTTAAAGTCAGACCTTAATTGGGTCATTCCAACATAAACGGTATAGAAACTGATTTTATGCTTCGGGCTGAAATCATAATCCAGCTTTAAGTGGGCAGCGTCTCTGGTTTGTTGCGTTGAGTAAACCCTGTTTTCTACATCATCGAATATAGGTGTGTTCGGCCCTTCAGAAGTTTGCGGTTGCGGGTCAGGGGTAAGGAAGAATTCATTGGTTTGCGAGTAAGAATTTTGATAAACAGCCGAAAGAATTACACCCAGTTTGTTATTTAAAAAACGGTCGCCGAAGGTAAATCCGGCTGCTGCATCGGGTACTGCTTTTACGGAATTATAGGTAAAAGGTTGAGTTGGAAAATCAGAGGGGCTTGCATTGTAAGTGGGCCCGTTAATAGCTTCCGGCGATTTGTTATTAATGGCGCTCGAACCAAAACTGTTATAGTTATTGTTAAGCAAATCCTGTGCATATCCGGTAGATGCTTCTGCACTTATGGCAAGATAATCCGGTGGGTTTTTCAGCACCAGGTTCATTACTCCGCCAATAGCATCGCCTTCCATGTCGGGGCGCAGGGTTTTAATAACTTCCAAGCGTTCCAGCATAGCTGACGGAAACAAATCCATCGGTACAAATTTATTTTCATAGTCGGGGCTTGGAAGTTTCACTCCGTTTATGGTCGTGTAATTATAGCGTTTATCCATACCGCGAATAGTAGCATATTTACCTCCGCCTGTAACCGACTTTTGTGTTACAACGCCGGATACCCTTTGCAATACATCGCCCACAGTAATATCAGGCAGCAAAAGCATTGTTTTTGCTGAGATAATATTCATAATGTAATCGTTGTTTTTTTCAAGATTGCGTGCATACACATCCGATTCCCTGTCGTAAGAACCTACAATTTGAACCTGCTTCAACATTAAGGAGTCGGGTTGTAAAGCAAAGTCCTGAACAATTACATCCGCAGCACTGGCAACAGTAATACTTCTTTCCTGGGTTATATAACTGAAATATTGAATCACGAGCGTGTACTTTCCCGGCTGAACATCTTTTAATGTATACGAACCATCTAACCCGGCAGCATCGTTAATTTTATTATCTTCTTTTAAATATACAGTTGCTCCGGTGAGTGCTTCGTTGCTTCTGCCGTCTTTAATACGGCCCTTTACAGTGGCTGCAAAGGCAGTTGAAAATGAAAGTATAGAGAGGGCTGCAAATAATACTTTCAAGGGTGATAAGGAGGTTTTTTTCATAGTGGTTTTTGATTTTTACGGCGCAAAACTATTTTTATATAACATGTGTTTTCTCTGTCGAAATAGAATATAGTAATTAAATAATAGTCTTAACGTTTGATTAACATTGAGCGAGAAAATGGTGCCTATTTAGATAACTTGGGTTAACTTTCAGTTAACATTATTTTAGCGGTGTTTCTCCGAAAATCCGGGTTGATTTTACTCTTTCACTACTTTTATGGTAGTGCTGTATCCACCGGATGTGAAATGAACAAAGTAGACACCGGGAACAAGCGCAATGTTTTTGGTTATTGCGGAACTTGTAATGTTGATGACTGATTGATATAGGTTTCTTCCACAAACGTCATATATGGTCATAGTTGCATTCTGTCCGTTTAAATAAGAAGCAAAATGCATTACCAACCCATTTTCTACCGGGTTATTTATTTTAATGCTGCCCGGGTCCGATTGGATATTTCTAACAGAAAGTATAGGATTAACAGCCAGCGTAACCTCTACCGGATATTTATCGGAAAAATTAAACAGTGCATTTAAAACAGCAGCAGGCGCAGATGTATTCGTGCCTGCATTCACATCTATTCCGGCGCGCTTGCCGTCATTGCCAATGGTAGTATATGAATTGCGCACGTAGGTAAGGTTTTTTTCTCCGTTCACAATCCATGGCGATAATAGTATATGGTCATACCAGTCCTTTGCACCACCTGTTGTTCCGCAGGAATTTGGAAGGGTTGTAGAGCGCGTGGTAGTTGTAAAATAAGCCTGATAGGTATTGCCGCTATTCCAGTTGCAAGGGTAGGTTAAATGTGCATCTGGATAAAATGGAGGGTCATTCAATACATAATTTGTATCTGAAATTTGAGTAAGATATTCATATCCCGCTTCGGTAGAAGTGCGGGTGTTGAAATCGCCCATGTATATAAGATTGGGTGTGTGGCTAAACATCTTTCTTACATTCAGCATAACGCAGGAATCTTCTCCGTCACGTCCTGTATCTGTTGTTCCGCTTGAAATAGTATGGCAAAGAATTACATATAAATAAGTGGTATCGGTAGAAGGTGTCATGTAAGGTGAATTATAGTAAAACTTAAACATGTCGAAATCTTCCTGCCCGTAATACATAGGAGTGGTGGAAACATAGGTCAGTTTATTATGGTCGAAAAAAACCAGTTCGGAACTTCCTCCAATGCATCTCGATAAGTCAGTAAAAGGGCAGGAACCATATCTTCCGGGATAAACGGCATCCATGCATTCGGCAATTACGGTGTCAGGAAAATAGTAGGAAGATATTCCGTTTACATCAGATACACTGGTTTGTACGCATTGCATTTTATCCAATCCTATAATATCGGCATTGGCAAATTGAATAATTGATTTCAAATCGGCATACAGCGGCATAATTGAAGCCTGGTTAGGAGCCTGGCAATTATTATTATTCGGACTTCCAAATCCCAGAACATTATATACCATTACGCGGAGTGTGTCGTTTTGTTGAGCGTAACTTGAAGTGGCAGGAGAGAAATTTGCCGCCAAAAACAGAATAGCAGAAAATAAAATGGGTTGAAATTTTCGGTTCATAGTTGGGGTAAGTATATTTTATTTGTAGAGTTTTTTTTGTATTCGCCTGCAAACATATAGCTCTTGCCACTTTTATTTATTGGGTTAACATATTCTTAACAAAAGGATAACCATTACTTTCTGTTTAGAATGAAAATTGGGAATTATGTTACCCAGGTATTGCCCTATTGTTAGGTGTTTGAAGGCTGTTCTGACAAAATTGCAGGGTTTAACTTTCCGTTAACGAATACTTCATATTACAGAAATACATTTGCATGTCCAAAGAAAAAATATTTAACCAAAGCACAATTTAATAAAATATAAACATCGGGCGAATAGTTGCATCGTATTAAACCCAATCATTTAATGTAAGCATAATATTAATTGCTACCGGTTGGTAACCTTGATATGAGACTTTTGCTTTGTGATTCCTGTAATAAAATTCCCCAAAATAAGCCATGAATAATTCGCTGAGACAAATAGTTCTATTTTTTGCAATTTGTATTTCACCTTTTCTGCTGCATGCGCAGAATGTTGGTATCAATACCACCGGCGCCAGCGCCGATGCATCCGCTATCCTCGACCTTAACACCGGCAATGCGGGTAATGTGGGTTTTCTTGCGCCCCAGGCTGCTTTGCAAAATGTTACTGATATTACTACTATCCCCTCTCCGGCAACAGGCCTTATGGTATATAACACCAATGCTGCCATGACAGGCGGAAACGGGGTAGGGTATTATTATTATTCCGGAAGCCAGTGGACGTATTTCCAAAGTAGCGCGAGTTCCGGAACTGTAACTTCAGTTGGGCTAACAGGCCCCGGCGGAATTTTTGGAATTACAAATACCAATGGCAATCCAATAACGGGTAATGGTTCATTCGGAATAACTACTGCGGGAACTTCCGGCGGCATTCCTTATTTCAACTCAAACTCAACCTTGGCAACTTCTGCACTTTTAACTCACTATGGCATTATATATGGTGGTGGTGCAGGTGGTGCACCTGTATCTGCGGCTGCACTTACAAATGGGCAGGTTTTAATAGGTTCTACAGGAGCAGCGCCTATTCCGGCAACCATAACCGCAGGAAGCGGAATTTCCGTTACAAATGCCGCAGGAAGCATAACAATAGCTGCTACCGGAACTCCGGTAACTAATGTTACAGCCACAGCACCTGTATATTCAAGCGGAGGAACAACTCCCAATATTACATTAGGAGGAACAACCAATGGAGTAGTATATGCAACCGGTGCAAATACGGCTGCGGTAACTCCGGCAAGTACCGCGGCCAATCAGGTTTTAATGACCAGCGCGGCAGGCGGGGCGCCCACGTTTCAGGCAATGGGCGCACTTAATAATATTAAAGTTATAACTGCTTCGGGAAATTATACACCAACCGCCGGAACAAGTGTTATTCAGGTTGAACTTATCGGTGGCGGCGGCGGCGGGGGGTCAAGTTCAGTAGCCACAAGTAATGGTTCTGCCGGCGGCGGTGGCGGTGCAGGAGGATATGTGAAGTTTTTTATTAATAATCCTGTAGGGCCATATGCTGTTGTGATAGGGGCAGGCGGTGCCGGTGCAGGTGCTGGAGGTAATGGCAGCGCAGGAACTGCCACAACTTTTCCGGGCGGATATTCTGCCGGCGGCGGCGCAGGCGGTTTGAAAGGCACTTCACCCTGTGCGGGTGCTGGAGGTGCCGGAGGCACTGCTTCGGGTGGGCTTATAAATATTCCCGGAGCTCCGGGATATACAGGTGTAGGCGGTGGCAGCGGCGGTTCAGTTTCAGGTGCTGGTGGTTCTTCCTTTTTAGGCGGCGGAGCTGCTCCGGTTACAATAACTGCGGCAGGGTCCACTGCTGGTATCAATGCAAATGCTAATACAGGCGGCGGTGGCAGCGGATGTGCAACACTTCCCACTATTGCCTCTGCTGCGGCAGGCGGAAACGGCGGCAGCGGAATAATTATTATTACCGAATATAAGTAGATTTTTTGCGCCTCACTTTAGGGTGCAGGAATATTCTTTTCCTTGTTTACAAAAACAAGCGAACGCGACCTTTATTTATTAATGTGAGATTAATAATAGAGTAATCTAATCACTTTAATCTTGCATGCAAAATAAATCCTAAAAACAAATTTGCATATGAAAACAAAAACCAACTACTTAATTCTATTTATAGCCTTGGCTTTCTCAATTCCTAAAGCCAAGGCGCAAACACTTATTCAATTCTGGGATTTTAACCAAATTCCAGCAGCTGTTATTAGCGACAGTTTTGGTACAGCAAACAGCTACTTGCATTCACAATCTGTTGACTCTAGTATGGGCGAATGGCCGCTGACTTCCATTTTTGCAGCACCTTCACTCACACACGGACATATTGTTTACTTCCGCCCTACCAAGCATTACAATGCAGCAGGAACAGGCATCAGGGATAGTATTTTAGATGCAGATAATACCACGGGGTCCTATATATATGATTATAGCAGCAGCAATTATCCGTACTTTACTTCCAGCGACAGCGCTTTAGGAAATGGTTTCATAAGGGCACGCAACCCTTCTGACAGTTGTGAAATGTATCTGTATATTCCAACTACCGGGTATAAAAATATCACAATGCAGTATGCCATTGCGGTTTCTGGTACAAGCAGCGCACAATTTAATATACTTTCATATAGCACAGATGGAGGAGCTAATTGGAAAAATTTAACCACCGCAATGGATACTTTTAATGTTGGCGGAGTTCGTACACCCGATACACTGCTTCTCATTAATTCTGTTACTATTGCAACCGATGTTTGGTACCCCGAACAAATAAATTTTACAAGCGACACTTCCGTTAATAACAATGCTAACTTTATTTTGAAATGGAGAATTGCCGGAAACTATTCATCAGGCCCCAGCCATAATGACAGGTATGACAATATTGCCATTTTTGGAGACCAGGTAACAGGAATCGATAACTTATCGGCACAACAAGCCGGATATACTATTTATCCTAACCCTGCACAAAACATGGTAACAATTACTTCAAAGACCACCGGCGATAAATTAATTACATTATATAATGTAGTCGGACAAGCCATTAGTGTAGCCGAAGATAATAAAATGCAAACCGCCATTAATATTTCAGGCTTGAGTTCTGGCGTTTATTTCGTTGAAATTAAAGAAGTGGATACCGGTAAAGTATGTACAGCTAAGATTGTGAAGGAATAAGCATATTTTGATTTTGGAAAGAAGTCTATCCCTCTTTGGGATGGACTTCTTTTGCTTAAATCCATAACCTTAAATAACATTAAGTTAATAATCAGATAAAGTAGCTTGTCTAATCTTGCATCACAAAATCAATCCCAAAAACAAACACTTATTCAACATGAAAACAAAATTTAACTACCTATTTCTTTTAATCGGATTAGCTTTTGCCGCACCAAAGGCAAATGGTCAATCGAAAGTGGCTTCCGCATCACCAATCCTTATCCAATTCTGGGATTTTAACCAAATTCGCCCTATTACCGGTGTTGGCGGCGACAGTTTGGGTACCGCATTCAGCTATACCAATACTCCTGCCGTTGATTCTGCGAATTCCACATGGCCTCTTACCGCTGACTATACAGTTGGTTCCTTAACAAAAGGACGTATTCTTTATTCACGCCCTACCACGCATTATTCATCTATTGCAAGAGACAGCATTATTGATGGTGTTGGCCCGGGTGGTGCATGGATTTATGATTACAGCCAATCGAACGACAGTGCTTTTGTTGAAGGAAATGCGTATCTGAAGGTTCGTAACCCTTGCGATAGCGCTGAGGTTTACATGTCTATTCCAACTACCGGATATAAGAACATTTCTATGGAGTATGCTGTTTCTGCATCCAGTACAAAAGGAGCAAACTATAGTATCTTTTCTTACAGCACAAATGGAGGTGTAAGCTGGAATAATTTAACAACCGCTATGGATACATTCAATATTGGCGGAGTTAGAAAACCAGATACTCTGTTAATCAATAACGATACCACCTCACTGAGCAAATGGTATCCGGTTCAAATTAACTTTACTGCCGACCCTTCAATAAACAACAATGCGCTCTTTGTTTTAAGATGGAGAATGGCCGGAGTTAATTCAGTAAACGGCAGTGGAAATGCAAGGTTCGACAATTTTGCTGTTTGGGGAACCGTTGTATCGGGAATTGAAAACCTGCCTGCGGGTCAAGCCGGATATAACGTATATCCAAATCCTGCTAACAATGTTGTAAATGTAACCTCCGATAATTATACCGGAAATAAAGTAATTACATTATACAATGTTGTAGGACAAGCCATCAGCACAACTGAAAATATGGACAAGCAAACTTCCATCAACACTTCATCGCTGACTTCCGGTGTATATTTTGTTGAGATAAAAGAAGTAGCTACAGGAAATAAGTATACCGTAAAGATAGTGAAAGAGTAACTCGGATTTTGATTTAGAATAGGAAAGTCCGCCCCAGTACTGGGGCGGACTTTTTGTTTTACATCCGTTAAAGAATATTTCCTGAGCCGTTATAGTAAAATTCGGGACCTTATTATTATTTTCAATCAAGCCATTTTAATTTCTTGTTTCCTATTTGTTATGCAATAATGAAGCCTTAATAATTGCTTAATACTAAGTACAAAATTTGGTAACACTATTAGCGTACTCTTGTGTCCATAAAAACCTGTCCCCTATTAATCAAATTATTTCATGAAAAATTTACAAGTTGTTTCTAAGCTGAAAAATCATTTTTATTCTTTAGTATTAATTTGTTTGGGAATATTAGTAAGTACCAGCAGTTTTGCCACTACATATTATTCGGTGCATAGCGGTAATTGGGCTTCCACCTCTTCTCCTTTCACATGGTCAACTACCAGCGGTGGCCCGGGAGCTTCTGCCACGCCGGGTGCAGGGGATAATGTAGTAATCGAAAGCGGGTACATTGTTACAGTTGCTGCCAGCGCCAGTGTTACAAATATTACTGTTGGCACCACCAACGGGGCAGGAACGCTCACTGTGAATTCTGCGCTTGCATCCAGCGGTTCGGTTACATTCGGAACAACAGGCACTATTAATGGTAGCAATACTTTAACACTTAGTACCAATGCAGGGATAACCGTAAATACTGCAACAACATACACTGCAACAATAAGCTGTGCTTTATCTTTAGGTGCGGTAGAGCCAATAAATATTTACACCGGTGAAACATTGGTTGTATCCGGAAAAATTTCAGGGGCAGGAGGATTAAACATAAACCCCACCACATCAAATACAGGGGTACTACAGCTTGGAGGTGCTACCAACAGCACATACACAGGTGCAACTACTTTAAATGCGGGGGAATTAGTGTGGGAAGGTGCTGCAACCAATCAGCTTGGGGCCACTTCGGCATTTAATATTTACGGAGGAAGTATAGATAATCTTTCCGGTGCGGCAGTTACAGCCGGGAACTCTTATCCTATGAATTTTTATGGAAATTTTACTTGGGTTGGCAAAAATGCGCTAACCTTTCTTGGTAATGTAACATTATATGCAGATATTACAATTTCAATGGGCTCAGCCACTGCCGCCGAGAAATCGTTTTACATGTGCGATGCGGCAAGTACAACTATTCAGGGGCCTTCCGGTAATTTGAACGGGTATAGCTTATCATTAAATGAAAACTATACGGCCGCAGGTTCAGGTTTTGTTTGCGGTAAAAGCGGAACTAAAGCGCCGAGTGTTGTAAATCTGAAAAACCTGACCATAGGTACAAACGCAACATTTACCGCGCCAGAATTAACTGCCGGTGCGCCTATTAATTTAACAGGCAACTTTACCAACAATGGAACTTTTGCCACTACTTCGGTAAGTATCGTAAACATGGTTGGTACAACTCCCCAAACAATAGGAGGAAGCACTGCAACCCAATTCAATAATTTAACTATTAACAACACCTATTCTCCTGCAACAGGTGCTGTTTCGCTTAACGGTAATATTAGTATTGGAAATACCTACACACTTACGTTAACACAAGGCGATTTGAGCCTCGGTAACTATACTCTTACCATGACTCCTAATTCAATTATTACGAATTCAGCTACCAGTCCTTATACGTATATTATTACGAATGGGACAGGTTCATTAATTTGGTCGGCACAAAGTTCTCAGACAACATATCTGTTCCCCCTTGGCGATGCTGTAACTATAAATGATTATACACCTATGAGTTTCGTGTTTTCCGCAGCTCCGTCGAGCGGAACAATGGGCGTTATTGCAGGCAATACAAAATTCACCAATAATAATAGCAATACAAATTTCCTTGACCGTTACTGGACAATTTCGCAAAGCGGATTAGGTTCATATACCTTAACTTCTTTAACCGGAACCTATCTTTCAGGTACACCGGCTGACATAAACGGCACAGTAGGAAATATCGATAATGCCTTATGGAATGGCGCTAACTGGACAACATATGGAGCAGTTGGCACATCGCCTTATACCGTGTCTATAAATACGGCAACTTTGCCTACGGGAACTGTTAGCGGTATTGACAATTCGTTGCCATCCATTACAGGTTTTACGCAATCATGTACTGCTTTAACCGCAAACGTAAGCGGCGGTGAAACTCCTTACACATATTCATGGAGCCCGGGTGGAGCAACAACAGCCACTATTACTCCAAGTGTTTCAAACTATACGGTAACTGTTACCGATGCCAACGAATTTACAACTTCCTCATCCGTTACGTTTACAGCACTTGCTCCTAATCCTACTTATACTAATATAGCCTGCGGCAATCCTACAGGTACTGCACAGGTGGCTCCTACAGGCGGTGTACCTCCATATACCTATTCATGGGCGCCGGGCTCGCAAACAACCGCAACTATTACAGGATTATCCGCAGGTACATATACCTCAACGGTAGAAGATAATGGCGGATGTATAAAAACTTCTGTAATTACTATTACTAATACTCCAATGGGTATCAG
This sequence comes from uncultured Bacteroidota bacterium, assembly GCA_903916255.1. Taxonomy (GTDB): domain Bacteria; phylum Bacteroidota; class Bacteroidia; order JABEUT01; family JABEUT01; genus JABEUT01. Next base: position 54,829 of record CAIWVW010000070.1, read on the forward strand.
CATTACTTCCTCCGCTAATCAGGTTGACTGCACCCCCGGAAACGCTACGGCTACTGCCATTAATGGGGTAACTCCTTATACTTACACGTGGTCCAATGGGTATACTACTATATCGGCCGGGCCTTCTACCGCAAGCCTTTCCGGAGGAACATACACTGTAACGGCACAAGATAATTCAGGAGGTTGCAGTGCTTCAACAACGGTTACGATATATTCTTCGCAAATGCGCGACAGTGTTCTTTTGGGTTCGGCAGGCTCACAGGTTATAGATTATTGGGATTTTAATAATCAATTGCCAACCTCTTCTGCTTTAACCAATATTCCTGCACAATATTCATTGGTTTCGGGTGCTTCTGTTCAGTATAACCCGAATGCAATTAACCCAACCCCGGCGGGTGGTATTCTTGAAAGCGCCAACAGCGGAACCGGTGTAAATGATTTGAGTTACTTGTATGCCATCAATAGTGTTTTAGGTAACGATTCAACAAATGCTTCCGGTAATTTATATCTCAAAGCATTAAATCCAGCTGCAAACGCACAGATGACATTGATTTTACCTACATCAGGCTACAATAATATTGTTCTGAATTATGCGGTGGAAGTATCCTCTTCGACATCGGCTCCTCAATACAATAATATATCTTACAGTACAGATGGTGGTGTTACCTGGAAAACCCCAACATCAGCCATGCAAACCGTCGGCAGTTTTACTGCACCGGGCGTATTGAATTTATGGACCGCCACAACCTGGAAACCTGTTCAGATTAATTTCACTTCCGACCCTTCTGTAAGCAATAATGCCAACTTCCAGGTAAAATGGACATTTTCGATACCTAATACTGGCTCGAGTGGTAATGACAGATATGATAATATCTCCCTCTCTGGAACAGAAGTTAACCCGGATGGGTGCAATGGAGCGAATGCATATGCTGCTGTAAAATATGGAGTACCGCCATTTGCATATTCATGGTCGAACGGAACTTCCACAGTTTCCACCTCTAACCCTACAGGGCCAATACTTACTGCGGGAACATATACCGTAACTGTAACTGATGGCAGCAGTTGCTCCACAACAGCAACTACTACAATTGGCAGCACACCTTCTTCCATATCAGCGAGTATTTCATCCTATACAAATGCAACATGCAATGTACCCGGAACTGCAACTGCATCTGTAAGCGGCGGAATTACTCCCTATGCTTACTCATGGTCGAATGGCACTTCTACGGTATCTGCATCCAACCCAACCGGTAATGTGCTTATTGCAGGCAATTACACATTAACAGCTACTGATGCCAATGGATGTACAAGCACAGCCGGTGTTACAATTACACAACCTGCGGTAGTAGCTATAAGCGTTACATCGTCTGCAAATATAGAATGTACTACCTACGGAAGCGCAACCGTGGCTGCAACAGGAGGAACACCTCCGTTCAGTTACTCGTGGAGTAATTCAGCTACGGGACAAACTGTTACTAATTTAAGTGCAGGCACCTATACAATTACCGCAACAGATGTGAATGGTTGCAATGCAACTACCACAGTATCCATTTCTCATGTTAGTCAAATAAGGGATAGTATAGTAGGAGCAACCACCGTTATTCATTATTGGGATTTTAACCAAACCCCTCCTTCCGGTGGTGCCGGTGGCGATAGCCTTGGTACAAGCACCTATCCGCTTATTGCGCCATATACAACCTTAGCATCTACACCCGGAACTATTACCTATTCTCGCCCTTCTGCTATTCAACCAGGTGCAACCATTATTGATGGCATATTGGATAATGGTAAAGCAACTGCTCCTAATTATTGCTATATAAATGACCTGAATAGTCAACCTGCCATTAAAGCGGTTCTTGGAAATGATTCGACAAATGCAGCGGGCAATTTGTTTGTACGTTCAAGAAACCCGGATGAAAATGCATACATGTATTTGAATTTGCCAACTACGGGGTATGCAAATATTGTGTTGAATTATGCTATTTCCGCTTCCAGCACAAATGGCGCACAATACAATATTTTCTCTTACAGCACAAATGGAGGAACAAGCTGGAATAATCTTACCACTGCAATGGATACATTTAATATTGGGGGTATATACAGACCCGATACGTTGTTGGCTATCAATCCAACCACAGCTGTCAGTGAATGGTATCCGGTTCAAATCAATTTCTCTTCCGACCCGTCTGTAAATAATAATCCAAACTTTATTGTCCGCTGGACATTTGGTGGAACAAATAATGTACTTGCTTCAGGCAACGACAGGTATGATAATATTTCACTTTCCGGTAATCCGGAAGAAACCTGTGCAGGTGGAAGCAACGTAACGCTTGTCGCCGGAGTAAAATATGGGGCAAGTCCGTTTACGTATTCTTGGTCGCCTAATACAAATAGCACAAGTACCGCTTCAAATTTATCTGCAGGAACTTATACCGTAACTGTTTCCGATGCCAATGGATGTTCCGCATCTGCAAGCTATACGGTAACACAGCCTGTAGCGCTTGCAAGCACTATTTCTTCGGCCAATGTTTCCTGCAATGGCGGCAGTAACGGCTCTGCAACTGCTAATGCAACGGGAGGCTCTGCACCATATACCTATAACTGGTCAACTGGAGGAACAACGTCAACCATATCTGGCCTTAGCATGAGCACCTATTCTGTAACTGTTCAGGATAATTGCGGAAATTCTGCAACAGCATCAGTAAATATTACACAGCCTGCAGTTCTTGCATCCAATGCAAGTGTAACAGCCAATGTTTTATGTAACGGAGGCACAGGTACGGCTCAAGCTGCACCAACAGGCGGAACCTCTCCCTATACCTATAGCTGGTCCGACGGAGCAACTACTTCAAGTATCACCGAGACAGCAGGTACCTACAACTTAACGGTAAGCGACAACAACGGATGTTCTGCAACCGGAAGTGTTACTATCACCCAACCTGCATTGGCACTTGCATCAAATGCAACTGTTACTGCGAATGTACTCTGCAATGGTGGTAATGGAACAGCTCAATCAGCCCCAAGCGGAGGCACTTCTCCATATACCTATAGTTGGTCCGACGGAGCAACTACTTCAAGTATCACCGAGACCGCAGGCACCTATACCTTAATGGTAAGCGACAACAACGGATGCTCTTCAACCGGAACTGTTACGATTACCCAGCCCGCATCCGCATTGGCATCCAATGCAAGTGTAACTGCAAATGTAATGTGTAACGGAGGCACGGGAACGGCACAAGCTGCTCCGACAGGCGGCACCACACCATATACCTATAGTTGGTCCGACGGAGCAACTACTTCAAGTATCACCGAAACGGCAGGAACATACACCTTAACTGTTACCGATGCGAACTCTTGTTCAGCTACCGGAACGATAACTATCACCCAGCCTTTAGCAATTGTGCCAATAGTTACTTCAAGTGCGGGTAATTTATTTTGCGCGTATGATTCTACTACGCTTTCTACCCAATACCTGAGCGGTAATAACTATGGTATCCAGTTTAGTGGTTCAAGCCAATATTGCACCATTCCGGAAGCGCCGGATTTAGATTTTGGCACATCAACCGACTTTACTGTAGAAGGATGGATTGAATGTACTACATCATCGGAACCTAATTATGCCGGTCTTTGCGTTAAGTCGGATATTGGCGGAGGCAATCCATTCTGGCAATTGGTTCTTGTAAATAATAATATTGCTGCTGAATTTTATTCTTCTGTAGGTTTTATTGGTGTTGGAAACGGATTAGAGGGAACTTCCAATGTGGCCGATGGCAACTGGCACCACATGGCAATGACAGTAACACGTTCAACCAATACTATTGTATTATATGTTGACGGTGTGCCACAGGCTACCGTAACTGACCCTACTATTGGCGGAGATGTTACCAGTACCGGCCCGGCATATTTAGGGGTTGAACGTACAGGCGGTATTTATTTTAATGGAACGGAAGATGAATTCCGCATTTGGAATTATGCTAAATCACAAGCTCAAATTCAGGCTGCCATGAATAGTACAGTTCCACCTACCAGTTCGAATTTAGTTGCTTATTACCGCATGGATGATGCTTCAGGAACAACAGCAACCGATTTAACCGGTAATGGAAATAATGCAACCCTGATAAATGGTCCAACATGGGTAACATCTACAGCTCCTATCAGCGGGTATGGCTCCCTTTATACCTATTCATGGTCTAATGGAGCAACTACTTCTGCCATTAATGTCAGGAGCAGCGGTACATATTCAGTTACTGTTTCAGAAGGAAGTTGCAGTGGCACAGCCAGTGTTTCTGTAACTGCAGAGACTGTTAGTGCTAATGCCAGTGTAACCGCCAATGTATTATGTAACGGAGGCACGGGAACGGCCCAATCTGCCCCAAGCGGAGGTACTTCCCCATATACCTATAGTTGGTCCGACGGAGCAACTACTTCAAGTATCAGCGAGACCGCAGGCACCTATACCTTAACGGTAAGCGACAACAACGGATGTTCTTCAACCGGAAGTGTAACCATAACTCAGCCGACATCGGCACTTGCATCAAATGCAACTGTCACTGCAAACGTATTATGTAACGGAGGCACAGGTACGGCTCAATCCGCACCAACAGGCGGAACCTCTCCCTATACCTATAGCTGGTCCGACGGAGCAACTACTTCAAGTATCAGCGAGACCGCAGGAACATACACCTTAACGGTAAGCGACAACAACGGTTGTTCGGCAACCGGAAGTGTTACTATCACCCAACCAGCAGCCGCACTTGCATCAAATGCAACTGTTACTGCGAATGTACTCTGCAATGGTGGTAATGGAACAGCCCAGTCCGCCCCAAGCGGAGGCACTTCCCCATATACATATAGTTGGTCCGACGGAGCAACTACTTCAAGTATCACCG
>CAIWVW010000071.1 GCA_903916255.1 uncultured Bacteroidota bacterium
GGCATGACACCTGTAATCACCTTAAAGTAAAGGGGAAGGAGGGGGCGGCAAAGCCGCCCCCTCCTTCCCCTCACTCATTAAAAATGGATTCTGTCATGCCGAACTTGTTTCGGCATCTGTCCTATTTTTACGCCCCCCCCCCCCGGACGATTCATTGAGGCGGGCTATTTCAGCACAAGTTATTTAATTTGTCCTTTCGTAAACCAATCATGAGCCAAATCTTTCATTTCCGGGTTTTCTTCTTTTATTAAATTAATCTTCCAATCCCGGTGCCAATTTTTTAATCTTTTCTACCGAATAATCGCATTATTTATGTCATCAAATTTCTCATAATATACTAAGCATTTCAAGTTGTATTTTGAAGTAAAAGCTGAACCTGACCCCTCTTTATGTTCCAATACCCTTCTTTTAATATTGTTGGTTACTCCAATATAAAATATACTATGACTTTCATTGCTCATAATATAAACGTAAAAAGTAGGATATGGCATTCTCATTGCATAGCAAATTTACTGATTTTTGCTAAACCAAATTCTCCGATTGAAGGCGAACCTCAGCGGTAATTGATGAATCCATCCACCCTACCCCTTACTCCCTGCACCTTTTGTATTATCGAAAGGTGGATGCGTACCTGATGTTTTATACTTTTTGATATTCAACTGTAGGTTCAGCATAAAATAACGCCTTAACACTACCGTTTGGCTATCCTGAATATAGGTATCGGTAACGGTGCGGGTAATGCTGGTATTCTGGTTGAGAATATCATTCGCACTGATAGATACCTGCAACATTTTATCTTTCAAAAATTTGTATCCTAAAGAGCCGTTCCAAAGATAAATAGCCTGGTTATAAGTCTGCGCCAAACCTGCATAAGAGGTCTCACTAAGGCTGGTATTAACTATTAACGCTTTGAAAAATATCAGGTTTATTTTACCCATCGCAACACCTGTATAATAATTGCCATTCTCCTGATTTTGCAGGGTATTGGTAACAGTGCTGTAGTTTGCCGTATAGGATAAAGTATAGTCTACATTCTCGCTGATATTGCTGCTCAATACCAAGCCTTCACTATACGTGTAATTGGAAGAATAATTGGCTACCTCGTTTATTAATGCAGGCGTGCGGGTATATACAAATCCTGAATTCAGATTCAGGTTAACTTTCAAGGGGCGAATAAGCCAGCCGTAGGTAATAAATGCTTTTCCGTTCCAGTAGCCTTGCAGGTTTACCGGCATTGAAAGTTGCGAGCCTTTATATAACGTAGTTCCGTTTGAAAGCACCGAATCTCCTAAAGGAATATACGACGCATTACCAATGTAGTTTTGAATATAATTGGCATACATGTACACTAAAAAAGTGGTGGCCTTACTGCTGTTGGTGGCTCCGTATCTGGCTATCAGGCTCTGCTCGAAATCCTCCTTCAATTGCGGGTTGCCCGTATTCAGCAACAGCGGATTGGTATTATTCACCACATTTTGCAACTGCGAAATAGTGGGCGGCGTAACATTGCTTCTGTACATTAAACGCAGGTTTTTACTTTGCGAAAACTTGTAATTAAAAATGATGCGCGGAAGCACACTTATGTAATTACGCTGCACAGCCGGCAAATCGCTAACAGGGTATTGCTCTTGCGCAATAAGCGTGGCGTACTGCGGATTTACGCTTGCCATTATATAATACTTCTTCCCATGATTGAGGCGGTAGCTTATCCCTACTGAATTGGTAATGTAGGTATTCTGATATTGATTGGAAAGGGCCGTATCCGGCAGGGTGTACCATTCGGAAGCAGAGTCATAGTCATACGTTCGCTTGCTGGTGTTATTGATATTCACCGAAGGATTGTAATTAAATTGGAACAAACTATTGCTGTCGACAGGTTCGGTATAAGAAAGGTTCGAGCCGAATGTGTAGCCTGTGGTAGGTTGGCTGTATTGCTGGTTAATCAGCGTAGTTGTTATATTAGTAGTTGCAGTATCCCTAACATAATATTGGTCAAGCGCCATAAGTCCGCCGGGTGTGCTTTTATTATTGTCATCAAAGCTCACATTCCATGATATGGTGCGGAAACGCTTGTGGAATTTATGCATATATAAAATATTGCCCGAATAATCATACCCCCTGCTGCTCGATGAGGTATTTGTATTAGATAAACTTTGAACCATATCGCTCAAAAAGTCTGTTTCATTCGCATCCGATGAGGCATGTGTCTGCTGTATAGTTCCTTTCAGAATTACATACACAGCGTTATTGGTATCCACATTCCATTCCAGCCTGGTGTTTATGCGGCTGTTATAATTTGTACTTCCCGAACCGGAATTCTGGTTATAAATATTGCTGCTTTCTTCTCCGCTGGTATATGCAGTGGAAGATGTGGTAGTATTTGTATTAACCGCATTATTGAAAAAATAACTGGCCGTAAGTTTTACCCTGTTTTTATTCCAGGCATCGCTATAGTTCATTCCAAAGGAATTGGTAGTAGTTATACCACCCTGCGAGCCTACCAGATAATTCCCCGCACCTCTTGTCAATCCGCTTCCGGTGGAAGAAATATTGCTGCCGCCTCCTCCGCCATAACTTCCCCCGCCCCCGCCATGCGAACCGCCACCGGAACCACCTCTGCCCTGCCCGCCGCCGCCATTGCCACTTCCACCAAGCATACCCAAAATATCTTCGGTGGCAAAGTTTTGCTGGTTCACATTATTGGCAAGCCCGATAATAGAAAAACGGCTGGCTCCGTTGAAAAAATTCATGTTGCCGCCCGCCAAGTAGCGTTCGTCGGTGCCATATCCTCCATAAATCTTCCCAAATGTGCCATTGCGGCGGTTGCGTTTGGTTACAATATTGATTGTCTTTTGAGTATTACCGTCATCAAAGCCTGTAAACTGTGCCTGGTCGCTGAGTTTATCGAATACCTGTATCTTGTCTATTACTTCAGCAGGAAGGTTTTTCAGCGCAACCATCGGGTCGTCGCCAAAAAAAGGCGTTCCATCTACCAGCACCTGTGTTACCTGTTCACCGTTAACAGTCACCGCTCCGTTTTGCGATGATATGCCCGGCATTTTATTCACCAAATCTTCGGCGGTGGCATCGGGTTGGGTTTTAAAAGCGTCGGCACTGTATTCGGTGGTATCTTCTTTTTGCTGAACCGGCACTACTCCATTCACCGTAATCCCTTTCAGGTTGTTCGCGGCAAATTTCATTTTCAACGCACCCATATTAATATCCTTAGCCGATTGCGCCAAACGGATATTAAAATCGGCATAGCCGAGAAAGGTGCCTCTGAGCCTGTAGCGGGATGGTGCAAGGTTTTCAAAAACAAAATTGCCGTTGTTGTCGGTAGATGTGGCAAACTGCTTGGTGCTGTCGGGAGTATATATAAGTACAACCACACCGGGTAAAGGTGTTTTATCGGAATCGCTGATAAACTTACCCGATATTTTTATGGGTTGAGGGCTTGTCGTTTGCGCCTTTAGGTTTCCCATAAAAAGCACCACCGCAAAAACAAGGATATGTATAACTGCCCTCAAACCATTTTGAATTAAAAAATCACATGTGCCCTGCCCCGGTTACCAGGCGCAACTTAATATATGCAATAAGCGATTCGGTACTTGAACCGCCACCGCCGCCGCCGCCATGGCGTCCACCACCTGCGCCGCCATGCATTCCGCCGCCGCCGCCGCCTGCGGCACCCATGGCCTGTGGAGTACCCATATTGCCGGGACCTCCGCCACCCTGGTCGCCCCCGCCGCCATAGGATTTACCTGTGACCGACACCACAAAAGAAATTCCCAATACCATGCTGGAATCGGCTGCCGGGCGCAAACTTTTATAGAGTGCTTTTATAGGAATAGCAGCTTCGTAAATCATAATATGATTGGTATCCCAGTTTAAATAGGCATTAATGCCATAGAGGTTGGGCATATCTGCCGTTCCGTTAATACCGCCCGGAAACCCGGTTATTTTCATTTGCTTGCTGGCGGTTGAATATTGCTTATGAAGCCCAAACGCAGCCGTGGACGGGTCCTGTAAAGGTTCTTTTTCGTCTGAAGCATCCTTACCTTCGCCCCTGCGCTGTATAACAGGAAATTGGATTCCCATTTCTTTTCTTTTCCCGCCGGTGGTATCTATAAATATCTGCAATCCGTTGCGTATAATTCCTTTCTGAGTTTCCGTTTCTGTGGCGCGTATGCAGAAATAGAGATTGGTTCCGTCATTCGAAATGGAGAAATTCAATTTCGATTTATCGTCGTAATAATCGAGCGGTATTTTCCATTCATTGGCTTTGCCATCGATGGTAACAGGTTTGCTTTGCCACATGCTGGAATATACCAGCGGCGAGGAACAGCCAGCAAACAGAGCTGCCGCAGCCGTTGCTGAAATACTAATTCTTTTTAATACGTTTCCGGTTTCCGGTAGTTTAAAATTCATACATACTGATAATAGGGGGCGTTGATTTACTTTAGACGATAATTGTTTTTATATCCTTCCGTAAGAGAAAGACGGTGCAAAGGTTACGAATTTCCGCGTCGTCTAATCTTAAACTTTAGGCTAATTTTGCAGTCATACAGTCAACAAAAACAAAACCTATGAATATTTTGAAGAGAAAAGCCGGTATGTTAATATTGTTCAGCGCGTTTGTTTGCGCCTGCTCAATAACTTCGGCACAGGATTATTACGGAGGAGGTGGCGGCTCATGGAGAAGAAAACCAGCTAACGACCAACCACCGCCAAAAGATGCCAAACAAAATTCAGAGCCCAGCGGTTACACTTCTATTAATATTGGACTGGCCGACCCGGTTGGCAGTTTTGCCAATTCGTTCGGGGCGGGTTACGGAGGCTATGCTTTGTCGGGGTTGGGTTATCACTTCGCTTTTGCCATACCGATTAGCCATTCCAATTTCGGGCTGGCCTTTATGTTTGGCGGCTATAATAACCAATATGACCTGAACAATTATGTTAACTATCTGGCCAATACCAATCCTTATCCCAATTCAATAGAATATGGAAATGTATCGGGCGGCGTTAATAATGTATATTCCGAAAGCAGCATTTTAGGCGGATTATATGTTACCTATCCTATAGGAAGGCTTTCCATCGATGGCCGGTTAATGGCCGGCGTGCTTTTGAACAGCCTGCCCGAGCAAGCCTACGGAACCGTTGATTCAGCCAACAACCAAACGGTGTATGATTTGCAGACTACCTACCCTACATCTTTTGCCGTTGATGCCGGAATAGGCCTGCGCTGTTTTATTGCACGCCTTGGAAGAAGGCAGCTTTGCGCTATGGTGAATGTTGATTACCTTTACTCCAACGTATCATACACTACCACCCAAGTGGTGGATTATACGCCCTCTGCAAATAACCCGTATGGTAATTATTACGAATCTTACAATACCATTTCCGGACACCTTCCTATTTCCTTATTGAATATCACCTTTGGGCTGGGCTACCAGTTTGGCGGCGACGAATAGTTTTGGTAATTCATACACACTAAAAAAGGGAGGGTACTTCTACCCTCCCTTTTTAGTTTACAGTTACAAAGTAAAATTCAATCTTTCTACTTTATAAACTTTACAAACTTTTAACGCTTACTGTGTTTTCACAATTTTCTTAGCTGTTACTGAACTTCCATCGCGGTTTTGAATCCTTACCAGGTAAACTCCATTCGCCTTGGTAGAAATATCAAACTGAATGGTTGGCTGGTCGGCAACTACGCTTGCTATTGGTTGTCCGAGGTAATCATACACTACTATAACCTGTCCGCGAATTACGCCGGAAACAGTAAAGTTTCCGTTGTTCGGGTCAGGATATATGCTTATAGATGAAGCATTGCTTACTTCTTCAATTGCAGTAATAGTTACACAAGCGCTTGTTGAACAACCATTGGCATCGGTTACCGTGCAGCAGTAGTTTCCGTTGCATTGGCCTTTAAGCGTGTCAGTAGTTTCACCGCCCGGGCTCCATGAATAGGTATAGGCAGATGTTCCGCCGCTTGCAGTTACCCAGGCTTGCCCATCGCATAGCCCTCCGCTGTCTGCGTTCATTGTAAAACCTTGTACCAGCGACAGTGCAGCAGGTGCCGTAATAGTAACACCGGCTGTACTTGAGCATCCGCTATTATCAGTAACAGTTACCGTATAGTTTCCGGCAGAAAGTCCGGATACAGTGTTATTAGTGCTGCCACCCGTCCAAGAATAGGTATAAGGCGAGGTTCCGCCACCCGCTGTAACGCTCGCACTTCCGGTTGAAGCACATTCCGTTGCATTGGCAGTTACTGATGCGGTTAAAGAAACTACCATTGGCGCTGTGATGGTTATACCGGCCGTTGCATTGCAACCCTGGTTGTCCGTAACAGTTACCGTATAATTTCCGGCAGAAAGCCCGGTAGCATTAGCGGTAGTACTGCCACTTGTCCACGAATAGGTGTAAGGTGACGAACCACCGCTTGGCGCAGAAGTTGCACTTCCGTTAGAAGAGCATCCGGTTGCATTTGCTGTTACGCTTGCATTCGCGGCCAACTGGGCAGGAGCCGTAATGGTTATGCTGCCTGTAGCGCTGCACCCCTGGTTATCAGTAACCGTTACCGTATAGTTTCCGGCAGAAAGCCCGGTAGCGTTCGCAATGGTACTTCCGCTCGTCCATGAATAGGTGTATGGCGAGGTTCCACCGCTTGGCGCAGAAGTTGCACTTCCGGTAGAAGCGCATCCGGTTGCATTTGAAGTTACGCTTGCATTCGCGGCCAACTGGACCGGAGCTGTTATAGTTACGCTGCCTGTAGCGCTGCATCCCTGGTTATCAGTAACCGTTACCGTATAGTTTCCGGCAGAAAGCCCGGTAGCGTTCGCAATGGTACTTCCACTCGTCCATGAATAGGTGTATGGCGAGGTTCCACCGCCTGGCGCAGCAGTTGCACTTCCGGTGGAAGCGCAGCCAGACGCATTAGCAGTAACGCTGGCATTGGCCAGTAACTGGGCCGGAGCCGTGATAGTTACACTGGCAGTACCTGCACACCCGTTGTTATCATGTACGGTTATTGTATAGTTTCCGGCAGAAAGCCCTGTTGCAGTAGTAGTAGTGCTTCCGCTTGTCCATGTATACGTGTAAGGCGTTGTACCCCCGCTGGCTGATGCCGATGCACTGCCGATATTAGAGCAGGCGGTTGCATTTGCCGTTACAGTGGCTGTGGCTGCAACAACAGGCGGAGCCGTAATTGTTACACTGGAAGTAGCCGTACATCCGTTATGGTCTGTAACAGTTACGGTATAGCCGCCGGCAGAAAGCCCGGTAGCTGAAGTAGTAGTACTTCCACTCGTCCATGAATACGTGTAAGCTGCAGTTCCGCCGCTGGCGGTAACAGTTGCACTGCCGTTCGAATTACATCCCGTTGCATTAGCCGTTACGGTGGCTGTGGCTATAAGTACCGGAGGTGCAGTAATAGTAACCGACATGGTAGAGGAACATCCATGGTTATCGGTAACAGTTACCGTATAAATGCCTGCCGATAATCCGGTTGCATTTGCCGTTGTTTGTCCGCTAGGGTTCCATGCGTATGTGTATGCGCTTACGCCTCCATATACAGTTACCGTAGCCGAACCGGCGCTGCTTCCACCGCACAGATTATTGGTAGAAACCATTTTCAAAGGCAATGGATTCAGGTTATCCCATAAGGCCCATGAACGGTACATATCAACTGCAGGCACAGGCCCTGTCTGCACAGCTCCTACGTTGCCAACAATAGCATCAGTACATCCATACCCGAACCAATCGCTCCAGGTATTGGTACCTGAATTGTACCTTTCGGCCATCAGGTGAGCCTGGTTAAGCACATTTGGCGAAGCTACCTCCGAATTACCCGTTCCACTGATATAGGAAAACGTAATGTTTCCCGCAGCAGGCTTGGTGCTGTATCCGGTGTTGGCATCAATTACATACGCCCTGTCTACAACATTATACGAATTATCTGCATTACTCGGGCTTCCCGGCGTAATAAAAGCATTCATATTTGCCACATCCGATTGCGGACCGCTTAATGAAGTTACACCGAGCTCGTTATCGGCTACAGTATGGTAGGTAGAGAATTTTACAACTCCGCTGCCGGTTCCTGCCGTACTTATGTCGAGTGTTACAGGTAAGTACTGTGCATTGGAATAGCCAAAGGGAACCGTATAGTTTCCCGTATTGGTTCCAATGTTCCAGTCTACCTGGTTAAACTCATTTTCTGAAATAATCCAACCCGTTCCTGTCCTGGTAATCGCCGCTGGTGCGGGATTAGTCAAAACCAGCGAAGTTGGGTTGGCTGCGCTGCCTCCTGTCATCACCACATCGTATGACCCTGTCATAACTAATTGTGCTGATGCTTTATGAGGCAGCATCCCGATAAGTATCGGGGCTATTATAAGACCTATATACTTTTTCACGTTGTTTGTGTTTTAGATTGAAATTAATTTTTGTTCCTTTCCCCCGGTTGCCGGGAGGTTTCTAATTTCGAACCTATTATTTCTGAGTATTAGGTTGTGTATTTGATTGAGCACTCGCTCTGCCAATTCCATTCATCGCATCATTTTTCATGATAGGAAGCGGTTGTTTCACCACCGTTCCTTTATGGCTTTGTTTCGGGTCTGCAATGGCCGGAATATTTTTTGGAGCTGTCTTTAAAACTGCTTTGCCTGCTGATTTATTTGGATTTACAAGGCTGATTTTAGAACCATCAGGACCTACAGGGAAACGCCAGTTTGCATAGTCATACGTTTGTCCTTTTTTGTTAACTGTAGCTGCGCGGTTAGCAACAATGTGCCAGCTGAATGAGGTATTGGATGTTCCATGGTTCAATTCAACAACATCAAATCCGGAAACTGATTTATTGGTTACATAAACGCCATTGCAATCTCCTTCCAACTGAACAAAAGCTTGCAAAGGGTGCTTTTGACTAATGGTTACATTCCTGGCTAAAAGCGGGTCAAGGGTAATATGGGCTTTACCATTCACCAGTTGCCCTTCTCCATAATCTTCAAATTTCACTTCAGGAGATTCATTGCAATACATAACCCTGTTTTGGTTGTTTTCATCTTTCACCATGGTTGATTTAACACCACCGGAAAGAATTCCATAGCCTGCATAGGCAACATAGGCTATATCTCCGCCCTGGTCTGTAAAATAGCCACCTATATTGAAACCTTCATTCACCCCTATAATACCTTCATCTCCTAATCCATCAGAACCGCCGGCACCATAAGCCTGTCCATAACCAATTACACCGCCATAGCCACCATTGCCCATAACAGCATTACCGGCTACAGACACCCCGGTTACACCGGAATTCCCACTGGAAGTATAGCCTGAAACACCCGAGTCAACACCAGCTGCATATAACCCAACACCTGCGCCTGCTGCTTCAGCATAATCGCCAGTTCCATCATAAAAATACCCTCCCAAAGTTGTTCCATATCCATATACTCCATAACTGCCACCATAAGCATATACACCAATACCACCCAGGGTAGAATCGTATGCCGCAACACCAGCACCACCACCAAAGGTTGATACCCCCATAACACCAACCCAGCCATCATCACGGCCATATACACCCGCATCATAATTGGCTGTACTTAGTCCATATACACCATAATTTGTGCCATACGCGGTTACACCGGTTGCATTGGTATTATCTGCAATGGTCGCGTAATCAGCAGCGGTAGCATCCTTAAAATAGCCTCCGCTACCTGCACCATAAAAAGTGGCATCGCCATATATGCTATATGTAGAGCCTGCACCATATACGCCAATGCCGCCCTGGCCATAGCCGCCAACACCCCAACTGCTTGCATCGGTAGTATATCCTGCCGCAGCTATACCGGAAGAGGTTACCGAATACAACATGGCGCCAGCCACGTAAGGAGAATTAACATCCACCGCTATATCATTGTCTTGTATTAATCCTGTCCCCAAGGTAGTTCCATTTGGTGTCCAGCGTGCTACATAATTATTAATACCTGAACCGTAAATATTACTGTTCATGCTGGCCCATGCGGTGCCGTTCCAATAATAATAACCTGCGCCATTACCTCCCGTTGGAGCGGTAGGGCTATACACAATCAGGCCTGTTGCCGGGCTGGTAATTGTAGCAGTTGTTACATTAGTTAATGAAACCGACTGGGGCAAAAAACCCTTCAATACACCCGTATTACCCGACTGTAAATCAAGTATGGCGGAAGCATTGGGGGTTGCTGCACTGTTATTTATCGCTATCTGTGCTTTAAGCGAGGTTGCTGCAAGGCTAAATAAGCCAACAGCAAGCATTAAGGAATTTTTTGTTCTCATAGTTTTTAATTTTTGGTTAGACGATTAAGACACAAATATAAAATTTCCTGCGAGATAACAATATGACTTTAGTGTTATTTATTTTGCCTATTCACATAAATATGTTATATACCCTTATTTAATTCGAAAATACTCTTAACTTAGTAACCTTTTGAAAAAACAACCGGAAGCTATTTCTATCCATCACATAATAAACAGCTTGTGTTCGGGTTAATTTATTTAGGAGATATTATTATATTTGTAAACAAAACGATTGCACTTTTAACAAAACTATGCCTTTATGCCCGCCGATTCTTTTGTATTTAAGGAATTTGAAGTAAAGCAAAGCAATTGCGCCATGAAAGTGGGCACGGATGCTGTTCTGCTTGGCGCATGGGGCAAACTGCCCGAAAAAGGCCACATGCTTGACATTGGTACAGGCACAGGAATAATAGCCATGATGGCGGCACAGCGCTCTGCCACCCTAATAGATGCCATTGAAATAGATGAAGATGCATACCGGGAAGCGGCAGAAAACTGCAAAAACTCGAAATGGAATGAGCGCATTCATGTGCACCATATATCCTTTCAAAAGTTTGTGCCTTCGGTTACTAAAAAATATGATGTAATACTGAGCAACCCTCCTTACTTTTCAAATTGCGTGCAGGCTGCCTCCGAATCGCGGACAATGGCGCGGCACACCTGCAACCTGAGCTTCGAAGAACTGGTAGACGGCATAGCATCGCTGTTAAAAGAAGACGGTTCCTTTGCCACTATTTTACCGTTGAAAGAAGCCGAAGATTTATCGGCCATTGCCAAAAGATACGGGCTTTATACCAACCGGATAACACGGGTAAAAACCACCTGCACTAAACCCGCCAAAAGGACGTTGATGCAATTTGGATTTCATAAAGCAAACCCGGTAGAGGAAACCCTTATAATAGAGAACGAACCCGAGGCCGGCAGCCGGCTGAATCAGCGCACCTACTCTACCGACTATAAAAACCTTACCCGCAATTTTTATTTGAACTTTTAAAGAAATTCAATCTGGAACCCCTCAAACCCTTAAGGGGGCTTAAAATGATGATTATCACACGATATCTGAAAATATTTATCTATATTTGAAATATAGTTAAATACCAAAAAAATCAGACAGGTATGAAAAAGAAATATTTGCTTTTTTTAATACTATGGTTAACCGGATTAGAAACAGCCAGTGCACAGTTTACCGACCTTCATAATTTTAATGATACCAGCGGCTCCGGACCAAGCAGCCCATTGGTAATTTCAGGGAAAACGATGTTTGGGGCGACATCAGGTGGAGGTTTATATGCAAACGGCATCATTTACTCGATAGATACCAATGGAAATAATTTTAAGGTATTGTATACTTTCGACAGTACATTCTCTTATAGTGTCAATTCAGGCCCCGTTTGCGGGTTAACACTGGTGGGAAATAAACTATATGGAACAACCTATCAATTGGGAAGTTTAGGTAATGGAAATATATTCTCGATAGATACGGATGGAACCAATTACAAAGACTTGCTTGATTTTAATATTACCAATGGACAAATGCCAAACGGCTACTTAGTATATTCTTTTGGAAAACTATATGGTATGACATTTCAGGGTGGCGCACATAACGGTGGCCTTGTTTTTTCGATAGACACCAATGGAAACAATTATAAGGACCTTCTTGATTTTGGCGGGGCAAATGGCTTGAGCCCTCAAGGCTCATTAACTATTTACAATAATAAACTATATGGGCCAACCCAGGACGGAGGTGCATATGGATATGGCACACTATTTTCACTTGATACAGATGGAACAGGTTATAAAAAATTGCACGATTTTAATGATACGACCGGTGCGAATCCTGCAGGTGGATTAGTGGCTCTCAACAATAAATTATATGGTATTGCCGAGTGGAAAGATATTTTTTATGCCGGTTATATTTTCGCTATTGATACTGACGGAAGCAACTACAAAAACATACATCGGTTGAACGACACCGATGCTGATATGAATGGTTCATTAATTTATAACAACGGAACATTATATGGAATGGCCACCGCAGGAGGGATATATTCGAGCGGCGAGCTTATTTCATTAGATACAACCGGTAGCAGCTTTAAGGAATTTTTTACTTTTAATGATACCGACGGATTTAATCTTGAAAATGGAAAATTAACCTTTTATAATAATACATTATATGGTGTGGCATACCAAGGAGGCCCTTATCAATATTATGGGTTGGTTTTTAAGTTTCGTAATTCCGAAGTCAGCACCTCGGTTAAGGAATTAAAACCGACAGCAGGGGCAATATCTGTTTACCCAAACCCGGGCAATGGTGTGTTCACCGCTTCAATTAGCGGTTCAAACACACAGGAAGAAATTACGAATGTAGAAGTTTATAATATTCTCGGCGAAAAAGTATATGCTAATCAAACCGTAATTCATACTTCGCAATTCCTAATTAATTTAAGCAGTCAGCCCAATGGAGTTTACCTCTATCGTATTATTGCCAAAAATGGCGATTTGCTTGGAGAAGGGAAATTAATAATTCGAAAATAGGAATTAACCAAACCTTTTAAGGGGCTTTGAATAGTACTATTCAAAGCCCCTTCAGGCGTTTGGAACAAAAAACTAAATTTTACTTGGTAGCTACCACCAAATACTTGCTTTCCTTCCAGAAAGTAGCCGGCATGGTAATAGAAAGCGAATCATTTTTACTGTTGGCAACAAGTTGATAGGTATTATCAGGGTGCGTAGTTATAAACCTCCTGAATTTGCCATGCAGGGCAAGCCCTTTCAAAGTAACCAGATTGGCTTTCGTAAATGCAGAATTACTGGCTGCGGGATTAATTTCAGCTACACGGCCCAAGCCTATAAAACCACCTTTTTTATCTATTACACCTTTATCCTGTAATTCTTTCAGTGTGCCCGATACATAATACACCGTGTTCATTTCCACCATTTCGGCACGTTGCCTTTTAATTACAACCAAACTGTCGTTAAAGTGCGTAGTAACCATGCGCAGCGAATCATTCGCCTTGCTCAGTTTGCTTTGCAGGTCGGCTATTTCCTCATCCTTCTCTGCTATTTCCTGGGTAAGATGCGCTACCAAACTTTGCAATTTATTGTTTTTTGTATCCATCCTTCTCAGGCGCGATTGAAGGTTGTTCATCTTCTTATCGTTATCTACAATCCATTGGTCGAGTTCTTTCACTTCCGCCACCACCGATTGCTTATCCGCCGAATTCATCTCACCGGGTTTTATGGTCACTATTTTTTCGCGCTGCTTTATCTTATCCAGGTTTTCCTGAATTTCGTTCAGGTCATTCAGATAGGCTGTAATCAGGGAATCTTTTTGCGTAGCCTGAATTGCTTTCACAGAGTCTTCTTTGGCCAAATCTTTAATCTTCTTCACATCCTCCATATTGGTGCTGTTGCAGGCTGCAAGTGTTGCCATTGCGGCAAAAATTATCACAGGTGTTTTCATTTTTTTAAAATATTATGTAAGGTTAAACTTTGCTGTTCGAATATTGCCCGTTGCGGGCTGCTGATTATGTACTAAAGAATATTTCTTTATACATTGGCCGATGCAGGCGGAGGGCGGAAAGAAAAAGCGCTGAGAAACACGGCCGGAAATTGTTGAAACCCGGAAAACGATAATACCTCTTTTATATGCGCAGCATTTACAGATGAAGCATCGGCAGGGCTGTAATAAGTATTGAATGTGTTTCCGTTATAGAAAAATGCAATGCCTTTACTTTCAATTCCCATGCGGAAAAGCAGGATAACTTCCTTTTTGGAAGGCTTGTTTTCCTGCATGCTGAAAGGGGATGCATAACACGGATTGTAAGATGAAACAATGCTTACCCCGGCAGATTCAAAAGGCTTGTCTGCTGCACTGCATCTTATTAAACAGATTAAACTGAGAAGGGACGGAAGGAGAAAAAATATGTTAAAATATCTTTTCATTTTTGGGTTATTTTAGCGCTTTCACAACACAAAAGTATTACAAATACAGGTTAGCGTGCGCAATTATTTTCCTGTTTAACATTTTTTAGCGTTAGGCTGCCTATGAATAGTATAAAAAGAGCCTGCTATCTCTTTTTCTTCCATTTAAAGTCTTTTCCGCAATCGAAACAATGGCAGGTGAGGCTGAAAGAAGTATTGGGCATAGGCATAAATACCATTAAACTTAAAATGGCAAATATAACGGAGGAATAGCGAGGCTTCGACACCTCCTCCGAGCCGCAATAGGGGCAACGTATATGTTTATCTTCTTCCAAACAAATAAAAACACGTACAGTAAATAGTGGTACTTTTTGATTTCAACACCATGCTCTGCCCCGAAAATTCGATAGCATATCTTCCATTATACACAAACTGAAAAGTATCGGCATTGCTTATGATTAAGCTGTCCTTTATCAACTCCCAGTCGGCTTTTACCGGAAACGTTTTAAACCCAGGAAGGGAAATAGTTCCCGGTGTTTTAAAATTGATATTCTCCTTGCATCCGCCTTTGAACATGACATTAAGACCATACGATTGCGGAATGTAGTCTTTACCGTTATAGTTAATATTATCGATACACCAGTAAAAAGGTTGTGCCAATTTTTTGGCAGTACCGGGCTGGGTAAAAAAATATACCGGTATGCAAATTGCTGCAATTACAGCTATTACATACACCGACAGTTTCACTTCAAATCGTGATTTTTTGAAAAACGGTAGTTTTTCTGATAATACTTCCAGCCATTTATAAGGATTTTTATTTGCATCTTCCCTGTTCAAATATCCTTGCTCTTCCAATATTTTTGTGGCAGCCTCCGCGTCTTCCTCCTTCACCTGCAACTTTACCCCGCCCACCGCATAGGTATAAACAGGGTTGGTTTGAACGGTCAGCTCATCCTTTATAAAACATTCTATACCTTCCGATTCGAGCATTCCTTTAATAATATATACCTGCTGCGGATAGGAAACGGAAAGTATGGTAACAAGTGTCGGCATATAGTGTAATTACTGTGGTAAAGATACACTAATAAATTTCCTATATTCACCATTCAATTCTATCCGATGAAAAAAATAGTATTTCTGTTTATAGCGCTTCCAAGCCTTTTATGGGCTCAGGATACGCAACCCAAAGGCGATTTTTACCTTGAAAATAACGCCATCGTTTACCGCCATATTTATAAAGATTCGCTCGATTCGGCTTCGGTAATAATGCAAAAACTTATGGCGCAACTTCCCGCATCAACCACCATAAACAATCTTAAAGAATTTAAAACCGAACATGTAATTACCGGTAATTATGAAACCCAGAACAGCACCGACGGCTACCCCTGGGAATTGCTGAAAGCCTATTTCAGCATAGAAATTAAAAACGGAAAATACAGGCTTACCCTGTCGAATATTATAGACAATCAAAATGCCGGAACGGTTCCTCTAACCTCTTTATATGTAAAAAACAATCCGCCTGAATGGCGCAGCGGAATAGACAGCAAACTGGCCAAATTGGGCACAAAGTTTTTAAATGCCTTTCAACTTAATTCAACTGCCGGAAAAGCAGATTGGTAACATAAAAAAACCCGGCCTTACGGGACCGGGTAATGTTTAGTCGTATATTTTTCATTCCACTTCTTTTCAGCATGCCAACCTTACGGGGTTGCTGCTCCCTTTAACTTGCCTGCCTTACGGGGCAGGTCTTTTTGCTTGCTAACCTTACGGGGTTAGGCTTCTATTACTGCCAAACCTTAACGGGGGATGGCGCTTCCTTTAACGTGCCAACCTTACGGGGTTGGTCTTTTTGCTTACTAACCTTACGGGGTTAGGTTTCCTTTAAAGAGGCGCTTTACGGAGCGCTAAATCTTTTCATGGTTGCCAGCCTTACGGGGTTGGTCTTTTTTTGCTAACCTTACGGGGTCAGTCTTTCTGTTTACACCGCCAACCTTACGGGGTTGGTCTTTTCTACAATCAAATCTAAAAAGAACGTTTATCGCTTTCGATGAGACAAAACAACAACTAATGTGCCGGCTAAAACATGTATTTCGTCAGGAATAAATGTGATTTTTGTCACCAAAAGGAGTTTAAATACCTTTTAGTCCTTTATTATAAGGCTAACGAAAAAAAATAGATTAACCTCCTAATAAACAGTGCGTTTCAATAACTCCGCCAGCCGCCTTCTGTCATAGCTGGCGCGCTTTTCAGTCATATCTACATTCCGGCTGTTTTCATCCAGGTCCTCATCATTATGCGCTTGGATAGTCAGGTATTCATCGCGTTCCTTAATCCATTTGGCCTCTTCGGCATTCAAGTTTTTCCTTACGGAAGTATCCAACCTAACCCGAACCATCCTATACACCACTTGCAGCATACTATCCACCTGTTTGGCATAACGCCGGCTGCAACTTAATGCATTACTGGTATTATACATACAGGCATTGTGAATGCTATCGTACTTTTGAATAGCCGCAGAAGGCTGTGCGACAGCAAAACAAGCAGGTAAAAGAAAAATAAAAAAGAGAATACGATTAAAATTATTCATGGATATTATTATTTATTAAACTCATTCGGGCACTGAAATACGAATTGTACCGTAGCGCCTTCCTTTATTTTTGGAATGGCAATAATATTAGTGCCGTGAAATAAAATGGCAAGACCGGAAGGCGCAATACTTAACGTGTAGATATATTTACTTCCGATTATCTGCACCCTTTTGGTAACCTTACCTCCCCCACCCCATGTTTTTGGAAAATATAGTAAAGTCTGTTTATCAAAATCAATGTTTAATGTATCGGGGCAGCTACTTGCAAAGAAATCTTTAAAATCCCTGTAATTATTAATTACCCTCGGACCGCTCCATTCATCGGGACCTTGATAAAAATAGGTTGGATACAAACAGCCAATGCTTACTATTTGTTCTTCGGGAATTTCAATAGTATCATTGGCTTTATTGGTATCGCTTACTTCTTTTGCCTCCACACAGTGGGAAAAAGAAAATAAAGCAATACCAATTAATAAAAGCCGCATAGCATTTGTATTATAAATACAAATCTACAAAAAAATAGAGCGTAGGTCAGTTTCAAAAGGCTACTTCTGCTATGAAAAGGCCTTGAAAGATGCCGAAACAAGTTCGGCATCTCAAGCTTTGAGTATCTTATTTCAAATAGATAAGTTGCCCCAAATGACCTGCCAAATGAGCAGTTCTGCCGGCAACTATGGTCAGCTTATTGCGGTGCGGTTCCTTCGCAAAATCTTCAGCAGAAACCAATGTATGCTTTTGAAACCAGTCATCTACTGAAAGTTTGGCAAAATGCGCAGCCAATTTATCGTTTACAGTTTTCCAATAGGTTCTTATTTCACTTGCAGAAGGCAATTCAGCAACCGCCTTATCGGGTTTGGTAATAAATATTTCGTGAAATTCGGGATGCACCTGCTTTTCAAAATCAAGTATCGTCAGCATGTGGTCATTTACTGCGGCAAGGTGTCCCAGCAAGTATA
This sequence comes from uncultured Bacteroidota bacterium, assembly GCA_903916255.1. Taxonomy (GTDB): domain Bacteria; phylum Bacteroidota; class Bacteroidia; order JABEUT01; family JABEUT01; genus JABEUT01. The sequence goes on from CAIWVW010000071.1 coordinate 17,806, forward strand.
TACCTCTGTTTCTTCCGGGTGCAACTTCGTGCATCAGTTGTTCATCGGTAAGTTTACCCAATAGTTCATCGATTGCTTTAATCCGGGAATTCCATAAATCGAGCACCATTTTTACGGCAAGTTGGTCGTGGTTTGTCATGTTGTTTTGTGTTAGTTGTTGTTATTATATTTTAATTTCAGCCCCAAAGCCAAAAGGGGCTTTAATAATTGCCAGTCGGGCTCCGACCTAATTTTTTTCTGCATTTATCCTTTTTGCTTCTCCATAGGCATCGGCAGCTAAGCTAAACATTAATACCACCAACCCGATAAACAAAAACAGCCAGTCATTAAAAACAAGGTTGGTCAGAAATATTTTTATTTCGCCGTAGCGAATCAGGAGCCAGGCTATTACCAATGCGAAGCCGAGCATTTTGCGTTTGCCGTTGTAAATGTAGCCGCCGCCAAATAGGAATAAGTTTAAAATGAATGCGAGCCATGGGTTTTTCATAATTCAGTTTATTTTTGGGTTAGTATTAGATGCTTTATTAAGAACTATTACATTTGACCGGACAAATATAAAACAATAAACTTGTATTTTGCAAGTTTTAATGTTATATCTTTGTAAAATTATTTCAGACCTGTGCCCAAACAAGTATTAAATAAGATACCTAAACGCTCGCAATGCCCTATTTCGTGCAGCCTTGATGTGATAGGCGATAAATGGTCATTGCTTATTATAAGAGATATGCTCTTTATGGGAAAATCTACTTACAACCAGTTTTTAGATTCACCGGAAGGTATTGCCACCAATATTTTAAAGGACCGCCTGCAAAAACTTACTAAGCTGGGCCTTATAACTTTTACAGGCGCAGAAAAGCGGAAAGTATATTCCCTCACCAAACTTGGCCTCGATTTAAAACCTGTTATTGAAGCCATCGGCGAATTTGGCATGAAGCACTTTAAAGGCAGCCGGGAATATATGGAGGGGCTGTTGAAAGGCGTCAGGTAAGCCCAAAGGCAAATGTTAGAAAATGTTAAAGCCATTTATCCAATTGCCGATAGCCCTATCTTCGGCCAAAAATGTATGGCAAGGCTTGTTCTAATTACTTTCGAGTTTGTTATACTTATCCAATCTACGGGATGTTTCGGTATCCGCAAAAGCGCTGATTCAGTTGCCCAAGTGGGAAATATGACAATGACTCCCCGCAAAAAATTATTCCGGAATGATACCTATAAAACAGAGTTTTCCTTTCATGCCCGCCTGCATGGAAAAGATACGCTGATACATGATACCCTTAAAACAAGCTGGCCGCCTGCCACCTATGGTGTATATACCGACTATACGTACCATGTATTATATGATACCACCAAACCCCAATTGCATATACTGCTGGCCTTTCAGCAGGACTTAAGCAAACAGGTGGAAATAGATACTACAGTAGCCACAGTAAAATGCTTTTTTGGAACCAAGGGGCCTCCCGATTTAACTGGAATATGGATTCAATTCCAACCTAAAGATTCAGCTAACCAAATGTCTGAAAGAATACTTACCCCCGGTATGCGTGGCATCACATACCCCTGGCTTAAAAAGGTTCGTATTGCCTACCAACGGGATAATCCGTATAAATTACAGATTTTATTTCCGCAGCGGTTGAATAAGTATGTAAAGGAGTAGGTTGTGGTTATTCTTTCTGGCGTTTTTCAATTGCCATTCACTTTAGTGAACGGTTAAAAGACAAAATGAAAATGGCTTTAGCCTTAAAGAGACTGGTTTTTGGCTAAAGCCAGAATGTTGAACTTTATTCTTCCCTCTGATAAATGCGGGCTTGCCATTTCCCATTATTTCAAAAAATTGTGATGCCGAAACAAGTTCGGCATCTTTCTACCCCTGACAATATTTGTTAGCTGGAAAAAGGCAACATTACCTTATGCAGACGGCAATTGACAAAACGAAAGTTCAGCATTCCTATAACATTTTCCATACTTTTGTTATATGCTAACGGATTTTAAAATAGAAGTTGAGGAGACAAAGACGTATTGGCAGATGCTTCTGAAAAAAGCCTTGATTGGTTTTTTTTGTGGAATGATATATTTTGTATTTTTTACTTGGCGAATTCCTCAAATATGGACGAATTCATACATAATATTGGCTATATTATTACCCTATCTAACATTCATTGCTGCCTTTTTTTTCTCTTTTGATTCTTCATATAACTGCTTTATAACAAAGTTTGAAATAACTAACGGAAGCTATAATATTGAATATACGAAAAGAGGTAAAGCAAGTACAATTACAGGAAAACCGGAAGACTTTGAAATTGAATATGGAATAATTTATACCCGTTCATTACAACCCGGGAGGTACTATTTTCAAATTCAAAACAAAAAAGGCAAATCTCTCTTAAGGCAAACCTATGGATTGAATTGGAAAGAACCATTTATTAAAGTAATGACTTATCTGCAAGCTAATAACCTCATTTTAAAAAGGTCAATCAAGCCCATTATTTTACCTGATTTAAATCAATAACCGAATTTAATCTCGTCGAAATAACAAAAAAGCCCCGCATCAAAAGGCCACTGTTTTTATAAATACCCCAAATTTTCGAGGCAGTATCTTTCGGAACGCCTCATTTGCATATAAAAAGTGGGCGTTACGCCGGTAATTTTTTTAAACTGATTCGACAAATGCGCCACACTGCTGTATTGAAGTTTAAAGGAAACCTCAGTAAGATTAAAACTACCATCCAATAAAAGTTTTTTCACTTTTTCGATTTTTTGAATAATGATATACTGCTGTATGGTGGTTCCCATAGCTTTCGAGAACACATTGGCAAGATACGTATAATCGTGATGCAGTTTTTCACTGATATAAGCAGAATAATTCACCTTGGGCAAATCGTCTGAATTGGCAATCATTTCGGCAATTACATTTCTTATTTTGTTCGTCAGAATAATTCTATTATTGTTAAGCAATTCCAATCCTGACCTATCCATATATTCATTGAGTTGCTCCCACTCTATTTGCAGCATATTTTCGGTCACCTCCGTGCTGTTATACATTTCATTAACCGCTTCTGTTGCCGGGCGCAGCGCAACATCACCAGGGGCTTCAAGCAGCCCGTTATTTCGATTTTTCATGGTGTTCTTTTTTAAAAGTTACTACTGGAAAACATCAGCACTCATCTACCATAGGAATGAACCCTGACATTTACAAGGTAGCCCGTAACAGACACTTGTATTTCAAATTTTCGGCAAACAAATAAAAATGCGATATGAATACCCGCAATAAGTCGGCAAAAAAATTATCAGTATCGGTACTTTAATGTTGCACCAGAAATTGCATATGTGTAGCTTAAGATTCTTCGCTATGTTCAGAATGACAATCACACTTGGGTAAAAACAAAAAAGCCCCGCATTTCTGCGAGGCTTCTCTCTTATAACTTATCTCTTATCTCTGCTTATTTCACCTTATTCACCACAGCAGCAAAAGCTTCCGGGTGGTTCATAGCAAGGTCGGCTAATGATTTGCGGTTTAACAGAATGCCTTTGGTGCTCATTTTATTGATGAACGTTCCATAGTTCATGCCATGGTTACGCACTTCGGCATTAATACGTTGAATCCACAAAGCGCGGAAGTTGCGTTTTTTTGCTTTGCGGTCGCGGTAAGCATATCCCAAACCCTTTTCCAAGGTGTTCTTGGCAATGGTAAGGACATTCTTCTTGGCGCCATAGAACCCTTTGGTTCTACCTAATATTTTTTTTCTTCTGGCTTTAGAGGCTACTGAGTTACTTGAACGTGGCATGGTCTGTTAAATTTTGAATGTTGAATTTTGAATGTTAAATTTTCCGGATTGCTAATTACTAATTAGTAATTACTAATTAAACTCCGAGGAGCGCTTTTACTTTATCCATATTGCCATCAGAAACCATAACGGTTCCGGTAAGGTGGCGTTTGCGCTTCTTCGATTTTTTGGTGAGGATGTGGTTCTTGAAAGCTTGTTTCCTCTTTATTTTTCCGCTGGCGGTAAACTTGAATCTCTTTTTTGCTGCGGAATTGGTTTTTACTTTTGGCATTGGGTTTTAAATTAGTGGTCAGTTATCAGTGGTCAGTTATCAGTTAAAATTACTTTTTCTTAGGCGATAATATAATACTCATTCGTTTTCCATCCATAGTAGGCAGTTGCTCCACTTTGCCGACTTCTTCCAAAGCCTGTGCAAATTTAAGGAGGAGAACTTCTCCCTGCTCCTTGAACAAAATGGTTCTACCCCTGAAAAACACAAATGCCCTAACCTTTGCTCCGTGTTGGAGAAAACTTTCAGCGTGGTTTTTCTTGAAGTTAAAATCATGTTCATCTGTATGCGGTCCAAACCGGATTTCCTTTACAACAACCTTGGCAGTTTTGGCTTTGATTTCCTTTTGTTTCTTCTTCTGGTCGTAAAGAAACTTGCGGTAATCAACTACACGGCAGACTGGCGGGTCGACATTCGATGCTATTTCAACCAGGTCTAAACCTGCATCTCTTGCCATTTTCAAAGCAGCATCAATAGTATAAACCCCGGGGGTTGTTACTACTTCTCCTACTACTCTCACTGTGCGGGCACGTATCATTTCATTGATAGTGTGCTCGGGTTCCATTCTGCGCCTGCCCATAGGGCGCGGGTTATACGGTGTTGCTATAAGTTCCTCCTGTTTTGTTAGTTATAAAAAATATTTCTTCAGCTCTTCGTTAATCATTGTGATAAAATCGTCCGTCATCATAGTACCCTTGTCTCCCTCGCCGTGCTTACGAACCGCTACCTTGCCGTCGGCTATTTCTTTGTCGCCAATAACCAGCATATAAGGTATTTTCATAATCTCGGCATCTCTAATTTTCTTGCCAATTTTCTCACTCCTTTCGTCAAAGAGGGTGCGAATATCGTACTTTTTTAGTAATTGCAACACGTTTTTTGCATATTCTACCTGATTTTCTCCAATTGGTAACACGGCAACCTGGTCGGGAGCCAACCACAACGGGAGATTTCCGGCACAATGTTCCAGTAAAACAGCAATAAATCTTTCCAGCGACCCAAACGGTGCCCGGTGAATCATCACGGGCCTGTGTTTGGCATTATCTGACCCGATATATTCCAGTTCAAAACGTTCGGGCAGGTTGTAATCTACCTGAATAGTACCCAGTTGCCAGCTTCTGCCTAAAGCGTCACGCACCATAAAGTCGAGTTTCGGCCCGTAAAATGCAGCCTCGCCATAGGCAACCACCGTTTTTAACCCTTTTTCGGCAGCAGCTTCAATAATATCGGCTTCAGCCCGTTCCCAATTTTCTTCCGAACCAATGTATTTACTTCTGTCCTCTTTATCGCGCAGCGATATTTGTGCCGTATAGTTTTGGAAGTCGAGCGTCTTTAATACTTTCAATACCAAATCAATAACTCTAATAAATTCTTCTTTCACCTGGTCGGGACGGCAGAATACGTGGGCATCATCCTGCGTAAATCCGCGAACGCGGGTAAGCCCATGTAGTTCACCGCTTTGCTCATAACGGTAAACCGTACCAAACTCAGCCAACCGAACCGGCAAATCGCGATAGGAACGCTGGCTGCTTTTATATATTTCGCAATGGTGGGGGCAATTCATTGGTTTTAAAAAGAACTCCTCCCCTTCTTGCGGGGTTTTTATCGGTTGAAAGGAATCCTTGCCATATTTTTCATAGTGGCCCGAGGTTACATATAAATCCTTATGCCCGATATGCGGTGTAATTACCTGTACGTAGCCAATATCAGCCTGTGCCTGACGCATAAATCGCTCTAACCGCTCACGCAAAGCTGCGCCTTTAGGTAGCCACAACGGCAATCCCATGCCTACTTTTTCCGAGAAGGTGAATAACTCCAACTCTTTACCCAATTTGCGGTGGTCGCGCTTTTTGGCTTCCTCCAATAAAGTTAAATAGTCGGTCAGTTGTTTTTGGTCAGGAAAGGTGATGGCATAAATACGGGTAAGCTGTTTGCGCTTTTCATCACCACGCCAATACGCTCCGGCAACATTCAATAACTTAACAGCCTTAATAAAGCCCGTGTTCGGTATATGCGGGCCACGGCACAAATCGGTAAAATTACCTTGCTTGTAAAAAGTAATGGAACCATCGGCAAGGCCGTCAATCAACTCTAATTTATATTCGTCGTTTTTAGCCGTGAAATATTTAATGGCATCTGCTTTCGATACATCTTCGCGTATATATGGATTCTTCTGCTTGGCTAGTTCCAGCATTTTATCTTCAATCTTCTTGAAGTCTTCCGATGAAAGGTTTTTGTCGCCGGTGTCTATATCATAGTAGAAACCGTTCTCGATAGGCGGGCCGATACCAAACTTAGTACCCGGATAAATAGCCTCCAATGCCTCTGCCAGCAAGTGCGCCGAAGAGTGCCAGAAGGCGGATTTACCATCCACATCGTCCCATGTTAACAGCGCCAATTGGGCATCCATAGTAATTGGGCGGTTGGCATCCCACACCTGTCCGTTAACCTTTGCCGCAAGCACCTTTGCCGCCAGCGAATTGCTTATTTCTTTGGCAATATCCATAGCGGTAATGCCATCGTTATATTGTTTTACCCGTCCGTCGGGGAATTTTATGTCAACCATAGTTTAGTAATTAGTGGTTAGTGGATGGTGGTTAGTGGTTAGTTTACGCATGTGCATATACTATTCACTAACCACCATCCACTAACTACTGTTTTAAGGTTTGCGAAATTACAAAAAAGAAGGGAGCCTCGCAGGCAATTAATATATGAAACAAGAAAAATTCGCCAACTACCGTCAAAATTCATCCATCCAACCAATATCATGTTCAGGTAACGGAAATTTCAGTACATTTGATAAGAATTTGAAACTTGAAAATCAGCAACTAACCAACTCTCGCCATGAAAAAACTACTTTGTATTTGTTCGGTTGTACTCGCATTTTGTTTTACCGAAATATCAAAAGCGCAGCAAATAATAACTATTGCCGGAAACAACAGACTTACGGGATATAGCGGTGACGGGGGCCCTGCAACCGCTGCCGAAATAAATATAAATACCTTTTATAGCGGCGTAGCATTCGATAATTCGGGGAATACTTTTTTTGTTGATGGCGCCAACAATGTTATTCGTAAAATAAACTCCTCGGGAATAATATCCACCTATGCAGGAATCTATAACGTCAGCGGCTATTATGGCGATGGCGGCCCGGCCACAGCGGCTGAATTTAGCGGACCATGCAGTATTGCAGCCGACTATAAAGGCAATATTTATATTGCAGATGAAAATAATGATGTCATCAGGAAGGTAAACAGTTCGGGCGTAATCAGTACCGTAGCCGGGAATAATGCCAGCAGTTATGGTTATAGCGGTGATGGCGGGCCGGCAACAAATGCAGAGTTAAACTACCCCATGTCGGTTGCTGCAGACAGCGCAGGTGATATCTACATTGCAGACGAACGGAATTTTATTATAAGAAAAGTAAACACTACAGGCATTATAACCACGGCAGCAGGCACACCTTTAGCGGGTGGATACAGCGGAGACGGCGGGCCGGCCACTGCCGCTGAATTAAACGGTTCTATCTTCTATGTTTCTAACGATACAAAAGGCAATTTTTACATAGTTGACTGTGATAATTTCAGGTTCCGCGAAGTGAACACTTCCGGTGTAATAACTACAATAGCCGGAAACGGAGTTCAGGGTATTGCAGGAAGCGGTGGCCCGGCAACAGCCGCTTCTTTTCAATCACTCGGCGGGCTTGCAGTTGACAGTGCAGGGAATATCTGGTTATCTGTTGGCCAGAGTGAAGTGGATGAAGTGGTAAAATCCTCGGGAATTGTGAATACGATTATCGGAGCGCATAACCTGGGAGGATATTACGGGGACGGAGGCCCGGCTTTCCTGGCTGAAGTCGATTTTCCAGAAGGAATAGCTTTCGATAAACACTGGAACCTGGTAATGCCTGACCCGATTAGTAACGACATACGTGAAATAAACAATGCCATGAAAGTTATTTTCGGCTATACCTACTATGACTACTGGAATAATTGCGATTACAACGGCTCACCAATGTATACCAACGTGAAAATGGAGCTGATAACACCAACCGATACTTTATCTAACATAAGTGATGAAAATTCACTTTATTGGTTCTGTGTGCCAAAAGGAACTTATACAGTGGTATTTGACAGTACGTACAATAGCGGGTATAAAGTTATTTGCCCATCATCGCACCGCATAACAGTAACAGCCCCTGCAGATACGGTGGTAATGGGCTTTTCATGCCCGGGAACTTCATTTGACCTGGCAGGCAACCTCAGCCTATGCATCGATACCCCATTAACCAATTCAAGCACTGCTACCATATCAGCTTGCATCTTCAATAATTATTGTGCACTTACTAGTGGAACCTTAAACCTTATTATTGATACCAACATTAAAGTAACAAGCTGGGTTGCACCCAGCGCCCCCAGCATCAGCGGAGACACCATGAAATGGAATTTTTCAAACCTGAGTGTATCCTTTAACCAAAACCAATGTGTATCTGTTACAGGTATTGTAAAAGATTCACTTGCCATTGCCACCGGCGACAGTAATTATGTAACCATGTACCTTACTCCTGTTTCAGGCGATACAGCTCCATCGAACAACCTGGTGACCTATTGGGTAAAAAAATATCCCCGCAATTGTGTGGGCTTGCCTTACGACCCTAATAATAAATCGGTATACCCGGAAGGGAACATCAATTCAGCCCAAAAACTTGATTATACCATCGAGTTCCAAAATACAGGCAATGCAACAGCTACCAATGTTATTATATATGATACCCTGAGCCCTTACGTAGATATTACAACACTATCTGTTAAATCGAGCAGTTTCCCATTAACCACCAGAATAATTGGCAATAACATAGTAGAGTTTATTTTTTCAAGCATTTACCTACCCGATTCTACAGGCAACCAAATTGGCAGCAAAGGAAATGTTATGTACAGCATTATGCCTAACCCCAATCTTCCCAACGGCACACGCATAACCAATAAAGCAGGCATTTATTTTGATGCCAACCCTGAAATACAAACTAATACCACATTAAATACAATAGACACCGCTATTCATACAGGAGTTGCTGCATTAGCGGCAAATACGCAGCATTTTATCTGTTTCCCGAATCCATTTACCACAACTACTACGGTTCTTTTCAACACTCATGAAAAGCATTACCTTGAAGTAGATGACCTAACGGGCCGCAAACTGAAATGGATTGAATGCAGCGGAACCCAATACAGCCTTAGTATGGAAGGACTATCACAAGGTATTTACTTTTTAAGGGCGTTCGATAACAACCAACATTATATATCGACACAGAAATTGGTGGTAGAAAAATAATAAATCCCGGTCTTACAGGACCGGGATTTATTATAATTAGCGTTCAAATGCCTTACAGGGCAATTTTTTAAGCCTTACGGGACTTGCTTCACATTAACGTTTCTACCTTAACGGATTATTTTTTTATAGGTTACAAATCAATCAGGTCATTTCTTCATTTTATCTGAAATTCAGTTGGTAATTTTAGTTTAATTTTCTCTTTTACCCAACCTTTCCCCTATTCTCTCCGTTAGGGTGTAATAAACAGGTAATCTATAAGTTTATTAATCGCCCCTAAATTCAAAAGTATGAATACATTTTTCAGGAAACTAACAGTGGCAGCCACTGTTGCTGTTATAACAGTTGCATTCAGTTGCAAAAAAGATTCGCCAACACCAACCCCCACTACCACAACTACAACAACCCCTACCGGGGAAGGCTACACTTCTATGTCAGATTTCTTTGCTAAAAATGGAGTTGCCGCCCAAACTTATACCATTACCGGCTCATCCGGAGGAAGCTTTAGGTCTCCACAGGGAACCGTGGTAACCATACCGCCTAATGCATTTCTTAACAGTTCCTTGCAGGTAGTTACCGGTCCGGTTACCATTACATTTAAAGATATCTACAAAAAAAGCGATATGCTTCTCTCTAATATTGCTGCAACCACTACTACCGGGGCACCATTAAAATCGGGCGGGGAATTTTATATAAAACCAACTTCAGGAGGCAATGCCCTTACGCTTGCAAATGCTATAACTGTTACACAACCCCTGGACACATTATCTGCTCCGGATAGCGCAATGAATGTTTATTACAGGGATACGGCAGGATGGGCTCTTGCTAACCTTAATGCATCCATTGTGGCAAACGCTTCCGGCTATCTGACCACGCTTTATACATTAACTACCCCTCCCACCGCCGGCACCTGGTGTAATAGTGACGACCCTTCCTATTTTTCGGCCTACACACAGGGCACTTTAGTGTTGCAGGAAACCGATAACGCTACCGATTATGGCACCAATGTTTATTTGGTTTTTAAAGGGATAAACACTACAGATGCATGTCACACAGGGTTCGGCAATAATTTCAATTTTACAAACTGTGTTCCCGTGGGGCTGCAATGTACTGCTGTGGCTTTGGGGGTTAAAAACGGTACATTGTATAGTGCTATAATACCTTTAACTATTACATCCAGTCAAACAATTAGTTTCTCACTGACCGCAACAACAACCGCAGCATTTAAAGCAGCTTTGGAAGCCCTGAATTAGTGTGTTTGGTTTATTGGTTAACTTAAAAGTCCCCCTGACGATAAATGACAGGGGGACTTATTTATGCCGGTTTTACCATTCATTGCTTAAAACCTACCATATAATAAGTGAAACCCGCCATACGATAAGTGTAGCTTCTATCTTCAAAAATTACTATGTTACTTTGTTTCGGTTATTAATTCTGAACCCTTACACATATATGGACTCCTTTTACCGGAAAATAGTTTGCGCCATAATTGTAGCAGTAATAACTGTTGTATTCGGGCGTATAAAAACCAGCCCGAAAAATCTTATGGCAAAAGGTTCAGCCAGTATTGTATTTAATCAGCAATTGCGGCATTGAATTAGGCTTTGTGTGTTTAGTGGTTAAATAAAAAACCCTGACTGTAAACGTCAGGGTTTTTGCTTTTGAGAAAAGAATTCGGATAATTGCCAGTCGGGCTCCGGCTATTTTACCACCGTAAATTTTCCGGCATCAATAAAGTTGCCTGTTTTATCGGAAATACGGTAGAAATATAATCCGTTAGCTAAAGCGGAAGTATTAATATTCGCCAATTTATTGGAGAAATCCGTAGTAGAAATTTGTCTGCCTGTAATATCCATAATAACCACAGAGCCATTTTCAGCAGAAGCCAATTTAATATTCAGCACCGTGTTGGCAGGGTTAGGATAAACCAACGAGCCAGCGTTGTAGGTTATTTGTTCAATACCAGTAACACTGGTATTTTTCAACCAGCTGGCTACTTTTACAGCTCCGTTTTTCATATTCATGGTAAGCATCGGGTAGCCCAGGCTGTCAGCAATCCAGCTATAGGTTGTATCGCCATTCAGGGTTCGGCTGTGCGGTACATAAACCCATTTTCCGGTAACAGTATCACGCACAAAGGTGCTGTCGAGCGTATGGGTAATATTGCGGTGACGCAATACATTTTTAGTGCCGTAAGGGGTGGTGCAAACGCCATAGGAATCCACGGTATCATTATAACCAACAAGGGATTGAATTCGTAATGAATCGAAAATAGAATCGTTAACAGGTATCTGTATCCTGTATGCATAGTTACCTGACCAACCTTCTAAATAGGTTAAGGTAAACTTATATAGTTCCTGCGAACTGGGCCTGTATACTACAGGATACGGATGAGCATTAATATTTTCCACCTCGCCGTAAAGTTGCAATTCGCTGCTGGCATTGTTTACATAAGCGTCGAGCAGGTTCCCAATGCTGTATTCCAGGGCTACATTGGCAGCAGGATAAAACCCTGCAAAAGTGGTGGATGATGGGGAAACGCATTTAATAGTATCGATTGTGGATGATGTAAGTGAACTATAATTCCATGTAACACCGGGGCCTGAAGGGGTAGGCACAACCGCTGCATTAGAATCGTTCACCACCACAAACTTATCTCCAACAGCGGGGAAATCACTCGTTGAGGCGGTAATCTGGGCATTTAAAGCTGCCACGCCCATAAGGCAAGAGGCTAAAAGTAGAGTCGTTTTTTTCATGTTGTTTAATTTATGTTGCAAAAGTAATATTTTTAAAATACCAAAGGTTCTATTTAAAAGCTACTTATATTACCTGGAGGTTTACCAAATATTAGCTTATCTTTAGCAATGCCCCATACCTTGTTAAGGTTAGGTTATTTCGCACATGCCCTGATGTTTATAGCTTATAGCTGTAATAGCTTATTCTAATTTCGCCGCAAAATAAAACCCGCGATGAAAAAGACACTTGTATACCTTACTTTCTGCACGCTTAGTTTTTCATTTTTCACCATTTGTTCTGCTCAAACGAAAACCAAAGCCAAATCCGCTGCAACTACTGCCGGAACCCCTGCACCTGCAACTGCCCCTTATAACGGACCTAAAGGATGCCCTGCCGCTATGACCGAGGAAGAATTTAAAAGCGTTAAAAAAACAGTGAGCGATGAAACCGATATGGATGAAGTGCTGAATGTGGCTAAAAAAGTGGCCGTGGCCCATTGTTTTTCGGCCGAGCAGGTGAAAACCCTCATGCCCTATTTAAAAAGCGACGACAACAGGTTTGAGTTTTTTAAAACAATTTATCCGCATATTTTCGACCAAAACAACTACCCTATTATTGGTTCCACCTTTAAAGACGCATCTTATAAAGATAAAATACGTGTCTATGTAAACTCGCTCGAGTAATTATTTGTTTGGTGAAGCGTTTTTTATTTTACTTTTGTGTTTAATACATAAACCAAAAAGATTGCTGCATTATTACTTTCAGTTTTTGTGCGTTTTTTAAATGTTAAAATTTATTAAATGAATATTGGCTTCACAAAGCCTTCACTCCCCTGAAATACTTTTGACGCAATTTTAACAATTAAAAAACAAAACAAAACATGAAAAGAATCTTGTATTTCGCCTGTCTGCTAACCCCTGCAATCGGACTATGCCAAACAGGAACCACCACCACTCAGCAAACAACCACCATGCCTTCGATGAATGTAACCATTGGCGGCACCGGAATGACTACCCAGCAAACTACGGTTACCACCACCACTACTACAACCGGTGACCAAACCCAGCAAGCACCTCCGCCGGCACAGGCTGCGCCGCCGGCACAAACAGGCTGCCAGATGCCAATGGCTTATGGCAACTATGAAAGCGCCAAGAAGAGCATTGCAGCCAAAGATTTTGAAGACACTAAAATGACCCTTGCCAAACAAATTACCAGCGGAAACTGCTTGTCTGCCGAGCAAATCAGGGGAATTATGAAGTTGTTCGGATTTGAACAAACAAAACTCGATTATGCAAAATACGCTTACGACCATTGCACCGATAAAAGCAATTACTTCAAAGTGAATGATGCATTCCAGTTCGACAATTCCTCCAAAGAATTGAACGACTACATAAGCGCACATTAATTAACATTCACCCCTTACTATGAAAACCAAAATTCTTTTAGGTGTTGTACTTTTATTGTCTGCATGGCAAATAAAGGCGCAAACTAATAACCTGATTATATTCGACCAGCAAGGCGAGCCTTTTTATGCCATCGTAAACGGAGTGCAGCAAAATGCAACGCCGCAAACCAATGTAAAAGTAACCGGTTTAACAGGCAACCCTGTTAAAGTAACCGTTATGTTTAAAGACTCCCTTATTCCGGCTATCACCAAGAACGCTTATTTTCAGGATAATGGTTCGGAAGAAACCTATAATGTGGTTGTGAAAAAAGATGGGGAACATGTGCTCCGTTTTATGAATGTAGTTCCTATTCCGCAAGCGCCTGCTCCCGTTCAAAACCAAAATGTGGTGAATTACAACTCTACCCCGCCACCTACTTCAACTACCGTGGTGCAACAAACAACAACTACTACCACAACCACTGATGGGGGCGTGCCTGCCAATGTAACTATGAATGTAAACGGAGCCAATGTAGGAATGAACATGGGCGGCGTGCAGCAAACAACGGTTACCACCACCACTACCAATACGACTCCTCCGCCACCGGCACAGGCTGCGCCACCTGCACCCACAGGATGCCAGATGCCTATGCCGCATGATGATTATGAAAGTGCAAAAAGAAGCATTGCAGCCAAAGATTTTGAGGATACAAAGTTGACTCTTGCCAAACAAATCAATGGAGGAAATTGCATGTCGGCGGAACAAATAAGGGGCATAATGCAGTTGTTCACCTTTGAGCAAACCAAACTCACTTTTGCCAAGTTTGCTTACGACCATTGTTCCGACAAAGGCAACTACTTCAAAGTGAATGATGCGTTCCAATTCGACAATTCGTCCAAAGAATTGAACGACTACATAAGCAGCCATCAGTAAGCTAAGAGCTAAAAGTGAAGAGCTAAGAGTAAAAAGGCTTTTGCGGAATAAAATCTGTAAAAGCCTTTTTAGTTTTCAA
>CAIWVW010000072.1 GCA_903916255.1 uncultured Bacteroidota bacterium
AGTGGTACGAAGCCAATAAGCGCGATTTACCGTGGAGGAGCATCAAAGACCCTTATAAAATATGGCTATCGGAGGTTATTTTGCAGCAGACGCGTGTCAACCAGGGGTGGGAATATTATGTACGGTTTATTGAAAAATATCCAACTGTTAAAGACCTTGCAAATGCACCTGAGCAGGATGTTTTAAAACTCTGGCAGGGTTTGGGTTATTATTCCCGCGCCCGGAATTTGCATTTTGCGGCAAAGTCGATATTAAAAGAACATAAAGGGAAATTTCCAAGTGACTATAAGTCTATCCGAAATTTAAAAGGCGTGGGTGATTATACTGCGGGAGCCATTGCCTCTATTGCATTCGACTTGCAGCATCCGGCAGTTGATGGAAATGTGATGCGGGTTTATTCCCGTCTGTTTGGTATCACTACTCCCGTAGATTCTACGGAAGGCAAGAAGAAGATTTTTGAAACCGCGGTTGAATTGCTGCCTGCTAAAAACCCCGGGACATATAACCAGGCGGTAATGGAACTGGGCGCTATGGTGTGTTTGCCAGCTAAGCCCGATTGTATAAACTGCCCCATCCAGGATGGCTGTTATGCCTTTGCAAATAAAAGCGTCTCGGGTTTTCCCGTTAAGGAAGTAAAAACCAAGGTGCGAAACCGGTATTTGAATTATTTGGTAATTACCCATGGCGATAGGTTGTTATTGCGGATTCGCAAAGAGAAGGACATCTGGCAGGGTTTGCACGATTTCCCGATGCTTGAAAGCAACAAATCGATTATAGAACCTAAATTTCTGAAGGATAAAAAGTGGGAAGAAATAATACATATTTCTAAGCCAATAATAAAAGATGTATCGGAAGAATATGCACATATTTTGAGCCACCAAAAACTGTTTGCAAGGTTTTATAAGTTAGAGGCAACAAGCAAAATAACCAAACTTCCTAAAGATTGTTTCTGGATAAAAACAAAGGATATTGAAAAATACGCTGTGCCGAGGCTGATAGACATTTATATTCGCAGGAAATTAGTACTCACCCCTTAAAAAAATATAAAATGATTATATATAACGTAACCATAAATGTAGAAGATGCAAGCCATCATGCATGGCTAAAGTGGATGCGAAACGAACATATTCCGGCGGTATTAAGTACAGGGCTTTTTTCGGGCTATCGAGTTTGCCGCCTGCTGGATGTGGAGGACGAAGGCGCTACTTATTCCATACAGTATTCCCTGAATAGCATGGTAGAATATGCCGAATACAGGGAAAAACATGCTCCACGTTTGCAAAAGGAAACCCAGGATAAGTTTGGCGATAAGTTCACTGCTTTCCGTACCTTGATGGAAGTGGTGGAGTAGGTTATTAACATAAAATTTGAAACACTGGATTTTCCAGTGAAAGAGATTGCTTCGTTCCTAGCAATGACGTTTGCGTTTAAAGTCGCTTACAGAGCGGTAATACGCCATTGCAAGGAACGAAGCAATCTTACATGCAATCACTGGTGTTTTTAATGAGATGCATTGTTAAAATGTTTTACTATGTAAGTGCATCAGAAAATAAAATACAAGTATATTTGATACTTTAAATCATTCCCGTATATGAAGAAATGGAGCATAATTACAGGCTTAGTACTTATAAATAGTTTTTTGTTTGCGCAGAAATCGAATGTAGTGGATAATGCCGGTGCAGGCATTAAATCTTTTAATGCAAACCAGGCTTTTCTTTCAGGCGATTATGCCAGAGCCTTAAAATTATATACCGAAGCCAACTCTGAAAAACCTAATGATGCCGCTATTCTATACCATATCGGGCAATGCCATTATGTTTTGCAGGAATTTGACCAGGCGCTCGATTTTTTGCAAAAGTCAGAATCGGTTGACAGTAACGGACATGCTGATATTCATCTTACACTTGGTGAGGTTTATTTGCAGGAGGACCAGGTAGACAATGCCATGAAAGAATTTGTATGGCACAAAAAAAGATACATGGACGACCCCAAGAAAATGAAGGATGATGAAATAGGCCATTACATTGCCGAATGTGCAACTGCAAAGAAACAGGAAGCGAATCCGGTGAATGTTAAAATTAAAAATGGAGGAGAAGCCATCAACTCGGAGCAGGATGACAAGAGCCCTTCCATTACTGCAGATGGCTCTACTTTAATCTTCACTTCTATACGTCCATTACTGGTGGGCAATATGAAACAATCGAAGGACCCATCTATGGTTTTCGATAATGTATATATGTGCAAATGGGACAGCACAAAAAATGACTGGGGCCTCTCTTATCCAATCGTTGGCGATGTAAACGAAGCCTACGCACATACGTCCTGCTCAAGCATTTCGCCCGATGGTAACTATATTTTCTTGTATAAAAATAATCCGAATGGCGCATCAAAGGGCGGAGATATTTATATCTCTAAAAAATCGAAAAATGGCAAATTCGGAGTTCCTGTTTCGGTCGGGAAACCTGTAAATACAAGTTATTATGAAGATGGCGCTTGTCTTTCTCCCGATGGAAATACCATTTATTTTGTGAGCGAAAGGCCGGGAGGATATGGCCGTGCCGATATTTACAAAGCCGATAAAATAAGCCATACGGAATGGGGAAAACCGGAAAATTTGGGTCCGGTGGTTAATAGTGAATACGATGAAGGCGCACCATTCATGGCTCCTGACGGACATACCTTATTTTTCAGTTCCGACGGGCATAATTCTATGGGTGGCTATGATATTTTTAAAACCTACATGAACGACAGCGGCAAATGGGTTACGCCAATCAACCTCGGTTATCCAATTAACACAGTAAATAATGAAAAAGGCTTCACCCTTACCGGAGACGCCCGCACAGCCTATTTTGCCAGCGACCGCAAAGGCGGTATGGGCAAAAGGGATATCTATATTGCAGACCTTACCAACTATTCTGTTTTGGCGAGCGATAACAGCAATACGAAAGCAAAAGGATATTCTGTTTTAAGAGGAAAAGTTATGACATCCAAGGGCGAACCTGCTGAAGATGCCAAGGTAACTGTTACCGATAGCGCAGGGGCTAAAGTGGCTGAATTAACCACCAGTGCTGACGGGTTTTATTTTATTACGCTTAAAAGCAACGAGAAATTCAGAATAAAGATTTCGTTGAGAGGTTTTAAATCAGCTTCCAAACCAATTAAGCTGCCCGATTCCCCGCTGGGCACATTTACCATGCAGCAGGACTTTACGCTGGAAAAGGAATAGAACAAAATGTGGAAGGAGGGGTTGATAATAGTATTACCGGGAATTTTTTTCAGTATTCTATTCCTGCAATCCTCACTCGATAAAGTATTCAACTGGAAAAGTGAACTGGAATTTAATAAAGAGCATTTCAGCAAGACTTTTTTAAAACCTACCGTTCCGTTAATGCTGGTAGTGCTTACCGTAATGGAACTTTGTTCTGGACTGTTATCCGTTGCAGGAATAGCTATGGTTTTGAAAGCAGATGAAATATCCGTTTCATTTTATGCGAATCTTTTATGCGCCACTACTTTTCTTGCGCTTTTTTTCGGTCAGCGCATTGCTAAAGATTATGCAGGCGCCCAATCATTGGTAAGCTATTTTATCGTATCGGTGATAGGGATTTATTTTTCTTACCCAAAGTAATTATCCGTCATTGCGAGGCTCTGCGAAGCAATCTTACTAAATTGAAAAATGTATGGGTAAGATTGCTTCGTTCCTCGCAATGACGAATTACATCAACAATTTGCATCACGCATCTCCGCCTTTGGTAGATTTAAACAGAAAATCCTTTTCCTCTTTAGTTAACGCATCGTAGCCGGAAGCGGAAATTTTATCTAAAATAGCATCAATCTTTTTTTGCTTTTCATCGGCGTTAGATGAGGATGGCCTATACCCATTGCCACCTGTCTTTTTCATTTTGGGCCCTGATTTTTTTAGGGTAAACAGGTTCTTTATTCGGGTTACAAAACCTGATACTATTTCTGCATAGTCGGTTCCTTTGCGGTATTGAGACATATAGAGTATTCCATATAACGCTCCGCCAATGTGTGAAACTTTGCCTCCGCTGTTCACGCTGAAATCAACCAATGAAGTGAGCACGAAAGCGCCGATGGCAAGGTATTTTAACTTTACAGGGCCGAAAAATATCAGGCGCAATTCATAATCGGGAACCAGCATGGCAGTTGCTACAATAACAGCCATTATTCCCGCAGATGCGCCAAGCAGGTAACCTCCTGGCATAAGTACGTTAGAGAAAATAATATACAGAATTCCGCCTGCAATACCACCCAAAATATAAGTATAGACCAGCCTTTTGGCTCCCATAAAATCGGTGAATATGATACCGAACCAATAAAACCAAAGCATGTTAAAAATAAGGTGCATGGTTTCCACATGCAAAAACATATAGGTGATCAGCGTCCATGGGCGAAACAGCAACTTATGCAGCGATGAAGGCAAGGCGAGATAATCGTACACATAATCGCCAAGTCCCGGAATATGCACGGAAATATTTGCCAGTATAAACACAATAATGTTTATCACTATAAGCCTTGTGAGCATGTCGGCCCGGCGGCCAAGCAATTTATCTATTTCATCTCTGAATGACATACCAAATTAAATGTGTCGTTTTCCTTTCCAATACATGATTAATACAAATCCGAAAACCATTCCGCCAAGGTGGGCATAGTGCGCCACATCATCACCGGGACGGTTTGATACGGCAGAGAATAACTCTAATAATCCATAACCGATTACCAAATATTTTGCCTTTATGGGAATAGCAAAGTAAAGATAAAGCAATGTATTCGGGAAGAGCATACCGAACGCAAGCAATATTCCGAAGATGGCTCCGGAGGCCCCGATAGTCAGCGCTTCGTTCATAGATTCCTGGTAACCTTTTTGAAGATACATCATCCATTCTGACGGTGTACCGCCGCTTACCTGTGTGCCAAAATACTTCAGAGCAATGGCGGAAAAATCAGATTCATTGGGTGCTGAACTGAATATTTCTAATATCTGATGCAGGTGATGATAGTAGAAATACTGTACCAACTCCTGTGTAAGTCCCGCACCTATTCCGCATACAAAATAGAAAAGAAGAAAACGTTTGCCTCCCCAGTAATTTTCTATCGCATTGCCGAACATCCAAAGGGCAAACATATTGAATAAAATGTGCCAGATACTCGTAGGGTCATGAAGAAAAAGATAGGTTACCAACTGATAGGCTTTAAAGTCGGACGATTGAAAATAATGCAAGCCGAATAACCGGGTAATGTCAATCTGTTGGGTATGTATTAATACAATAGTAGCCAAATAGCAAACAAAATTCGCAATAAGCAAATTCTTTACTACAGGCGGAAACATACTAAATGCGGGCGGGCGGTATTCGTTCATGAATTTTGTTTAGTGATATTTATTAAAACCATGATTCAATTGTGTCGGGGCTTAATTCTATAAATACGTGTCTGCCTTCGGGTGCAATTGCCGGTGAATGGGTTCTGAAAAGCCTGTCGATTAAAAGTGCCTGCTCTTCCTGCGAAAGTATTTTTACTGTTTTTGCCGCCATTTTACGGGCATAGCTTTTAGCCAGCATACTGTTTCCGGGGTTTTTAATTTCCGACTCAATGGTGTTTTTATAGTTCTCTACAACACCTTCTAAAAAGGCGGCTGCCGCTCCTGACTCTACTCCCGATGGTATTCCATAAATGATAAAAGTCTGCTTGCCAAAATCATTTATATCGAAACCGAGGCATTTTAATTCGGGCAATAAAGTTGTCATTATGGCCGCATCGTCGGTAGAAACCTGTATGGTTTGTGGGAACAATTCTTTTTGCGATGGCAGGTTTTCATGCTTTTGGAAGGCCGCGGATGCTTCTTCAAAAAATATTTTTTCCCACGCCAGCCGTTGGTTGATGAGGATTAATTTCTCATCAGCGGATACTATAATATATTCTTTGCCCCATGCTTCATGCCATTTTACCTGCGTACCTGCTTCCGTTTCAGTTATCAGTTGCAAGTCGTCAGTAGTCAGTTGTGGTGGATGACTGACTGCTGATGACTGACGACTAATGACTGTTCTCGCTTCTTCTGCAAACGGATTATAATCGGGATTGAGGTTTATCTGCGGTTGGCGGATAATGTCAGTCTTTTTTATGGGGCTTATTTCAAAAGCGCCTTCACGGTCAAAATCCATAGGAGGAACTACATTATGCTGGCCCAATGCTCTTTTAACTGCCGATTTCAAAATGGCATAAATCATCGATTCATCCTCAAACTTAATTTCTGTTTTGGTGGGATGAATATTCACATCTATTTTCCCCGGGGGAATATCGAAAAACACAAAATAGGATGGGTATGATTCCTTTGCCAGCAGTTCAGTATAAGCCGACTGCAAGGCATGATGCAGGTAATTGTTTTTAATGTACCGGTGATTCACAAAAAAGTATTGCTCGCCGCGTGTTTTCTTGGCATATTCCGGTTTGCCGATAAATCCGGATATGTTAACCAAGTTGGTATTTTCCACAACCGGCACAATTTTTTGGTCGTATGTATTGCCAAACAATGCCATAATACGGTGTTTCAGGCTGCCGGGCTGAATATGAAAAAGCTGTTCATCATTATTGAATAAAGAAAATTCCACTTCGGGGTGCGATAAAGCGATGCGGTGAAACTCCTCCATTATATGACGGAATTCTACCTGGTCTGACTTTAAAAAAGTTTTACGGGCAGGTACATTAAAAAACAAATTCTTTATGCTGATGGATGTTCCTTTTTCACTTTGACAGGGTTCCTGTGTAATGAATTTGCTGTTTTCAATTTCTACTAAGGTACCTGTAGGGCTATCAACCGTCCGTGTTTTTAACTCTACTGTCGATATGGCGGCAATGGATGCCAGGGCCTCACCTCGGAATCCATTGGTGGTAACCGAAAAAATATCATCGGCGGTAGTTATCTTGGAAGTGGCATGTTTTTCAAAGCAAAGGCGCGCATCGGTATCTGACATGCCCGAGCCATTATCTATAACCCGGATAAGTGTTTTTCCAGCATCTTTTATAATGAGTTTTATTTTGGTAGCTCCCGCATCCACCGCGTTCTCCATAAGCTCCTTTACGGCTGAGGCAGGGCGCTGAATAACCTCACCCGCAGCTATCTGGTTTATAACGTGGTCCGACAATAATTTTATCACATCCGACATGCCAAGGCTTCTTTTTTGCAAAGGTATGGAATCCGCCGTATATTTGTTTCATAATTCAACCACCATGAGTGCATTCGTAGACTTTCTGAAAGGTATCGATACTGATATATTGTTATTCATCAATGGGAAGAATTCACCTGTACTCGACCAGGTAATGTATCTCATCAGCGGGCGGTTTACATGGATTCCACTGTATCTCATTCTGGCAATAATGATAATCCGCGATTACCGGAAAGGTGCCATTCTCATCATACTGTTCACTGTGATAGCAATCGTTTTAAGCGACCAGGGAGCGAACCTTATCAAGGACTATTTTATGCGTTTACGCCCAAGTCATACGGCCGGTGTTATGAACCAGTTGCATTATTATAAAGATTCAGCCGGAGAAGCCTATATGGGCGGACTATATGGTTTCCCATCCAATCATGCTGCCAATGCCGCTTCGTTGGCTATGTATATCATTTTGCTTTTCCGTCGGCGGTTTGTAACCGTAATTATGATTTGCTATGTGCTATTAATAGGCTATAGCCGGATATACCTGGGTGTTCATTATCCGTTTGATGTGCTGGGCGGTATTTTATTGGGAATATTTACCGGTTCACTGGCCCATAAAAGCTGCATGATACTGCAACGGGCAAGTTCAATGCGGGATAATTAAAACTTTGTCATTATTTTAATGACAGTGAGATTGTAATTCTGAGCAGAGCGAAGAATCTCTTCACTTCGTTCAGAACGGCAAAACCATTAGGCAGGGAATAATTGCCAGTCGGGCTCCGACTAATCCTTATAAAACTCGATTACCTTTTCGCAGATATAATCCACCTCCCGTTGTTTCAAATCATAATAAAGAGGAAGCCTGAGCAGGCAATCGGAGTAGCGGTCGGAATTAGGTAATTCTGCACCGTGGTATTGATTTTTATAAAACGGGCTTTTATGCAAACTCTGGTAGTGAAACACGCCCTGTATGCCGTTATCGTGGAGATATTTTATTAGTTCTGCTCGTTCATCGCCGCTGCGGCAAACCATATAATACATATGGGCATTATTAGTGGCAAAACCCGGTATATGTGGCAGCTGTATATTCCTTGCAGCAGCTAATTTATGCAAATGCTTTTGATAGTTTTTCCAGAGGCGTATCCGTTTATGCTGGATATTGTCCATGTCCTCCAGTTGAGCCATGAGAAAAGCCGCCGTAATTTCAGAAGGAAGATAGGAAGAACCTACATCCACCCATTCGTACTTGGCTGCTTTGCCCTTAAAAAATGCCCTGCGGTTGGTCCCTTTTTCCCAAATTATTTCAGAACGCTCGGTAAACGCTTTGTCATTAATGGTTAACATTCCACCTTCTCCGGTGATAATATTTTTAGATTCGTGAAAGGAAAAAGTCCCTAAATGGCCGATACCTCCCAATGCTTTTTTGTTGTAAAAAGAATCGATGCACTGCGCGGCATCCTCCACTACCAGTAAATTATATCGTTTGGCAATATCCATAATAGTGTCCATATCGCAGGCAATGCCTGCATAATGAACCACTACTATCACTTTCGTTTTATTGGTTACCAGTTTTTCAATTTGCGTAACATCCATATTCGGATTATCGGCAGCAGAATCTACAAAAACAATTTTTGCACCCCGGATTACAAAAGGGTTTACACTCGAAACAAATGTATAGGAAGGTGCAATTACTTCATCGCCTTCTTTTACATTGCAAAGCATGGCTGCCATTTCAAGCGCATCGGTACAGGAGTTGGTGAGCAGCGCTTTTCCAAAGCCATATCTGGCTTCTAAAAATGCCTGGCACTTATGGGTAAATACGCCGTCGCCGGAAATTTTTCCGGTCATAACAGCCTTCTCCATATAGCTGACTTCTTTGCCTGTAAGGTGGGGTTTATTGAAGTAAATTGGCTTCATATAATTCACTTAGTGTAGCGAAGATACTTTTTTCTTCGATTCTTCCATGTGCTGAATCAACTGGCGGGTGACTTTCTCGAATGTAAAATCCTTTATTTTTTCTGCCGAGGCCGATTTTTTTTGGTCCAGAATTTCTTTCTTTTCATGAAGTGCGTTTAGCATCGCTTTGCTTATTTTATTCACTTCCGGTTTATCTATAAGCCAACCGTTATGGTTGTTTACTAAGAGTGATACGGCCCCAACATCTGTTGCAATAACAGCCATTCCGCATGCCATTGCTTCCATAATTACATAAGGCATTCCTTCGGCATAGGAAGGGCATACCAGCACATCCGATTTCGACAGGATAGCTTTAATTTCCACTTCACCCGATAACTGTCCATGATAGCGGATTTCAGTCGATTTCAGTCGATGTTCTTCAGGTATCGGCCCAATAAAATCAAAGGTGAATCCACCTTTTGGCAAAATGGTTTTTATGGCTTCATTCAGTTCAATAATGCCTTTTCTTCTTTCATAGCGGCCCAGAAAAACAAAGCGGATTTTATCTTCAGCTTGTTTTGTGTTCGGTGTAAACCACGATTCATCAATGCCTCCGGGTATTTCCCAGATTTGTTTTTTTTGTACAAACTTTTGCAGAATATCGGTTATCTGTCCGCCAAAGGAAATAGTATAATCCGATTTTTTTAAATTGGCTGTCGCCTCCCGGCGGAACATATATTTCGAGACTCCCGCTTTTAACGAAGGCGAATTCTGGAACATCTCCAACCCATGTAAATGCAGCGCTACCGGCGGGAAGCCCTTTCTTTTTGAAACAGGAGGCAATGCAGAAGCACAGAACCCCTGCACAAAAATAAAATCTATTTCATCTATAACATGGGAAAGTGAATCGGCCAGGCTTTGCGCATACTTGCGCGATTCCCTGAAGTAATGAAACGGCAAGTTGTTTATCCTTGGAAAAGGAATTACAAATGATTTTATGTGTTTCTTTTCCGCTTCGCTGAAAAACTCCAGTTTGTTAATATCATAGTTGCTTTGGTTGCAATGGAATAGGTAAACGTCATGCCCGTTGCTTATAAGTTGCTGCACGAGTTGGTAGGCAAACTTCTGCATACCGCCAATTACATAAGGATAAATACCATCGGTAAGTAAAGCTATCCTCATGTGGTTTTAACTATTAGCTGGTTGTGAATGTCCATAACCTGCGGCAGCAGCGGGGTTACATCATCATTAACGACTAAAAAATTAGTCAGTTTATTTTTGTCTTCATCGCTCCATTGGTTCTTTATTCTTGCCCTTACATTGGCTTCATCCGTTCCGTCCCGCTCCATCACTCTTTTTATGCGGAGTGATTCAGGTGCAACTACTAAAGCAGTATAATCTAATTGCTTGTAAAGCCCGGTTTCAAACAATATAGCAGCCTCATAAATTACATAGGGCGATTGCTGTTCTATAGCCCAACTGGCATAATAGTTGCGCACTGCCGGATGAATAACAGCATTTAATTGTGCTAATTTTTCCGCATTATTAAATACAATGCCGGCAATTTTCTTCCGGTCTGGTTTACCATGAATGATAACTTCATGGCCAAAAATACTTTTCACCTGTTCTAAAACATCCTTGTCTTCCGATAGTAAATAGCGGCCGGCTTCATCGGCATTAAAAACAGGTATTTCAAGGCATTTGAATAATTGGCAAACTGTGGATTTGCCGCTTCCTATACCGCCTGTCACCCCTACCTTCAGCATCAGCTTCTGTCGGGTGTTGAAGGAATAGCGGGGCGCATATAAAGCGTATCGGGTGCTATGTCGAGCACTTTCACTTCTTCCCCCAGTTGCTCTTCGATTTTTTCGGCGTGAATATGATTGCTGAGCGTATAATAATATTGGTTGTCTTTATGCCTGAACTGGCTGGCATCAATTTTTATGAATTTATCGAATATCCCGAATTTGTATCCCGTAAGGCGGAAACCGCTGGTGGTAACTTTAATGCGCATGGTATCAGTAACGTTCAATTGCTTTCCGCTCGGCGGCATGTGCTCATACTGAATATAGAACACGATGGACTGCGTATATTTTTTAGAAAGCATATTCAGCAGCCAGAATCCAAATGAAATAATAACGCAAATGGAGAAAACCATAATCCGGTAATTGGATTTGGGCTCCTTTTGGGGCTTCGGCTTGCGCCGTTGCAATTTAAGCAGCGATGCTTTCACCGCTCATTGGATTTATTCAGTTATCTTATTCAGCGCCACGGAATTTTCCATGGATACTGCGCTTTTTTCAAGCTTCATGCGAACTCCCCCTTCTATTTCCATAATAAGGAAGGTTTTATCGTCTTGGATTTCGGCAATTTTGCCGTGGATGCCGGCAATGGTAACAATCCTGTCGCCTTTTTTAAGCTCCTTGCGGAAGTTGTTTTGTTCCTTTTGTTTTTTCATCTGTGGGCGTATCATGAAAAAGTAAAACACTACAATAATCAGGACGATAGGAAGGAAGGAGATGATTGGATTTTGTCCCGGTTGCGGAGCCATTAATAGAATAGAATTTAAAAGCATGTTTTAGTTGTTTGAGGGTTTTATGTTTGCGGTTATGGTTAAAAATTTAAATTGAGGCTGGCAATTGGATGTAACGGTTACAGTCTTCACCACTTTGCCCATTTTGTTGCTGCTGTCAAAGGTAACACTAATAGTTCCGGTATCGCCGGGATGTTTTGTTTCCTGCGGATAATAAGGCTTTGTGCAGCCACAACTTGCAACGGCATTCGATATAATAAGGTCTCCTTCGCCGTTGTTTTTGAACCTGAATGTACAGGCAACTTTATCGCCTTCTTTAATATCGCCAAAATCGTGGTTGGTATCGGCAAACACCAGCTTGGGCAACTTGCCGCTCGGGTTTGCCGCAGCCGATGCGGGTATATTAATTACGTTAGATGAAAGTTTATCATTCGTGCCATTGTTTACGCCGTCCTTAGGATGGCAAGAATATGCCGCCATAACGGAAACAAAACAGATAATACATATGAATAACCTTTTCATAGACCTTAATTTTCGGTTTGCAAAGGTACGAAATCCGTCCGAAGCCGGAATAACGATAATTTTTTAAGGATTTTTTGTGCTGATTTATTGTTTGAAATGCAACACTTTTATATGGATTATAAAGTGATGTATTTGTTTATTACGATTTGATATTCAATAATATATGAATAAAAAACGATTTTTACGAAGTGTTGCATTTCCGGTTTATGTGGCAAATGAGTGGTAAATGGGACGCAAGAGGAAATTACAGTGCAAAATATCCATCCGGTAATTTGCCTACCTTTGTTTATATAAGCAACAATAAAACCTTATGCCCGATAAGTTCCATTCCCTTACCCTTAAACAAGCCATTGCGGTGCAACTATTTTATACTTCGCCCGAGGATGAAAACCTGCATGGGAAAATACTGAATAGCGATAGCTGGGTAGATATAAAAGGCAGGATTGAATCAGTAACTTTTCATAAAACGGGAAGCCACAGAGATGAAACATTAGAGAAACTGATTGCGGAAAAAGCATATAAAAAGATATTGGAAAAATATAATGCACCCGGCGCCACTTTTGAAATGGTGGTTGTATATAAACATGGTGAAAGTGAAACGGAGGAAATGAATTTATCGGATGCGATAGAATCTACTTTTTCACCGGAAGAACTTCCAAATCAAATTATTGAATTCTTGATTGAAAAGGAAGAGTACAGTTTTCTGAAAGAGTAAACTAAACGGAACCTTTTATCTGATTTATTTCGGAACTACCTGCGCATCGGGTGGGGTAGCCGCTTTTGCTTTTTTCGGGATGGAAAACTTTACACCAATATTTACACCATAACTTCCATAAGAGAATGTTTGTTTTGGGTATTGGCTGCTAACCGGTACCATATTGTTTGCCAATGCTTGATTTGAGCTACTCATGGTAACATTATTAGAATAGGTAAATTGGGAAGAAGAAAGTACAAAAGGAGGATTTGTTCCCGATGCATAATAACTTGTTATATCTCCATTCGACGGTGACCAATTTTCATTGACAAGGTTTATTTCGCCATAAACTGACAGAAAAGCATTAAGCGAATATTCAACCCCCGCTGAAGCAGTATATCCTAAAGATAATCCACCGGAGGCTGTTAATCCAGTGTTGGCAGTTTGTATACTTGAGGGATATGGTTGGCCATTATCAATTTCATAATCCGATTGGGAATAGCTATTACTGAGAGTCAGTTTTCCGCCTAACCCGACGACCAATCCTGCTTTAAGGTAAGGCGTGAATTTGTGCATCGGAATGGAAAATTTTATAGCTGGCAGCAACCTGCAATGGGCTGAAGAGGTTAGCTTGTTCGTAATATTTTCCTTTGTAACTGAAGTATCGCTTGGAGAATTGTAAAAAGTATTCGTGTATGTATAGGCGCTTTGCATAGTTGTCCCTGCAAGGTATGAAAACCCGATTTCTGCACTCAGATATTTGGAAAATGAATATCCGGCGGAAACAAAAAAACTGGTTCCTCCTCCAAATCCTTTATTAAGTGACTGACTAGTATTTGTCAAGGTTGTTAGGTCGTTTGCCGCTGATGAAATTTCGGTATATGTTTGATTAAAACCGCTATACGCAAAAGGCGACTGATAAGGATATTCGTAATAAGGGCTGTTATCAAATCCTTCACATAAATCCACATCAGTAATATTGGTTGTATTAAAGCCATAGCCGCCGCCCACATTAAAATAAAACCCTTGTGCATGGATATTTTTTAATGGAGCAATTGCAAGAATAAAACAAAGCAGAAGGCTTGTTATTTGAAGGGGGATTTTCATATTGGAGGTTAAAGGTTTGAATTACAAACACACATATGAATTAAATATTGTGTGAATATTCAATTTTGTTAAAATAATTGGGAAAGGAATAGGTAGATAATGGTTTCAAACCGTTCCCTGCAATTTATTCAATCAGCCCTCTGCCAGTTTTACCCAATTTGTTTTGGGCTTTCAGGTCTTTTACCACGGCATCTAATATGCCATTGATAAAGGTATTGCTCTTAGGCGAGCTATAGAGTTTAGATATTTCGATGTATTCGTTCAGGGTTACTTTCACCGGTATGCCGGGAAAGGTTAATATTTCGGTTATAGCCATTTTCATCAGCAACATATCTATGGCGGCAATGCGCTCAGGTTCCCAGTTGGCTATTTTATCGTTCAGCAAGGGGGCAACGGTGGCTTCATCCAATATGGTGTGGCGGAAAAGCGTAACCATATAATCATAATCGTCATCGGCTTTGTAGAGGGGCAGCAATTCAATTTCTTCGTTTTCTTTAATCCCTTTCAGGGTTTTAAAAACACAGAGGGTTGCCAGCGTATAATCGCCGGCCCAGTGTATATTTTTTTCAAACAAAAAGTGCTTTATCATTTCATTTTCCGAAATGTGTTTTTTATACATGCTGTGGATAAATTGAACACTCTCTTCAAACGTAACCGATTCTGCTTTCAGGTACGTTTCGCAATCTTTCGATGCCATAATGTCGGCATAAATCTTCTTGATTACAGGCTCTTCGTCTGCGCTCCACACAATGGTCTTTTCCTTTTTCAGGCGCGACAGCAGGGGCGAGGTATCTATTTTTAATAATACAGGGTCATTAACAAAACGAGTATTCGGATTTAAGTCGGCTGCGGTAGGCAGCATTTTCTTTTTGCGGTCCTCCAGGGTGCGTTCGGCTACATTGCGGAGTTCCTTTAAAATAAGGATAAGATAGAGGTAGAGGTCATATATTTTATCGACGCTGTTCTTAAGTTCCCTTTCTTTTATAGCAATGTCCATTCGGTCATCCCTGTAAAAAGAATAGAGGGCTTGTAGCACTTTAATGCGCAAATAGCGGCGATTCAACATAATGTAAAGAACAGTTTTTTGTTATAAGTTATGAGTTATAAGTTATGACCGAATTTACTTGCAAGTATTAACGGGTTATAACTTATAACTCATAACTTATAACTGCATTTAGTGGTTTAATTTTACTTTTCCCAAACTCTCGATGCGTTTTTCCGCCAACCTGTTTGCGGCCAAATAAGTTGGTATATTTTCTTTTGCCGAGATATGGAATATTTCTTTGGTAATATGGAAAATCCTGTCAGTTTGTGAAATGGCGCGCTCGCGGCTGTAATTGCCCGAAAGCTCAGAATACACATTGATAAGCCCTCCGGAATTGATTACAAAATCAGGTGCATATAAAATGCCTTTTTTCATCAGCATTTCGCCATGCAGTTTTTCATCGGCCAATTGATTGTTGGCGGCTCCGGCTATGATGGAACACTTTAAGCGGTTTATATTGGCAGTATTTAATGTAGCGCCTAATGCACAGGGTGCATATACATCCACATCCAAATCAAAAATAGCATCGGCTTCAACTACTTCAGCTTTCAGGCGGTCGGCTACTTCTTTCAGTCTTTCTTTATTAATATCGGTGATGTAAACCTTAGCGCCTTCTTCGGTCAGGTGCTTTATAAGGTTTTCGCCTACGTTTCCGGTACCTTGCACAGCAACTTTCTTCCCGTTCAGGCTATCAGAACCCCACCTTTCTTTCGCGGCGGCTTTCATGCCCAGCCAAACGCCATAAGCAGTTACCGGAGAAGGGTCTCCGCTGCCGCCCATATATTTTGGGATGCCTGTTACGTGCTTGGTTTCCATACGGATATATTCCATATCATGGCTGCTGGAACCTACATCTTCTGCGGTAATGTATTTTCCGCCAAGGTCATCGATAAATCGCCCAAAACGGCGCATTAAAGCCTCTGTTTTAATATGTTTCGAATCGCCGATGATAACCGCTTTAGCACCGCCCAGATTTAATCCGGCCACAGATGCTTTATAAGTCATACCGCGCGAAAGGCGCAATACGTCATTCAGCGCTTCCTGTTCGTGCTCATATTTCCAGATGCGGCATCCGCCTAACCCGGGGCCCAGAACGGTATTGTGTATGGCTATAATGGCTTTAAGCCCTGTAGCATTGTCATTGCAAAATAAAACTTCTTCGTGGTCGAATTTCATCATTTGACCTGTAACGCTGTCGTCCGCGTGGTTAGCGGTTTTCTTGGCCTCGGCTGTCTCAATCATAATGGGTGTTGGATTATATTATGGAAGGTAAACTTTGTCTGTGAGAGGAGGCAAATATATTAAATATTAATATCACCCATAATGATATGGTACTACCCGAAGAAATGCAATTACGCTGAAATGCGTACTTTTGTGCACCCTGTGATTTTTTTACCCGACCTCATTTTATGAAGTTTACATTCAAAAGCAAACTATACATTGGCTTTGCTATTGCTATAATTGCAAGTGCAACCAGCGGGCTCACATCGTATATAATTTTAGAAAAACAGGATGAACAGCGGCAGTCGCTGCGGCACCTGCATGCCCAAATAGATACGGTAAGCACTCTTCAAAAATTGGTGACTGAAATGGAAGCGGGTCGCCGGGGGTTCCGGTCCACCAACGAAAAAAGGTTTCTTGCAACATATAATGAAGCGTTGAGTCGCGTTCCGTCGGTATATACTGAATTGAAGACGTTAACCGTAAATGAACCTCTTTCTGCGGAACGAATAGCGGTTATGGAACAGCATATCGATAATTTAATAGCCTTTTATAAGTATAACGGCGATAATGCCGAGGCATATACCCGCGATTATATTACCAAACTTACTGAAAAAGAGAAAAAGCAAACAGATGAGATAAACGGCATAATAACGGCTTTTGAAAAGGAGAAGTTAGCCTTGCTTACGAAAGGCCGGGAAGAGCACGATAAAATGATTGCCAAAGGTATTATGTCAGCGGGCATTGCAAGCATTGTTTCCATTCTGATTATCATTTTACTTATATGGGTTATTGTACGACAATACAGCAAACGTACCAAATTGATAGAGGAACTTCAAAATCAATCTGATATACTTCGTGATTCGGAAATGCAATTGAAAAACACCATGGACGATTTGGTGAAAATAAATAAGCAACTGGAGAAGTTTGTTTATACGGTGGCACATGATATTAAGAACCCTTTATCAGGAATTATCAGTGCCATGTCGCTCATTAAATCCGATGAAACGCTGAACAAAGATTCGGAAATAGCGGAACTGACAAACCTTTCTATGGCTGCTGCCGAGCATTTGGCCGTTATGGTGAATTCTTTACTGGAATATTCCACCATAACGCTCTCTTCTAAAACCAAGGAAGTGGTGAATGTGGACCAGTTGCTGGAGGAAATAGCCATATTGCTGTTTCCGCCTAAAAACATAGAAATAAAGATAGCTAACGGCCTGCCTGTGTTTAATACCTGGAAACTGAAAATGGTGCAGGTGTTTCAAAACCTGTTGAGCAACGCAATAAAATACAACGGTAAGGAAAAGGGATTGATAGAGATAGGATATGCCGATAAAGGGGGGCACTATGAGTTTTTTGTGAAAGATAACGGGCAAGGGATTGCAGAAGAAGACAAAAATAAAGTGTTCACCCTGCTTGGCAGAGGAGGAAACAAATCTATAACCGACAGCAGCACCGGTTTTGGCTTAAACATAGTTAAGCTGATTGTGGAGGAGCAAGGCGGTAAAATATGGTACGATTCTGTTGTAGGCAAGGGAAGCACATTCTATTTTGAATGGATGAAATAAACGGTAGCTGTTTAATTCGTAAATTTGACGGCTCATGAAATCTCTTAAACATTTAAATAAGTATCTTTTCAAGTATAGGGTAAGGCTGCTTTCGGGCCTGCTTTTTGTGGCGCTTTCCGCCTGGCTGAAAGTGTATTCCGTTGAGTTTATACAGGAAAGTATTGATTGGGTTTCCAATAATGTTTCACAATCTGCCGGGTTTATGCCGGCGGCAATTACCCATTTGCTCAAACTCGGGGCTATATTTTTCGGGCTTACCTTGGTAAGTGGAATATTCCTCTTTTTAACACGGCAGACTATAATAGTAACCTCCCGCTTAATAGAATTCGACCTTAAAAACGAGGTGTTCGAGCACTATCAGAAACTTGATTTGGCTTTTTACAAGCGCAACAACACGGGTGATTTGATGAACCGTATCAGTGAAGATGTAAGTTCGGTAAGGAATTATGTGGGGCCCGCTATTATGTACACCACCAATACAATTACTATCGTTTCTTTCACCCTGATATATATGATTAAGATTAATCTTTTATATACGCTTTATGTTTTTTCACCCTTGCCAATTTTATATCTTTCGGTATATTATATAAGTAACCTGATTAACGACAGAAGCACCACCGTAAAGCAGCAACTATCCATTTTGTTTTCAAAATCGCAGGAAAGCTTTTCAGGCATACGGGTAATAAAATCATATATGCTCGAAAAAACGATGGGCGATGATTTTGAAAAAGATTGCCTCGATTACAAAAAGAAAAATATGTTTTTGGTAAATGCGGATGCACTGTTTCAGCCTATCCTTATGTTTTTAAT
The DNA here is from genome assembly GCA_903916255.1 of uncultured Bacteroidota bacterium. Lineage (GTDB taxonomy): Bacteria > Bacteroidota > Bacteroidia > JABEUT01 > JABEUT01 > JABEUT01. The sequence goes on from CAIWVW010000072.1 coordinate 18,575, forward strand.
TGGAATAAGCCTGGTTCTTATAGTATATATAGGTGGAAGGGAAATGATAAAAGGCGTTGTTACCAGCGGAGGCGTGCTTGCTTTTGTAATATATGTAAATAACCTTACCATGCCTGTTGCCAGTGTAGGTTGGATTACCTCGCTGGTGCAAAGGGCGGCGGCATCGCAAACACGTATCAATGAGTTTCTGGAAACCAAGCCTACCATTATTAATGAAGAAGATAATACGGTGGAAGTGGAAGGCGAATTGGAATTTGCCAATGTAACTTTCGTTTATCCCGACACCGGAATTAAAGCGTTGGAAGATGTTTCATTTAAAGTAGGAAGTAAAGAATCTATAGGTATTGTAGGCCGCACAGGCAGCGGTAAGTCGACCATAGCTCAACTTATTTGCCGTTTGTACGATACAAGCTCGGGTATTATTTGGGTAGACGGGAAAAACATTCGCCGCATACCGCTTTCATCGTTGCGGAGCAAGGTGGGATATGTGCCGCAGGAAGTATTTTTATTTTCCGATACTATTGCCGGTAATATTTCTTTTTCTACCGACGGCAGCGGTGATGAGTTGCGCAGAAAGGTGGAACAATCGGCGAAAGATGCTGCCATTTATGATAACATCATGGAATTTAAAGATGGCTTCGATACCTATGTAGGGGAACGAGGCGTTACCCTTTCCGGTGGACAAAAGCAGAGGGTATCTATTGCCCGTGCTATGCTGAAAGCGCCTAATATATTAGTTATGGATGATTGCCTTTCGGCGGTAGATACGAATACCGAGCAGGAAATATTATATAACCTGCAACGCTACATGGAAGGCCGTACAACAATCATTATCAGCCACAGGGTTTCATCTGTTAAAATGTGCGATAAAGTATTGGTGCTCGACAAAGGCAGGGTAGCTGAATATGGTACACATGAACAATTACTCGGCAATAAAGGGCTTTACTACGATATGTATGAAATGCAACTGGCGGAAGAGGTGCAGAGCTAACTACAATGGAACGCGGATGACGCAGATTGCTTATGATTAACGTAGATAAAAAATCCGTGAAAATCTTATTAAATCCGCGTCATCCGCCTTCCATTGTATTATTAATAAAATCTTAAATGGTAAAAATCCTCCTCCTTTCCGATACGCATGGTTATATAGATGATGCAATATGTAAACACGCGGCAGAGGCCGATGAAGTTTGGCACGCCGGAGATATAGGCAGCGTAAATGTATATGATACATTAGAGGCGATAAAGCCGATAAGGGCTGTTTATGGCAATATTGACGGACGGGAGATAAGAACCATCTGTCCCGAAAACCAGGTGTTCGAATGTGAAAAGAAAAAAGTGTGGATAACCCATATTGGCGGCTATCCGCCGAATTATAACCCAACCTTAAAACGATTATTACAACAAACAAAACCCGATATTTTTATTTGCGGGCATTCGCATATATTAAAAGTTATTTTCGATAAAGAACTAAACCTACTTCACATAAATCCGGGTGCAGCCGGGAAACAGGGATTGCACTCAGTCCGCACGATGGTGCGTTTCCAGATTGATGGAAGCGATATAAAAAACATGGATGTAATTCAGTTGGGGAAACGGGGGGAGATATAAAAGCGAAAAGTGAAGAACGATTTGCGCGATAGATTATTATTAATATTGCAGCATACTAATAAAATGTCATGAAATACTTCACCGCCTTTCTTTCCTGTTTAATTCTTTTTTCCTGTTCCCGTCACGCTGTCGTTAAACATAAAAAAACCGATTTGGAAGTGTTGCATTATAACGGAAAAGTTAAAATGATAACCTACAATGTTTATAAGGCAATAGGCGATTCTACTAAGCCTGAAAAAGGAAACCTGATGTCTAAAATGATTACCCGTTGCAATGAATCCGGCTATTTTACAGAGCAAAGTTATTTCAAGGGTGGCGAAAAATTATCGTACCAGGTGGTGCGCCGCTACGATACCAATTTCAATATTATAGGGGAAGAAAGGGTGCAATCGGTTTTGCAATACCTTACTCCGGGAGACACTAAGCCCGACAGCCTTTCTATAAACCGGGACAGTTTTCTGATTAAATTAGATGACAGGGGAAATAAAGCGGAAGTGAAAGCGTATGAAAACGGAAAGCCTTGGTATCGGGATGTAAATTGGTTTGATGAGAAAGGAAACCTGATTGAACAGAAGGAATATGTTCCATGGGATACCTTGAATAAAATAGAGACTTTTAAATATGATGAAAAGGGCAACCTGGTGCAAAAGGGTTGGTTGCACCCGGATAGTTCGGTAATTAATAAGTATAGTTATACCTATAATGATAAAGGTGATTTTACAAACCTTATCACCTATAAAAGCGACGGCACTGTTTCTTCAAAAGAAACCCGGAAATATGATGATAAAGGGAATAAAACGCAAGATTCCTGTGTGAATAACGATGGCTCTGTATTGTATAACAGCCGTTATGTATTTACTGCCTTTGACGATAAAGGTAATTGGATAAAAGAAATTTATTACGATAATAATAAACCCTTTTCAGTAACCGAAAGGTTTATAGAATATTATAAATAAACCTCCATCGAAAAGTAGTAGCGCAACATAAACCTTAAAGAAGTTTATTGCTTCTGCTAAAATGGAGAATACCAATAATTATTATAACTGTTTTTTCAGTAATATAATAGACTCCGTAAGGAAATCGTTCGACCATTCCCATGCGGACATTCTTATACTTCTTCTGAAATATATTGGGGTTTTTTTCGATTGAATTAAGGCACACATCTAATGAAAGCAAGAACTCATCCCCTAATCCTGCCAGTCGCTCTTCATACCAAATATATGCTTCGGTAGCCTGTTGTTCCGCCTTTTCACGAACAATCAGTTGATACGTCATTTCTTTTTTCTAATGCGTGTTTTAACATCTTGCCATGATGAACCGGAAGTCGGGTCTTTTTTGCAGGAAGATAATTCTTCATCCAATAGCTTTTTATGTTCCAGGCTAAGTTCCAGTAATTCTTCCGATTTTTTTTCGCTGGCAATACTTTTCCACAATGCTTCAGCCCATAGAATTCGTTCTGAAACACTAAGTTTTAATATATCTTCCAAATGCGTTGCCATATTACTTACAAATATATAAAATATCTAAATTACTTATTCAACCTTCCTTAAAATATTGGAGGTATTGGCCTGAGCCAATGGGGTAACTACAATATCGCTTATGTTCACATTGGCAGGGCGCGATGCCACAAAATACACCACATCGGCAATGTCTTGTGCTGAAAGCGGAGTCAGCCCTTTATATACATTCTTTGCCTTATCCGTATCGCCATGGAAACGCACAATGGAAAATTCAGTTTCAGCCATGCCGGGGCAAACACCGGTAACCCTTATTCCATGCGGCAACATATCTATCCGCATCGATTTGGTTAGCGCATCAACGGCAAATTTGGTGGCGCAGTAAACGTTGCCATTCAGGTAAGCCTCTTTTCCGGCAGTTGAACCGATATTGATAATATGCCCTTTTTTATTTTTAATCATCATTGGTGCAATGCAGCGGGTAACATATAAAAGGCCTTTTACATTGGTGTCTATCATGGCTTCCCAGTCTTTTATGTCGCCATCCTGTATCGGCCCGAAGCCGCTTGCAAGGCCGGCGTTATTTACCAGCACATCAATATTCTGCCATTGGGCAGGCAGGCTGTAAATGCTTTTTTGAACTTCTTCGTTTTTACGCACATCGAAATTCAGGGTAAAAACTTCCACCCCGTATTTTTTGCCCATTTCCTCAGCCACCTTGTTCAGCCGCTCCAGCCTTCTGCCGGTAAGTATCAGGTCATATCCGTTTTTTGCAAATTCGTGGGCGGTGGCTTCTCCAAATCCGGCCGTGGCGCCGGTAATCATCACAATCTTTTTCATTTCGCTTATTTTGGGGCAAAATTATGAAATTAGTCGTAAGGAGTATGGTATAAGGAGTAAGTCTCGATGCTTCTGATAAGTGTGTACTTATTCCTTATCCCTTATTCCTTCCCCATTGTTACTTTTTTTTCCTAACTTTGTGTGGTAAAATGCGCTTAAAAATTGAGATATTACTGATTATCCTCTTTTCCGGATGGGCTATACCTTCGTTTGCCGGAAACCCGGAAACATTTTTAAATTTTGCATCATTCACTACTCCCACCGGCCAGAATTATTTTGAAACTTACTTGTCGGTGGTGGGTAATACATTTGTATTTAAAAAAAATGCAAACGGCAAATATGGTGCCAAGGCGCATATTACCTTAGTATTCAAAATCAAGGATAGTGTTTATGCGGCCGCAAATTTTAATGTGCTGAGCCCCGAAGTCAGTGATTCCTCTATTAAGCCTGATTTTGTTGATGTTCACCGATTCATGCTTCCAAAGGGAGAATATACATTGCTATTTACTTTTGATGACCCGAATGGTGCGGCGCATAATAAAATCTCCGGAAAACAAACCGTTCATGTAGGCTATGTTCATGATTCTGCTTCTGTATCGGATGCCGAGTTTTTGCAATCATATAGCCCTTCGGCCCGGCCCGGCCCGTATAATAAATGCGGGTATGATATGATTCCGTATGTTTTTGCAAACTACCCGGCGCAGGTTAAAAAGATGAGTTTTTATTGCGAAATATATAACAGCGAGAAGTTTGTGGGGCAGGGAGGTAAAATAAATGTAGAGTATTCTGTAGAAAGCCCCGGAGCCTATTCGCTGGAGATGAATAATAATTTTCTCCGCTCGGTTCAAATGAATGCTGATACGGTGGTGCCCTTGCTTGCGCAGGTGCCTATCGATAATTTACCCACCGGGAGCTATCAGTTGCTGGTTAAGGTGATTGACAACAAAAACCACGTCATTTGTAAAAGGGCTTTTGATTTTACAAAAGAAAACCCGGGAGTTAAATCCACACGGATACCGGCCGGATTTGCCGTATACATGATGAACCGCGATACGCTGGAAGAATCGATACGCTGCCTTGCGCCTATATCCAATTCAACCGAACGGGCCTATGTAAGCACCGATAGCCTCAAGTGGGTTCCAATGCCCGAACTGAAAAGATTTTTTTATTATTTCTGGGAGTCGCGCGATTCGTTAGACCCTTTAACGGCATGGCAAAAATACCTCGACAATGTGATGGCCGTAAATAATTCATTTAATGTGCCCGGCATAAAAGGATATAAAACGGACAGGGGCAGGGTTTATCTGCAGTATGGCGCCCCCAGTCAGCGGGTAGTCGAAAAGAATAATGCATCTACCTATCCTTACGAAATATGGCAATATAACCGCATGGCGGATGGCCAAACCAATACAAAATTTGTTTTTTATACCCGCTCCATCGAAACAAATTATTACGTCCTGCTTCATTCAACCGCTACCGGCGAAGTGCAGAACCCGCAATGGGAGGTTGTATTATACAGCCGCCTGGGAACTCCCAGCAACCTCGACCAGCAAACCATCAGCGACAGGTTTGGCGAAGACGTTAACGACCAGTTCAACAATCCCCATTGATTATTATACAGCAAACGTAGCGTGGAAGAGAAATGCCGGGTGGCTGTAATAATTTTAAACTGGAACGGGAAAAAATTCCTCGAACAGTTTTTGCCCGCTGTTTGGCAATTCTCCAGCAACATAGCCAAGGTATATGTGGCCGATAATGCCTCTACCGACAATTCGGTGCAATATTTGGAACAGAATTTTCCGGAAGTGAAAATTATCCGGAACCCGCAGAATGGCGGTTTTGCCTATGGATACAATGCCTCGCTTGATAAAATTGAGTCGGAATATTATATCCTTCTCAATTCAGATGTGGAAGTAACAAAGGATTGGATAGAGCCTGTTATAAAACTAATGGATAATGATAAAGCCATTGGTGCGGTTCAGCCCAAAATAAAGTCATTTACAAGTCCGGGCTATTTTGAATATGCCGGTGCCGCCGGCGGTTTTATCGATGTGTATGGGTATCCGTTTTGCCGCGGACGTATTTTCGATACTATTGAAAAAGATGAAAAGCAATATGATGATGTAAAGGAAATTTTTTGGGCAACGGGCGCCTGTCTTTTTATTCGCGGGCCGTTATACCATGAATTAGGCGGATTTGACGAGGACCTTTTTTCGCATCAGGAAGAAATCGATTTGTGCTGGCGCATGAAGTTGCTTGGCCATAAAGTAATGTACTGTCCAAGCGCGGAAGTAATGCATTATGGAGGTGGAATGTTGCCGAAATCGAACCCGTTTAAAACATATTTGAACTTCCGCAATAACCTGATAATACTTTGCAAAAACCACCCGCCGGGCACCCTGGCATGGAAAATATTCGTAAGGATGGTACTTGACGGAGTTGCCGCATTCCGTTTTTTACTGATGGGCAATGCCAATGATTTTCTTGCTATATTGAAAGGACACTGGCATTTTTATGGCAGCATTCCTAAAACACTGAAGAAAAGAAAAGCGATAATGAGCCGCAATTTGCAGCCTGTTACCTGCGTATACAAGCGCAGCATCGTAAAGAAATATTTTATTCAGCGGAAAACACATTTTTCGCAATTAAATCCGGAAGATTTTTCCTGACTATGGACTGGCATTCTTCCATAAAAGGTTTTAAGGGGTATCTGAGGCTCGAAAAATCTTTGTCGGAAAACAGCGTGGAAGCGTATTTACATGATATAGCCAATTTGCAGCGTTTTTTTGAAATTAAGGAAATAAAAGTCAGCCCCGAAAATGTAACTTTCAAGCAGTTGCAGGAATTTATTATGTACATTATCGGGTTGGGTATCGGCCCGCGCAGCCAGGCACGAATGATATCAGGCATACGGGCATTTTACAAGTACCTGCTTATGGAAGATTTGATAAAGCAGAGCCCGGCAGAACTGTTGGAACTTCCGCGCTTGCCGCAAAAACTGCCGGAAGTGCTGAGTATTGAAGAAATAGACATTCTGGTGAATGCCATTCATATGAGCACGCCCGAGGGCCAGCGGAATAAAGCTATGCTCGAAACGCTTTACTGTTGCGGTTTGCGGGTAACCGAACTGGTAACCCTGAAAATATCGGACATTATTTTTGAAGAAGAATTTATTCGGGTAATAGGAAAAGGGAACAAACAACGATTGGTTCCATTGGGCGCTTCAGCTGCCAAATACATTAAAATTTACCTCGACGAAATACGGCCGCATGTTCCGGTGCAAAAGGAAATGGAAGACATCGTTTTTCTTAACCGCAGGGGCAGGATGCTGACGCGTGTTATGGTGTTTACCATTATTCAACAGCTGAAGCAGAAGGCAGGCTTGCAGAAACATATAAGTCCGCATACGTTCAGGCACTCATTTGCCACCCATTTGGTAGAGGGTGGCGCCGACCTTCGCGCTGTTCAGGAAATGCTGGGGCATGAAAGTATTACTACCACCGAAATATATACCCACATAGACAGGGAATATTTGCGCGATGCCATACTCCGCTTTCACCCGAGGAAGTAATTTATTTTTTTACCTGTAATGCAATCCTATTGTAAACTAATTAACTTTGTGATAGTTAAGTGAACAGGTATTGATAGAAAACAAACTTTATTTTGCAAGTTAAACGCAGACATACCGGTTGGATGAATTTTACAAAAGCAGGTAAAATTATCAGTACATTAATTTTGTATGCATGTTTTTTTGTTGCAAACTGCAAGGCGCAAAACACGCTGCCTTTCCAGAATTTTACGGTAAATGAAGGGTTGCCAAGTTCTGAAGTATATCATGTAATGCAGGATTCAAAAGGGTTTATGTGGTTCAGCACCGACCATGGTGTATGCCGGTTCGACGGGTATCAGTTCAAATCTTTCACTACGGCGAACGGGCTGGCGGATAATACTATTTTCGAAGCGACAGAAGATTATAAAGGAAGAATCTGGTTCCGTTCATATTCCGGCAGGCTTAGTTATTATTATAATGATTCCATATTCAGTCTTCCGGAAAATGATAAGCTGGTAACTATGCTGCACCGGTCTCTTATAACCTCATTAGGTGTCGATGATTCCGAATACCTTTATATAGCAACTCAGTTTATTCCCGGTGTTATTAAACTGGATTTAAAACATAAAGATAAAATCGAATTTATAAGTTTGCCTAGAAGAACTGCCTATATTTTCAGGATTCCGGGGACTAATCAGCCCCTAATCGGTTCTACAATAAATAAGTACGAATCGGATATGGACACTTCTTCACTTCTTTCCGTTCATGCTGTTTTTAATAAAGGTAGTTTTTATTACCTGCCATTTGAATTCCCGCGGATAAGGTTTGTTCAGGCTGTAAAATTACCGGGTGGCAAAACTGCATTTTCACATGACAGGGAATTAGACATACTTCAGGATAATAAAATCATATTCTCTACAGTTTTTAATTCTGCCATAACCAAATTAAGTTTCGATAAATCAGGAAAGATATGGATTGCGCTGCAGGATGATGAGCCTGTATACTGCTATAATGAGCAAATCTTTAAGGTTGCCATAATGCATAGCTTAAAGGATAAACAAATCACATCTGTGGCTATCGATAATGAAGGAGGGTTGTGGCTTACAAGCCGCACCAATGGAATTTATTATTTAAGTTCCCTGAATTTTGAAACGAGAACTATGGAGAATGGCCTGCCGGGGAATAAAATTAATTTATTGGTGCAGGCTCCCGACAGTTCACTTTGGATAGCTCCTTCACCGGGTAATGTTATTACTGTATTAAAGAAAGACAGCATAAGCTATCACACAATTTCAGATTTCAATAATTCCACAACGCTTAATTTTATCCTGTTTAATAAAGATAAAACGGTGTGGATAAGCAGCGGGAAAACCCTGAGGGCATACAATAATCCGGATGATTTTATTCTTTTAAAAACAAAAACAACCTATTGGGCAGGCGAAAAGGACTTGTTACAAAATAAAGATGGTTCCGTGTGGGCTAATTGCACGGGCGATGCAAGATTGTTTTCAAGAACAGAAGATTCCATGAAGGTACTAAAGGTGGTTAACCCGAAAGCGGTTATAAAAAAACTTCTTCTCGATTCGAATAATAATTTATGGATTGCAACAATGGCAGGTTTATGGGAATACACGAATAGTTCGCTTGTGTATTTTGGAACGAAATATTCTGTTCTCAAAAAGCGCATAGATGATATTAAATTATCTTCCAATGGCGATTTATGGATGGCTACGCGCGATACAGGTTTAATTTTTATAAATAAAGGCCAACTCCGGTTTATTAATAGTAGCAATGGATTAATAAGTAATTTTTCCCACTGCATTAGTTTCGATTATAAAGGAAACTTGTGGGTAGGCACAAATATGGGCATATCTCACATTATAATGCATTATACAAATAAAGGGATATGCAGCATCGATTCCATAAAAAATATTGCCGTGCCTAATTTGAAGGAAATAAATTGCATCGTTCCCATTAAAAATATGGTTTATGCAGGAACCAATAACGGGTTGGTGTCATTCGACATGGATAAAATAGGTATTAATAAAACCCCGCCGCCAATTTATATTACCGGGTTAAGTATAAATAATGCTGCAACCTCTTTGGGTTTGCAGAAACATTATTTAAGTTATGATGAAAATAATATTGTAATAAATTATGTCGGGCTTACATACCGCGACCATTCCGATGTTCTTTACCGCTACAAAATGGAAGGCGTGGATACCGGATACAGTTATACTAAGTATACCGTTGTTCAATATCCCAAACTTCCTCCCGGCGAGTATTCATTTTTGGTGTCTGTTCGCAATAGCGATGGGGTTTGGAGCAAAAGCGATGCAACTGTAAGTTTCATTATTGCCCCTCCTTTTTGGGTGTTATGGTGGGTTAAGTTGCTGGCATCAGTTTTAATAATTGCAATTATAATCTGGCGCATTACCGGTATATTGAAACGGGAAAGATTGAAAGCGGAAGCCGGTCAGAAATTAATTGAAATGCAACTTAGGGAATTAAGGGAGCAAATGGACCCGCATTTTTTATTTAATGATTTGAATACACTATCCTATCTGGTGGAAAGCAAATCGCCCGATGCGCCTGTGTTTGTAGATGAACTTTCGAAATATTTCCGCTATTCGCTGCAGTTCAGGAATATGGAATTTACCGAATTGAAAAATGAGTTGTTGCAGGCCGAGCGGTATATTCACCTGCTTAGAATACGATATGGCGATAAATTAATTGTTCGTTGGGATATAAACGAAAACCTGTCGGGATATTTTATTTCCAATCACTCCTTGCAATTATTGCTCGAAAATATTATCAAGCATAATTTGGTTTCGGAAGAAAGCCCGCTTTATATAGAAATAAAAACCACCGATGCGAATACGTTAGTGGTTAAAAATAATCTGCAACCCAAAATAGGGGTGGAAGAGTCTACCGGGCTGGGCTTGAAGAGTATTGACGAAAGATACCATTTGCTGTATAAAAGGAATATAAAAATCTCCCGAACTTCCGATTCATTTATTGTTGAATTGCCACTTTTAACTCCAAACGAATATGAAAGCACTAATTATTGAGGATGAATTGCCTGCCGCCGAAAGGCTTGTTAAGCTGTTGAACAGTCTGGATGAAACAATTGAAATAGCAGGTGTTTTACCCAGTATCGAAAAAGCCGTTCAGTGGTTTGGCAATAATGATTTTCCTGATATTATTCTTATGGATATAGAACTTTCAGATGGAAGATGCTTCGAGATATTTAACCGCATACAAATATCGTCGCCGGTTATTTTTACTACTGCTTACGACCAGTTTGCCATTAAAGCCATTAAATTAAATGCACTCGATTACTTACTGAAACCTATAGATAAAACTGAACTGGAAGAAGCATTGGCAAAAATTAAAAAAATCCCGGAACGAAATGAAACGCCCAAGTTTGCCGCCCTTGTAGAATATATAACCAATGTAGCACAAAACCGGAAGCCTAAAAAACTTGCCATTAAAGATGCGCAAAGCACACGGTTTATCGAAATCAGCAATATTACCCGGTTTCAGGCCGATTCGAATTATACTATAATTTATATGGACGATGGCAGTAAAATAATTACTACCCGAACACTTAAAGAGTATGAAGATATTTTAACCGATTCGGGTTTTTTCCGCGTACATAATGCCCATTTTATTAATTTGAATTATGTGGAAAAATTTTACAAAGATTCCAATACCATTGAAATGAAGGATGGCAGTTCTATCGATGTTTCCCGCAGCAAGAAAAAAGAACTGTTTGCAAAATTGGGGGCGAATTAATATAGATTACCAAATATTGTTACTTCTCTTTTTCCCAAAAACGGGGTTGAATTTCTTTTGTCCGTTCAGGAAATAATCAAATTCGGAAGAAAAAACAGAAGTCAGGAAATAGTCGGCGCTGTCGCTCGTATGCCCATATTTTTCATATGTTCCGCCTGTTTTTTCATCTTTCACTTTTTCTTTAAGTTTTACGCCGTTCACATCCTGCTTCAAAAAGCTGAAATCACCGATACTGTTTTTGCAGTTTTCATTTATCACAATTGAAATTCCATCATATTCACTTTCCAGAATAGAGTTGATAAAATCGCCACGGCTTTTTACGCCCGGTGCTTTATCTGCTATTCTCATAGTGGGGTGCAGGTCCCTTAATTCATTCCGGATAATGGTAAAATCGTTGTGCCCTTTTTCGCTGCGAGTGTCTTCATGGCGGCCTGCCGGGTCGCCATATATAAATAATCCTGCCGTATGGCCCTTTTCATTAAAATATTTCCGCCTGAATTCTGCGCATACCTGCTTGGTGGAGTTTCGCGGATGCCTTAGGCAAATCTCATCAATCTGCATCGCTTTCTTTAATTCTCCGGAGTGGTTATTATCTATTTGCCAGACACAGCAGGTAACATATGGGTTCACATTAAAATCAAACGTAATGTGCAGGGGTAAAGCGGCGTTATAACTTATGCTGTCCACATGTTTTGTCCAGGAAAAACCGTGGTAAAATTCTCCGCCCGTATATGCGCGCCCCCAATCGCCATTAATATAAACGCGTGAAAAATTTTCATTCTGTTTATATTGATGAATGAGCTCATCCATGTACTCTCTATCGATAAACATATTATCGGTAAAGGTGGTTTGCATGGACAGCAGGTTATCGGGCTTTTTATCCATCATGCTTTTCAGCCAATGGTCGGCATCCATCGGGTTGAAGGTGCAGATAATTTGCTTATAGCTTTCTGTCAGGCCCCTCAATCGCAAGTTTAACTGGTCGAAATCTTTTTTCTCCAGTTCAAAGGCTTCTTCCACCCATATCCCGGTTATGCCGGTAATAGATTTTATCTTATCGCTCTCCAACAGCCCCGCGGCAATTATTTCATTTCCGGTTTCAGTATGCGTTATTTGCATAGTATCATTCCGGAAAAAAAATTGATGTGATATTTTGTAAGATTCTATAATATCCTTCAGCAGGGTGAACATGCTTTCCTTTACGTGGCACTTTTCCTTGCGTACAATAAGGAAACGATGGCCCGGTTCGGTCAGCATGCGGTAAAGTATTTTGCGTGCGGCAAACTGCGATTTGCCGCTGCCTGCGCCACCATATAAAAACAGGTATCGCTTGTCGCTGTAAAATGCCGATTGATAGGTGCTGTTTAGTTCAAGTTCGATAGGGGTCATATAAAATGCAGCTGTATTTTGCTAAAACCGCAAACATATGACGGCAAACAGAAACAAGACAAAAGTCAATGAGCAGTCATTGACCATAAGAGCCGACCCCGCAATTATAAAAAGGATGGGGCTGTATAATTAATGTTATTTCTGAACCAAAATCTTTCCTTCACCCAATATATTTCCGTCTTGTTTTACTACACGGTAAAAATACATTCCGGCTGCTTTATTGCTCAGATTAATAATATTGTTTTCATGTGTCGAGCTTAATGTTTGAGTGAGTAAATTTTGTCCAAGCACATCGTAAATTTCAACTGATGACTGAACACTGACATCTGACAACTGAATAGTGAATACTCCG
>CAIWVW010000073.1 GCA_903916255.1 uncultured Bacteroidota bacterium
CTACAAACGAGTAAAGGTGTCATGCCGAACTTGTTTCGGCATCTGTCCAATTCGTACCTACGAGGATACACTTCGTGGGCAAGTAGCCGTTAAAGTTCTGCTTCCTGCATATTTACTGTGCCACTAATTCGGTACCATTAGTGAGTGGATTGGCCTTTTACTCAAATCTCGCCTAATACATGCATTATAAATGCGTGGCATTTGCTACACAACTTAATTGCAACAGTAGTTTTTAAATTGCAGCAATATTGTAACATGCTTATTATCAAAATATAATGTGTTTATGCGCTACTTTATAAACCCCTAAAAAGTGTTGCATATAAGTTTTTTCAATTTTAAAAAATCACTTCCAAAAACTCCCTTAACTTAGCAACCCTAAACCCACCCCGTTTTTGAAAAAGTTACTTATTCTCTTTACGCTTCTTTTGCCTTTTGCAAGGTGCTATGCCTCGGCAGATGATACCGGGTTTATGTGGCATAAAGACACGACACAAAGCTGGCATAAGAATGACAAGGTAGATATAAGGCTGGTGCCGGTACTGTCATATGCCCCCGAAACCCGCTTTCTGGTTGGGGTAGGTGCGCTCACTCCTTTTAAATGTTCGTATGACAGCACCACTAAACATAGCCTTATTGCTGCATTTGTAGCCTATTCCCAAAACAAGCAAGACTATATTTATGTGCCTTACCAGATATACACCAAGCACAATAACTACTATTTTGAGGGGGAAGCGGATTATTATAACTACAGTTATTACTATTGGGGAATTGGCGAGAACAGGGTGGCAAAGGAATTATATGATGTACGTTTCCCGAAAATATTTTTAAATGCTTTCCGAAAAGTGCTTCCGCATTTTTATATGGGGCTCGATTATTATTTCGAAGATGATGTGATGGGTGCAACCCAGCCGGGCGGCTCGCTCGCAGCCGATACCGTAAGGGGAAGCGCAGGCAGTGTTACCTCGGGCGGTGGTATAGATTTATTGTACGATACCCGGGATAGTGTGTTCTTTCCTGCACATGGCTGGTATATAAAAGTGCTGTCTAATTTCAATTACAGGCAATTGGGTTCTACCTATAATTTTGGTAAAGTGGTTTCCGATATTACATGGTATCATGAACTTGCAAACCCTTTGGTGTTGGCCGTTACACAACATAATCAATTTACTTGGGGCGATGTGCCGTTCAATCAACTGGCGCTCGTAGGCGGAAGCAAACAGATTCGCGGATATTATCAAGGTTATTACCGCGATGATGCGCTTAGTTATTTGCAGGCAGAAGCAAGGCTGCATTTAATAGGAAGGGTAAGTTGTGTAGCTTTTGGAACGGTAGGTTTCTTCGGGAACTATAATACTTTCCCCGAGTCGCCTAACCCTGTAATAGCAGAAGGTGTGGGGCTACGCTATAACTATGTAAGAAAGCAGCATATCAACATCCGGCTGGATGTGGGTTATGGTGAAACGGAAGAGTTTTATCTTACAGTGCAGGAGTCCTTCTAGATGCCAACATTGCAGCTACTTTCTTGTCGATCGGAAAAGTGAAATCATTTTCAGAAATAGTGGAAACAGGAATTTTACGGAATGCTATAGCTCCTTCTTTTTCTTCATCGAAATCGAATGGCTTTTGTTTAATTATAACATTCAGATTTGATATAGCCTTCAGCAGATAATAAATGCTTATAACCTGTGCATGTGGGTTAAATGCTGAGGCCTGAAAGAAATCGGTGGTGTAAAAATGCTCCAATACTTCCACTTCGGTATTGGTTTCTTCCATCATTTCACGCTTAATGGCATCTATTGTTCCCTCGCCAAATTCCAATCCGCCGCCGGGAAACTTGGTAATATATTTGCCATGAATTAATTCATCGGAAACAAGCACATCTTTATTCTCATCTATTAGAATTCCATATACGCGGACATTGAAAGGATAGCTCACAATAGTTAAATTTATGGCATGAAAATAAACAAAAAATGCCGGAGAAAATCTCCGGCATTTTTATCTAACCATTAAAATAGAATCCTTATGGAAGTGTAATAGTTGGTGCTACTGTTACTCCGGTAGAAGTTATGGCAGAATAATAAAATTGACCATAGGTATAGTTTGTATAGTCGCCATAGTTATAGTTATTGGCTGCGCCGTATATGGTAAAATACACATTGCTTCCATAAGCAAAACCGTTGCCATAAATGGTATTTAAAGGGATAGCAAAATTATAGCTGGTTGAATCCTGGGGAATAGTTTTAGCGATAAGGAAGGAATACGTACCGGGAGCAGAGGCAACAGATGAAGAAGTTCCTGCAAATACAAGTATTGTTCTTTCTCCATTGCCATCAGCAGCAATGGTTCCGCCTATATATAAATTGGCTTTATCTCTGTTAGTGGTTCCTAACGAATCAACAGCAGTAGTAACATTGAAAGAAGGAATGGCCGAAAGTTTATTATCGACCTGCAGGTTTCCGTTCACTTCAACATTCTGATGTACATTCTCTCCATATCCTGAATAAATGCAAAACATATTGTAGGTGCCTGTTGGAACACTGTCAATAGCAAACGCACCCGTAGCTGCATTTGCAACTATCGAATCAACCCGTATACCGGTAGTAGCGTTTTTCAATAAAATATATCCACCTCCGTAATCATTCGTTACGGGAGCACCATATATATTGGTCATTATTACATTACCTGTAATGGTACCATAGATTACTGGTCCTGTTGGGCCTGTAGCTCCAGTGGCTCCTGTTGCTCCGTTTTGTCCGGATGGGCCCTGCGGGCCTGTTTTAGTACAGGAAACAAATACGATAATTCCCCCTAAAAGCAGGGTGCTTGCTAAAATAGACAGTTTTTTCATGATTTTTTAAATTTTGGTGTTTGACGTTAGATAGAGTTTATGGTTTAATTGAGGTAAAAATAATAATAAAAGGGAAGCAATCGGGTAAAATTGCCTACTAAACAGTCAGAATTTCTTTTTCCTTGCTTTCGGAGTGTTTATCGCTTTTAATAATAAATTCATCTGTCAGTTTCTGGGCTTTTTCTTCGGCGCCTTTCACTTCATCTTCGGGTACGCCACTTTTTTGCAAATCTTTCAGTGCTTCATTCGTTTCCCGGCGGATGGTGCGGATGCTTACTTTGGCATTTTCGGCTTCTACCTTTACTTTTTTCACCATTTCTTTTCTTCGTTCCTCTGTTAAGGGCGGGAAGGAAAGGCGGATTAAGTTGCCGTCGTTTTGCGGTGTTACTCCCAGGTTGGCAGCTTGCAAAGCCTTATCGATAGCCTCAAGTGTAGATTTGTCCCAAGGCTGAATAATAAGTGTGCGGGCATCTTGCGAGTTTATATTGGCCAGCGACTTTAACTGGGTGCGGCTTCCATACGCTTCAGCCATTATATTTTCGAGCATGGCGGGGTTCGCGCGTCCTGCGCGAATTTTGGCTAACTCATTCTCCAGGTGACTGATGGCCTTCTCCATTTGTTCTCTGGCATCGTCCAAAATCATTTGCATTTCTTCATTCATATTCAAGGATGTCTTGATTAATAATTGCAAAAGTAGAAAAATTGGTTTTATATTTGCCGCCCTAAATAATATAATCATGAATTTTCCTGAGAACCTGAAGTACACCAAAGACCATGAATGGATTCGCATTGACGGAGCCGATGCCTATGTAGGAATTACCGATTTTGCGCAAAGCGAACTTGGGGACATCGTTTTTGTTGAAATAGCAACCATTGGCCAAGAGTTTGAGCATGGTGGCCTTTTTGGTACTATTGAAGCCGTAAAAACTGTTTCTGAATTGTTTTTGCCTGTGGCAGGAAAAGTGCTGGAAGTGAATCCAAAATTGGAAGCCAATCCGGAATTGGTAAATACCGACCCATATGGCGACGGTTGGATGATTAAAATGAGCGTTAAGGATATGGCAGAAGCCGATGCCCTGCTCTCTGCCGAAGATTATAAGAAGGAAATAGGCCACTAAAAAATACTTTATAATTATGGACATGGCACAGGGACTAAATATAACTCGGCAGGAGCCAATGTCTCCTGAGTTAAAAGAAAAGTCGCGCAAGTTTTTATTGTGGATTGGGCTTGTAAGCATTGCCATGATGTTTGCCGGACTTACAAGCGGATATATCGTTCGGCGCCAGACAGGCACCTGGATGGTTTTTGAATTGCCCTTTACCTTCTGGATAAGCACAGCTATTATAATTATAAGCAGCATCAGCATGAACTGGTGTACACAGCTTATCCGCAAAAATTCGCTTAACATGCTTAGTACGGCTGTGCTTACAACCCTTATACTGGGAGTTGCATTCGGAGTATTTCAATTCATTTCCTGGTATGTGCTCATCAGTAAGAATATTTATTTCACCGGAACGGAAAGTAACGCTTCAGCTTCCTACCTATACGTATTATGCGCTTTACACCTTTGCCATATCCTTGGGGGATTAATTGCCTTGTCGGTGGTTTATTTTAAAGCGAGGAGGAAAAGATATACGGCCGATAACCATTTGGGAATTAAGCTTTGTGCCACTTATTGGCACTTTTTAGACGGGTTATGGGTATACCTGTTTATTTTTATGCTCATCATGCGGTGAGAAAAATATTTTTTTTATCAGGTTGTTCTTAAAGTAAACTTCTTAATTTTGCGCCCCAAACGGTATATTTAATTATTCAACTTAATTCGAATTATGTCCAATCAAGCTACAGCGGTTCCGTTAAAAAAAGACTGGGAAGGCGGCGTTTCACCTTTTGGTGTTAGCTACGGCAAGCTCTTCATGTGGTTCTTCCTTGTGTCCGATGCGCTCACATTCTCCAGCCTGCTTTGCGCGTATGGCTTCATGCGTCATAAATATTTTGGCCAGTGGGCACACCCAAACGAGGTGTTCCACCACTTTCCATTCCTTCCTGGCAAAGACCTGCCTCTTGCGTATGTAGGTTTTATGACCTTTGACCTTATTATGAGTTCTGTTACCATGGTATTGGCTGTGGAAGCAGGTCACCGTAAAAACCGCAAACAAGTTATGATGTGGTTATTCTTTACCATTATAGGAGGCTTTATATTTGTTGGTTCACAATGCTGGGAGTGGTACCACTTTATCACAGGTCCGGAAATTACTGCAACCTACCAAGGCGTTTACCGAGATTACATTATGAATGGCGTACATATTATTAATCCGCATTTTACAGGAGCTAACTTGATTGTGAACTCCTATACCATGTTGCCTACCTTCGGCGATTTCTTTTTCTGTATAACAGGGTTCCATGGGTTCCACGTATTCAGCGGGGTGATAATAAACATTATTATATTTCTGATGGTAGCCAATGGCGTTATGGACAAACGCGGACACTATGAAATGGTTGAAAAGGCAGGCTTATACTGGCACTTTGTGGATTTGGTATGGGTATTCGTTTTCACCTTCTTTTACCTCCTTTAGAAAATAAACGCAAAAGTATTTCATTTCAACATTAAAAATTTTTAAGACATGGCAGATTTTTTTGAAGAATACGAAGGTTATCCTAACTACGAAAAGATGGCAATTCATGACGAAGCGCATGGAAAAACTACCCGTAAGAAACTGTGGATGGTATTTTGGATTATGCTTGTTGTTACCCTTTTCGAGCTTTTTATCGGTTTCAAATATTCTGAAGTATTGGGCGAAACCAACAAAGAATATCTCTTCATATTTTTAACTATTGCCAAAGCTTTCTTTATTGTATTTGTGTTTATGCACCTTGGCGATGAAAAGAAGGCCCTGAAATATGTAATTATTGCGCCCTATACGCTGTTTATATTCTATTTAGCATTTATGGTAATTACCGAAGGGGTATATACTTACCACATCAAGGATATTATTTCCGCGGTAGCAATGCATCAGTAAAGTTTAAAGTTCATAAAGTTTATAAGGCGGAAAGTATGAACTTTGAAACTTTAAGAACCTTATGAACTTTAAAAAATCGAAGAAGACCTTCCTCCTTCTATTTATCCTAATTTTCCCATCGGCTTTTTATGTTTACCTAACGGCAGGTAAAGAAAAGTCCTTTGTGCGATTACCTTATTTCGGCCCTAAACATCCATTCGTTGTTACTGCTGACGGCAAACAAAAAAAGGATACTGTTTTTTATTCCGTTGCCGATTTTAATTTTAAAAACCAAAATGGTAATACTATAACGGCCCATTCTTTGCATAGCCGCATTTGGGTTTGCTGCTTCGAGGATTTGAAAGATAAAAATGTATCCCCTTCGCAGGCTATATTAATGAACCGGATAGAAAGCCGTACCGATTTAGACACCACACTCAGGCTTTTGACCTTTGCACTTGATTCAGAAAGCACCCAAAATCTGGCCGCGTATGCAACCATGGTTCATGCCGGAAAGCGACAATACTTTCTTTCGGCCGATTCGGGAAAGATGAAACAGTTTGCCATAGATGCTTTTTATAATCCGGTAGATACTTCCTGTAAAAATGGGTTTATCCATTTCTTTTTAGTCGACCGCGAAGGCTGTATCCGCGGGATATATAACGGCATGCACGTAAAGGATATTGATGAGCTGATAGATAACATCAGTATGCTGGAAGCTGCCTACTACGTGAAGGAAAACCGCGAGAAAGGGAAGAAAGACGATGACGTGGCTATGTAACTGCTTGACTTTGTCATCCTGAGTGAAACGAAGGATCTCTAATCTAAAGAGATTCTTCACTACGTTCAGAATGACAATCGCATGTTATGTTATCTTTGCACAATGGCAGAGGAGGAGAAGCCCAAGAAAACATTTATTCAGCGGCTTAGGTCAAAGTATATTTTCATTATTCGTAATGAAGAGAATTTTGAAGTAAGGTTAACGCTCCGCACCTCTATTGCTTCGCTGGTAATTATCACGGGCGGGTTAAGCGTAGTATTAATAGGCCTTGTAATCAGTTTGGTGGCTTTTACTCCTTTGCGGGAATACATTCCAGGCTATGCCGATGTAAATGTCCGGAAAGACCTTTTATACCTTAGTTTTAAAACCGATTCGCTGGAGCAGGCATTATCGGAAAGGTCCGATTATATACGCAACATCAGGCGTGTGCTGAATGATTCGGTGGATGTTGACGATACCACAAAGCTTGTAAAAGGTGATTCAAGTGCATATAAGCATAGTAAAAAATTTGCGGCGCCCTCTCATGCCGATTCTATTTTACGAACCGAAGTAGAAGCCCAGAATCCATATAATGTAGCCCTTGGCGGCAGTGGTAAGGCTAACAATAACCTGAATGACTATTTCTTTTTTGCCCCGCTGAAAGGTATTGTTACCAACGGGTTCAATCCGGTATCAAACCACTATGGAGTTGATATAACCTCCAAAGAAAACGATGCCGTTAAAGCAACGCTTGATGGTACTATTATACTTTCTACATGGACGCTAGCCACCGGAAACGTCATTATTATCCAACATAAGGATAACATCATATCAGTTTATGAGCATAATTCGGTGCTGATGAAAAAAGCCGGAGACAATGTACAAGCCGGTGATGTAATTGCCATAGTGGGCAACTCCGGCGAACTGACTACCGGCCCTCATCTCCACTTTGAATTGTGGTATCAGGGTAGCCCTGTTAACCCGATAGATTACGTTACGTTTTAAGCTGGTTTTTTTCGCACTCCCTAAAAATTTATTCGCTGCACTTTTACAGACTTTTAAAAGTAATGCATATGCTCATTTTATATTGATAATAAGCATATTACACTATTGCAGCAATTTTAAAACTACTGTTGCGAATAAGTTGGGAGGCAAATGGAATGTAAATGTGTGGTATTTATAATATATTGGATTTTAACTATATTTGTTGAATGAAAAAAATATTACTTGTGCTTTTTGTTTTTAGTTTTTCACTTTGTGAGGGGCAGAGTTGGTTGTGGGCAAAGGAAGAAGTTAATCACCAGAATGGCGATAGTTCACTTGTAGATCCAGAAGACTTAACAACTGATAACTTAGGTAATATATATGAAACCGGGAATTTTGGGGGTAAGGTTTCATTCGGAACAATTAATTTCTATAGCCCACAATTCCTTACAAGCGGATTTCTGGTTAAGTTTGATAATTCAGGCACCCCACTATGGGGAATTGCAGAATCTACTCAAGATTATGCTGATGGAATTTCTGTTGCTACAGGGAAAAATAATAATGTGTGCTTAACTGGTAACTATATAGATACCATGGTTATTGGGAGTTTTACATTTCCTAACAACGGTTTTGGCATGTTTTTTACAGCAATGTTTTCCTCTTCTGGGTCATTTATTTGGGGTTCCTATTCAAAGCCTGGAGGTGTAGATGGTGGTACAATTGGTCCCCAAGCAGTTAAAATAGACAATTGGGGTAATACGTATGAAACAGGATATTTTTATGATACGGTTGAAGTTGGTTCAATCCCAATGTATGCGCCTAATAACATTAGTTTTTTTCTTATTAAATATGACGCCTTCGGTACCCCTTTATGGATTAAAACATCAGCTAATAATGGTTATATGACAGGGAACTCATTGGTAACTGATTCAAATGGTAATGTTTATGTTGAAGGGGACTTCTCCGGTAACGTAACTATTGGCTCTAATTCTTTATCCTCGACAAACGGAAATATATTTGTTGCTAAATTTGATTCTACAGGGAATGTTCTTTGGATCACATCACCAAATCTTTCATCTGCAAATTCATATGCTTATAGTAGCGGAAGTTCTGGTGACAGAGTATGTAAGGCTATTGCTATTGACCCGGCAGAAAACTTATATGTGACCGGGAATTTTCACGATACAGTTATTTTTGGTACAGAAAATTTATCCGACAGTATGGGGATATATTTAGTAAAATATTCCTCGTTAGGCAATGTGATTTGGGCAAAAAAAAGCGCTCCATTACATGATCTTCCTTATTTTCCACAACCATGGTCTATTGCTTGTGATAATACAAATGGGGTTTATTTGTCTGGAACATTTTACGGTTCCATAAATTTTAGTGGATTAACAGTATTATCAGATTCCGCAGAACCGTCTTTTCTTTATAAATTCGATACTTCCGGTGCAGTTTTATGTGGAAGTGCTATTAATAATAACAATGATGACAATAATTGTGTTGCTGCTGACCCGCTAAGTAATTCTGTATTTTTTTCGGGCGATATTGACATCCCCTTTGATTCTGAAGGCTGTTATTTCGGAAGTTATTATTTAACCGGTATTGGCTTAGAATACGGGTTCCTTGCAAAATGGACGTGCGATATTGAAGAGGGAACAAATAAAATTAGCTCCTTAGATTATTCCATCTCTCTTTTCCCCAACCCCTCCACCGGTATTTTCACATTTCAGTCGTCAGTTGTCAGTAATCAGTTGTCAGTTGAGGTTTATAATGTCCTTGGCGAAAAGGTGTATTCCTCAAACTATTCACTATCCACTAATCACCATTCACTTAATTTGAGTGATCAGCCCAATGGCATTTATCTCTACCGGGTTTTAAATGCAGATGGCAGTTTGCTTGGAGAAGGGAAAATGATTATTCAGAAATAAAAACAGATTCCTCACTCCATTATGTTCCGTTCGGAATGACACTGGTATATTTTATTAGGGGGAATCATGTCGCGGCTTCGCC
>CAIWVW010000074.1 GCA_903916255.1 uncultured Bacteroidota bacterium
AATGGCTCTGTAAGCCTTAAAGAAAGTGGAATTGAGAATTTACTAACTGATCAATTTGTATCAGTGGTATTGATAAACGGAAAGTATATTCCGGAATATTCCCGCTTGAAAAAATTACCTGAAGAGGTTACAATCAAAAGTTTATTCAAAGCACTTGAAGGAGGAAATGAAGTTGCAATAAAACATTTCAATTCCGGATTAGAAAAGACTGCCAACCCGCTTGCTATACTGAATACAGCACTTGCCGGTGATGGTCTCTTTATCAGTATACCAGAAAATTTCTCATTCCCAATACCTATACATATTGCAAATATTTGCACCGGTGAGGCAAAAAGTTTTTATAACCCACGGCATTTGGTTTATCTACATAAAAATGCGGGCCTCACGCTTATAGAATCTTATCATTCAGTCAACCAAACAGGAAAAACATTCACCAATTCTGCAACAGAATTTATTATTGAGGATAATGCTTCACTGGAAAATTATATTTTACAGGACGAAGATATTTTATCGCAACGGAATGATGTGCGCCACTTCACTGTTAATACCAGGGGCCGCATGAACAGTGTTGCTATAACACTTAATGGAGGCATGGTTCGTAACGACCCGACAGTTTTTATTAATGGGGAAAATGCGGAAGTTCACCTCAACGGATTATTTGTGGTGAAAGAAAATTGCCATACCGATAACCATACTATGGTGGAACACCGTGCACCAAATTGTATGAGCAATGAGCTTTACAAAGGAGTTATTGCTGATAATGCAACAGGTGTATTCAATGGAAAAATATTGGTATATCGTGATGCACAAAAAACGAATGCCTATCAATCCAATAAAAATATTTTGATGGGTGACAAAGCCACTATCAACACCAAACCACAACTGGAAATTTATGCCGATGATGTACGTTGCACACATGGCACTACAACAGGTATGCTGAACGAAGAAGCTTTATTCTATATGCGTTCCCGCGGACTGAATGAAAAGCTGGCAAAGAATATTTTGTTGCAGGCATTTGCGAAAGAAGTCAGCAATACTATTAAGAACGAGACTTTCAGAACGCTGATTGAACAGAAAATTGAAGAGAATATCCAATAATTTCCAACTATGGATATTGTAGCAAAAATAGTGACAAAAGAATTGGATGTGGAAACTATCCGCAAGGATTTTCCCATACTACAAACTACGGTTCATGGCAAGGCTCTTGTATACTTCGATAATGCGGCTACCTCGCAGAAACCTTTAGTAATTATCAATGCTATTGAAAAATATTACAAGGAGACGAATAGCAATGTGCACCGGGGCATTCACTACTTAAGTAATAAAGCTACAAATGAATTCGAGGCATCCAGAAAAACTATTGCTGCACATCTGAATGCATCTCACGAAGAAATTATTTTCACCCGCGGAACTACAGAAGCCATAAACCTTGTAGCGTTTTCATTCGGAGAAGCTTTTGTAAAAAGCGGCGATGAAATTATTATCTCACACTTGGAGCATCACTCGAACATTGTGCCCTGGCAAATGCTTTGCGAAAGGAAAGGTGCAGCATTGAAAGTTATTCCGATTACGAAGGAAGGTGAATTGAAAATGGAGGAATTTAAAAAACTGCTTTCCGATAAAACCAAGCTGGTGGCTGTGAATCATGTCTCTAATACATTGGGCACAGTTAATCCGGTAGAAGAAATAATTGAACTTGCTCACTCAAAAAATATCCCCGTTTTATTAGACGGTGCGCAAGCCGTTCCACACATGAAGGTGGATGTAAAAAAACTCGATGTGGATTTTTATTCCTTCTCCGGGCATAAACTTTTTGGCCCAACCGGCATTGGAGTTTTATATGGAAAAAGCAAATGGTTAAACCAAATGCCGCCTTACCAAGGTGGCGGAGAAATGATCAAAGAAGTAACCTTTGAAAAGACTACTTATAATGATGCTCCGCTGCGATTTGAAGCCGGCACGCCCAATATTGAAGCATCTATAGTTTTGGCGAAAGCAATAGATTATGTAAATAGAATAGGTTTAGATGTGATTGCAAAACACGAGCACGATTTGCTTTTATATACTACTGAAAGGTTAGAAAAAATAGAGGGGTTAAAAATTATTGGAACTGCTCCGCACAAAACGGCTGTTGTTTCTTTTGTAGTGGAAGGCATTCATCCTTCCGACATTGGAATATTACTGGACAAGCAAGGTATCGCAGTCCGCACCGGGCACCATTGCACACAGCCCCTGATTGACTTTTATAAAATACCCGGAACGGTGCGTGCGTCCTTTGCATTTTATAATACCTTTGAGGAGATTGATATTTTTGTGAAAGCCCTTAACAAGGCAATAAGTATGTTGAAATAGTGTATGAGCATCGAAGAAACAGAAAATGAAATTGTGGAAGAGTTTGAACTTTTTACCGACTGGATGGAGAAATACGAGCACATTATTGAGATAGGGAATTCTGTGCCAAAGATTGACGAAAAATATAAAGATGAAGCCCATGAAATTAAAGGTTGCCAAAGCAAGGTATGGCTGCATTCAGAATTGAAAGACGGTAAAATAATTTATTCAGCAGACAGTGATGCCATCATTACAAAAGGCTTGGTAGGATTGGTAATACGAGTTTTCTCGGACCATACTCCTGAAGAGATTATTAATGCTGATATTAATTTCATAGATAAGATAGGTTTGCATGAACATTTATCCCCTACCCGCTCGAACGGACTTACCGCTATGATAAAACAGATTAAATTTGACGCGCTGGCGCTGCGTACAATTGGAAATTAGAGATTACAAATTAGAAATGAAAACAGACAATATAATAGTTGAAAAGAGCTACGCTTTTGCGAAAAGAGTGGTAGGTCTATATCGTTATTTAACAGAAGAGAAAAGAGAGTTTGTATTATCTAAACAAGTTTTGAGAAGTGGAACGTCTATTGGTGCAAATATAGAAGAGGCTGTTGGAGCCCAATCAGAAAGAGATTTTTATGCAAAATTTAATATCGCTCACAAAGAGGCTCGAGAAACCCATTATTGGATAAGATTATTAAGAGATACTGATTATATTACCTCTAAAGAAGCAAAAAGTTTGTTAGATGATTGTTATGAAATCATGAAAATTACCGCATCAATCACTAAAACAGTAAAAGCTAAACTTAATTGAATTTCATTTCTAATTTGTAATTTCCAATTTCTAATTAACAAAATGCCCGCAGTAATAAATAGCAAAAACGAGGAATTAAGCACGAAAGTAATAGACATGCTTAAAACCTGCTACGACCCTGAAATACCTGTGGATATTTGGGAACTCGGCCTTATATATGAAGTGAACGTGAACGAAACAAATGATGTTGTAGTTACCATGACCCTCACATCTCCTTCCTGCCCTGTTGCGGAATCATTACCTGTAGAAGTAGAACAAAAAATAAAAGATTTAGAAGGTGTTACAAGTGCTAAGATAAACTTAACCTTTGACCCGCCCTGGGAAAAAGAAATGATGAGCGAAGTAGCTCAATTGGAGTTGGGGTTTATGTAAATACACTTTAAGCTTTGGGCTTAAGTTTACGTGCTTTAATCTTAACTATTTTCCCATTTTTTGAAAACACTAAGGATTCGTCATTCACTTGAGCCTCTTTAATTAGTTTCTCTACCGCAAGGCGTGCGCCTTTTAATATTTTATTATGGAGGGTTTTATAGTTTTCCATTTTTTTCTTTTTTAATGAGATTCCAAAGTTCGGTATTATAAATTGATTTTTCGTGCGCAATTTATACCTACGCCTTCTCCTCCCAAACCCTGCAAATATTCACAACAACCTCGGCGGCTTTTTGCATATCCTGAACGCTTACCCATTCTTGTTTGCCATGGAAAGCATGTTCTCCGGCAAAAATATTAGGGCAGGGCATTCCCATAAATGAAAGCCTTGAACCATCAGTTCCTCCACGTATGCTTTGAATGTGGGCTTTGAGGCCTGAACGTTTTACAGCTTCTTCGGCATATTGTATTACTTGTGGATGCTGGTCAATAATTTCTTTCATGTTGCGGTATTGCTCGGTTACCTTAAACATGTATGTTGAATTGGGATAATTCTTTAATACATTCTCTGTAATCGTGCGCAGCATATCTTCTTTTCCTTTCAGTCCTTCGGTAACAAAATCCCGGATAATAAATTTAATTGTCGCTTGTTCTATTGCACCGCCAATAGAGGTAGGATGCACAAAGCCTTCCATATCCTGGGTTGATTCCGGCGAGAGTTTATCTTTTGGCAAAGCAGCCACAATTTCGGATACTATTTTAATGGCGCTTTCCATTTTACCCTTTGCGAAACCGGGATGTGCGCTTACTCCATTAATTACTACAGTAACAGCATCCGCCGAAAAATTCTCCGCTTCAATATGGCCGAGTGATTCACCGTCCATCGTATAACCATATTGCGCTCCAAGTTTTTTCATATCCACTTTATCCACGCCTCTGCCTATTTCTTCATCAGGCGTAAAGAGTATTCTTATAGCTCCGTGCTTCACCTCCGGATGAGCCATTAAATATTCGGCGGCGGCCATAATTTCAGCCACACCGGCTTTGTTATCAGCGCCAAGTAAAGTAGTTCCATCGGTGGTTACAATATCGTTTCCTATTTGGTTGAGCAAATCAGGATGTGCGGTAGGAGTCAGCACTTGCGTTTTATCATTAGGCAATTGAATATTCCCTCCCTGATAATTTTTGTGAATTATAGGGTTCACATTCTCTCCAGTGCAATCGGGCGAAGTATCCATGTGCGAGCAAAAGCAAAGCACAGGTACGTTTTTATCCGTTGTAGCCGGGATAGTGGCATAGATATAGCCATATTCATCCAGTTCGGCATCTTTTATGCCCATAGCTTTCAATTCTTCCAGCAAAACTTTTGCCAGGTTCTTCTGCTTTTCCGTAGAAGGAATAGTAGGTGATTCGGGGTCTGATTGAGTGTCAATCTTTACATAGCGCAAAAAGCGCTCCGTTACTGCGTTTGGTGTAATCATACGGCAAATGTAAGAAAATAGTGATAAGTTATGAGTGATAAGAGATAAGCAAAAAACGCATAACATGCTCATCACTTATATCTTATCTCTTATCCCTATTTTGCCTATCTTTGCGCAGCAAAATTGAACATGGAAAACGAAACGGAAGAAATAAAGAATAAAGTTTCCAATAGCAGCCTTGAGCCGCTTAACCTGGGTGATTTTTATCCCGAAGGGGAACGGGTTATTATTGACCTGAAAGACCACCTTTTTGAAGGACTTATTTTACGCGAAAAAGATTTCAGGGCTTTCCTTAAGAATGAGGATTGGACAAAATACAAAAATACGTATGTTGCTATCACTTCCACTGCCGATGCAATCATTCCACAATGGACCTATATGCTGCTTGCTTCGGAACTGCAACCTTATGCAAAAAGGGTTGTTTCGGGAAACCGTGATACGCTGGAAGCAATTATTTTCAGTGAATCATTGAAAGAGAAGTTGCATCCGGAAAATTACAAAGACAAACGTGTGATGATCCGTGGATGCGGAGATAAGGAGTTACCTGTTTCCGCCTTCTCAGATGCGGTTACTTTGCTGAAACCTTTTGCCAAAAGCATTATGTATGGCGAGGCATGTTCCAATGTTCCCATTTATAAATCAAAATCTGAATTATCTGTTTAGTATGGAAAAACGAATGGCAAATATAGAAGCTGCAATTGACGACATTAAGAAAGGCAAATTAGTAATTGTGGTGGATGACGAGGACCGCGAAAATGAAGGTGATTTTATTACCGCTGCGCGGAATGTAACACCTGAAATGGTAAATTTCATGACCCAATATGGCCGTGGTTTGCTTTGCGCTCCTGTAGAGGAAGACAGATGCCATGAACTCGGACTTGAAATGATGGTTACACAAAATACTTCGTTGCACCAGACACCATTTACCGTTACGGTTGATTTATTGGGCCATGGCTGTACAACAGGTGTATCGGCACATGACCGCTCCAAAACTATTCAGGCACTTGCCAAAATTTCTACCAAGGCTTCCGACTTTGGCCGTCCGGGACATATATTCCCTTTACGTGCTATGAAAGGCGGTGTTCTTCGCCGTGCAGGACATACTGAAGCTGCCATTGATTTAGCACGCCTTGCAGGTTTTGAACCTGTCGGTGCTTTAATTGAAGTGATGAATGAAGATGGTTCTATGGCAAGGCTTCCGCAATTGCAGGAGATTGCAAAAAAGTTCGATTTGAAAGTTATTTCGATAAAAGATTTAATTGAATATCGCCTACACAAAGAAACCATTATCAAACGTGACATTGAAGTGAAGATGCCTACCCAATGGGGCGATTTTAAATTGATTGCTTACCGCCAAACCACCAATGAACAGGAGCATTTGGCATTGGTAAAAGGCACATGGAAAAAAGACGAACCTGTTATGGTTCGTATGCATTCGTCCTGTGTTACCGGAGATATTTTCGGTTCACTGCGTTGCGATTGCGGTTCACAGTTACATAAAGCAATGGAGTTAATTGAGAAGGAAGGTAAAGGCGTTGTGGTTTATATTAATCAGGAAGGAAGAGGAATCGGATTACTCAATAAACTACGGGCATATAAATTACAGGAAGAAGGCCGGGATACAGTGGAAGCAAATACAGACCTTGGTTTTAAACCTGATGAACGGGATTATGGAGTTGGCGCACAAATATTGAGGGACCTGAACATTTCCAAATTAAAACTGATGACCAACAACCCTAAGAAACGGGCAGGATTATTAGGCTATGGATTAGAAATTGTGGAGAATGTTCCATTGGAAGTGGAATCGAACCCGCATAACCATTTTTATTTGCAGACGAAGAGAGACAAAATGGGACATACACTACATTTGGACGAAAATAATTAGATTCGCTTTCATGCAGTTTAAGGATATAGTAGGACATGCGGCTTTAAAACAGTCGATGATAAAAACCATAAATGAGGAAAGAATAAGCCATGCTCAAATGTTTCTGGGCGCAGAAGGAAGTGGCGCTTTGCCAATAGCACTAGCTTATATTCAATATTTATTTTGCACAAATAAAGGTGAGACTGATTCCTGCGGAAAATGCAGCCAGTGTCACCGTATATCAAAACTCACTCACCCCGATGTGCATTTTGTTTACCCTGTTGCGTTGTCCAAAGAAAAAGGCGTTGAGAAAAGCTCCGATTTGTTCCGTGAGTTTACAGAAGTTTTTTTGAATGACCCTTATTTATCCCTCGCCGATTGGATGGATTTTATCGGTGCGGAAAACAAGCAGCCAACCATTGCAGTAGAAGAAAGCAAAGACATTTTGCATAAAATGAGCCTCATGGCAATGGAAGGTTCTTACAAGACGATGATAATTTGGATGCCCGAAAAAATGAATCTCTCCACGGCCAATAAACTATTGAAAGTACTGGAAGAACCGCCTGATAAAACACTTTTCATACTTGTATCGGAAAGCAGCCAGATGCTTGCTACTATTTTATCGCGCACACAACTTACCAAAGTTTTGCGTTGTGAAGAAAGTGAATTGACCGAGGCATTAATTGAACATCACGGTCTCCCCTTAGAGACGGCAACTGCTATTGCTAAGGCATGTGAAGGCAATTACCGATTGGCACAAATGATGGTGAAAGGTGAAGTGGATGCAGAATTCAACATGCAGCGCTTTCAAACATGGATGCGTATTTGCTTAAACCTCGACGGATTAAAACTCTCCGAATGGATTAATGAAGTTGCCTCTATCGGCCGTGAAAAGCAAAAACAATTCATTGCATTTGCAATTAAAACCATACGCCAAAGTATTCTACTTGGGTTAAATTATCCTTCGGGCATTAACCCGGCCGATGCAGATTTCCTGAATAAGTTTTCCCCTTTTATTAATTATGAAAATGGCGCACAGATAGCCGAAGAACTGAACAATGCTTACTATGCAATTGAACGGAATGCTCACACCAAAATATTATTTATGAGCGTCTCCATTAAGATTCATAATTATTTCCCGCAGCGGAAAAAGTCGGCGTAGATTTTTTTTGCAGTTTTTTACGAATTTATATGTCGCTATATGTCGCACTTTTTCATGTTTTTAAATGTGTGAAAAACAATAATTCTGAATTTTATTAATTCACTCTCACACACATCCGCATATGTCGCATATGTCACATAAATAAATGGAATTCCGCTATAATTTTTTTGTGTTGTAAATGGGTGGCAAATATTTTGCACAAAACACTATTTATAAACGATACGGACCCGATTAAAATATAAATCGGCAAGATATAAATTACCGGAGGCATCAATTGTAAACCCTTCTCCAAAGCCTATTTCTGCTGCGGTGGCCATACCTCCATCTCCCGAAAAACCATTGTCTCCGATTCCCACTATAGTTGAGATAATTCCATTAGCGTTTATTACCCGGATACGATAGTTAGATGCATCATATAAATATACATTGCTGGAGCCATCAACAAGAACATCGGTAGGTTCATATAATTCTGCATTGGTAGCCGGTCCCCCATCTCCATAATAAGCGCCGTCCGATGGTGCCCCGTAGCCATTCCCAGCAATGGTACTAATAATACCGTTTGTATTAACCATCCGGATGCGATTATTGGCATATTCAGGTATGTAAATATCACCTGCATTATCTATAGCCACCCCTGTGGGAAGGCCTAATTCTGCCAGAGTAGCCGGTCCGCCATCACCGGAATAGCCCGAGTATTGAATCCCAGCAACTGTTGAAATCATACTATCCGTATTTATTTTCCGAATAGATTCATTACTGTAGTCAGCCAGATAAATATTGCCTTTTACGTCTATCGCTAATCCGTAAGGAAGATTTAATTCTGCTGCTGTAGCAGGTCCTCCATCGCCCGAAAAACCGCTGACCCCATTGCCTGCAATAGTGGAAATTATACCACCGGCATTTACCTTACGGATACGATAATTCATGTTATCCGCGATATATAAATTATTTGAGCCATCCACAGCTAATCCATAGGGGTAGTGAAATTCTGCTGCCGTAGCAGGTCCTCCATCGCCAGAATAACCAAAATACCTTGCGCCAGCAAAAGTTGAAATAATTCCTTTGGTATTAACCTTACGCACAACATTGTTTTGACAGTCCGATATATATATATTTCCTATCGCATCTACCGTTACACCGTATGGTTGATTAATTTCAGCAGAGGTAGCTTTGCCACCATTCCCAGTATAACCACCCAATGCATACCCATTGCCCGCAATAGTAAAAATTTTTCCACTATTTGTGTCAGTCTTTCCCATGTTAACAGGAATAGTAGGATAAATTACTTTTTTATCACATGAAAGCAAAAACAGCATTACTATGAATGAAAATAAGTGTGCTATTTTTCTCATGCGATAATTATTTGTTATAAAGTATCCTTATATCCATCACGCTATCCGGAAGACTGACCGCTGTTACAAAAGTTCCTGAACTCAAACCATAATTATATTCGCTAACCATTTTACCTGAGGAAGTAATCACCTGGTTATTGATGCTGTCGTAGCGGATGTTGGAAGCCGTTATTCCATTTATATAAGGGGTAATGCTATTCGGGCTATAAGTGTATTGATAAATTTTTCCGTCAGAGAAGCCAATGAGATATGTATTTGGATTTATCTGCACAGCCGAAAGAAGTTTGCCATAAGCAGATAATGAAATGGGTGAATAAAAAAGATTGGTGTGAATATTATACATCTGCATGTATGCCCCGACGGAACTGTTATTGCCAAATACAAACAAGTCGTTATTATCATACCCGAACATAGCTACCAAAGGACCGCCCAATGCAGTTTGCTGATAGGAGGCAGTAGTCGCTTCGTAAAAACTCCAAAGGTTTTCCTGCGAGGAAGAAACACTTTTCTCCTCTACAAAAAGATACCCTTGCCACAAAAAGGTTTTAATTGGAAAATAGCCTGATAATATGGCATAGGTGGCCTGAATTGCACCCGAATGATTGTAAACTTTCACATAGCCTAAATTATAGTAGGATACAAACTCATTATCCTCATTGCAATAAATATTGGTAAAATATGGCGTGGGAGAAACATCGCCAGTTATACTCCAATATGGATTTATGGTAGGAACAGAATACACACTCAAATTTCCCGAATCGTGCGCAGCAATATAAAACTGCTGGTAATAGGAATTTACATCGGACGAAGAATAATCGCCGGAAACAGTATAACTGAGCGAATCCTGAAAAGCAGGATTTATTTTCCATGCATTTATTCCAGCACTGCTGCGGGTAACAGCATAAACAGCTGTTCGTTGGGTTGGCAGTGCATCCACATTAATTTGCCTGAAAGTGGTTTGTGTATTTGTTCCGTTAGAGGCGCTAATTGTTAAATAATATTGCCCGCTTGCCATGTGTATATCATTTAAGGAATAGGCATAAGAAATATTCATGTTGTTGGAAGTAATCGGAATTTGCACCACATGTTCCACAGGAGTGTTCTGGCTGTTGGCAATATATATGCTTACCGAAGTAAGCGACTTTGCATCGCTCACCGTTCCTGTAACCTGTATGGTGGCCGGCACATTAAAATATTCCATGGAATAAGGAGAAGATATTACCACGGTGGGGTAGCCTGTCGGTGAATCCTTCTTGCAGGAGTAAAACCCCAAAGTAATAGAGAAAAGGAATATAATATTTTTCCTTAGCATTTCGTAAATTTACGAAAAATAATTTAATACAAAAGCATAATCCATTTATAAATAGGAAGTTTGGGCATTGTTCATAAGTTATCACCCCCTCTGCGTTTCTTATTTTATATTTTTGGTTCCCCAAATAAAAAATAATCGGCTTCCGATAGCAAAAATGAACAATAAAAAACAATATAATAAAAAAAACACGGCCCTTAATTTTGTAGAGCTGGAGATGGGCAAAATGCCACCTCAGGCGGTTGAACTGGAAGAAGCGGTATTGGGCGCACTGATGCTTGAAAAAGAAGCCCTCACCAGCGTTATCGACATTTTGCGCGAGGATGCCTTTTATAAAGATGCCAATAAAAAGATATTTGCCGCTATCCGCCGCCTTTTCGAGCGTTCGGAGGCAATCGATATATTAACCGTAACTAACGAACTAAGAAAAACCAGCGAATTGGAATCTGTGGGCGGAGCGTATTACATCTCCCAACTCACCAGTAAAATTGCATCTTCTGCCAATATCGAGTACCACGCCCGTATTGTTCTGCAAAAATTTATTCAACGGGAGCTGATACGCTTTTCTTCCGAAACAATAGAAAACTCATACGATGACAGCATAGATGTTTTTGTTTTGCTGGATGAAGTGGAAAAAAACTTGTTCGCCATAGCCGACCAGAACATTAAGAAAGACCCGGCCAAGGCAGGCAGTTTAATACATGATGCCATTAAACAGGTAGAGGCAGCACGTAACAGGGGAACAGGACTTACCGGGGTGCCGAGCGGCTTTACCAATCTTGACAGGCTTACCTCCGGATGGCAATCTTCCGACCTTATTATTTTAGCAGCCCGCCCAAGTATGGGTAAAACAGCTTTGGCTATTACACTTGCCCGTAATGCAGCCATCGACTACGGCGCAGCAGTTGCTGTGTTCTCTCTTGAAATGTCTAATCTCCAGCTTGCCCAGCGTTTAATTTCGAGCGAAACAGAACTTTCCCTAAGTAAATTACGGAAAGGAGAATTGGCCGACTATGAATTTGAACAGTTGACATCTAAAGTTGCAAAACTGTCCGATGCACCTATATATATAGATGATACGGCTGCCCTGTCGGTATTTGAATTACGTGCTAAGGCCCGCCGTTTAAAGGAAAATCACGACATCAAGATGATTGTAATCGACTACTTGCAGTTGATGACCAGCGGCAGCGATAACATGCGCGGAAACCGCGAGCAGGAAATAAGTATGATATCGCGTGCACTCAAAAGTTTGGCTAAGGAATTGAACATACCTATTATAGCGCTTTCCCAGCTAAGCCGTGCCGTGGAACAGCGCGGAGGAGCAAAGCGCCCGCAGTTGTCCGACCTTCGTGAATCAGGAGCCATAGAGCAGGATGCCGATATGGTTCTTTTCGTTTACCGGGAAGATTATTACGACATGCAGGACCCTGAGAATATTCCCGGAATGGCAGAAATCATTATTGCAAAGCATAGAAATGGAGCTTTAGACAGCGTACAGCTACGATTCCAGAAAGAATTTGCTAAATTTGTGGACGAACCTTCTCTGAGCGACTATCATAATTATGAAGTTGACGAACCGAAAACAATAACACGGGGGTCAAAAATGAATGATATAGAAGAAGAAGGTCCGTTTTAAGGGCCATGAAAAAAAGATTTTTTTTATTCCTCATTTCATTATTCACACTTACCGGTGCGAATGCAACCTACATTTTCATTCCAATGGATGAAAGCCAGACCCAATGCCTGAAAGCATATGGTATTGCTTACATGGCATTGAAAGAAGGTGTAACCGTGGAATGGCTGCTGAATTACCGCGGCGGAAGTTTTGCATTTCCCGACGCAACCATTTTTGAAGATGCCTGCAAAATAAGGAATGTAAAATTCGAGTTGATTGCCGATGCACAGGAAGCCTCCATCATTCAAGAAATAAGCAACCCGGAAGTTAATATGGATGCCGTAAAACTGGAGAAACCTCCGCGCATTGCAGTTTATTCCCCGAAAAATAAATTACCCTGGGATGATGCGGTAACACTGGCGCTTACCTATGCGGAAATACCTTATGATGTAATTTATGATGAAGAAATTTTGAACGGGGCCCTGCCAAAATATGATTGGCTTCATTTGCACCACGAAGATTTTACAGGCCAGTATGGAAAATTTTGGGGCGCATTTCAAAATGCGGCCTGGTACCAGGAAGATGTGAAAACGCAAGAAGCCATGGCGAAGAAAATGGGCTATCAAAAAGTATCGCAGATGAAACTGGCTGTTGCAAAAAAAATACGGGAGTTTGTTTCCGGCGGCGGTTTTCTATTTGCCATGTGCTCCGCGCCCGATTCGTATGATATAGCATTAGCCGCAGAGGGCATCGATATTTGCCAAACACCTTTCGACGGTGACCCGGCAGACCCTGACTGCAATAAAAAATTGAATTTTGAAGCGTGTTTCGCTTTCCGCGATTTTACCTTAAACCTGAATGCCGCCGATTATGCCAAATCAGATATCGATACTTCGCCCTATAGGGTTCAGAAATATGGATTGAATCAGGAAAATGATTTTTTTACGCTGTTCGATTTCTCCGCTAAATGGGACCCTGTGCCTACCATGCTTTGCCAGGACCACACTAAGGTGATTAAAGGTTTTTGGGGACAGACAACCGGTTTCAATGAGCAATATTTGAAAACATCTACCACCATAATGGGCGAAAATAAAGGTGCGCACGAAGCCAAATATATTCACGGGGATTTTGGCAAAGGCACCTGGACATTTTACGGCGGCCACGACCCTGAATGTTACCAGCACCGCGTTGGCGACCCACCTACCGATTTAAAACTCCACCCCAACTCAGCGGGATACAGGCTCATTTTAAATAATGTGCTATTCCCTGCTGCGAAAAAGAAAAAGAGAGAAACTTAACCATTCATTTTTTCATCCACGAAGTACATATCCACTTCGCCTTTGTTTTTGGCTTGAATTTTGCCTCGATGTGTGCAGATAAAATCATTTTTCACTAACTCATACGTGCTGCCTGAAATATTAATTTTGCCGGGCTCACCGCTACTCTCCATGCGCGATGCAAGATTAACCGTATCGCCCCAAATATCGTATGCGAATTTTTTTACGCCAACTATTCCTGCCACAACAGGTCCGGTATGAATCCCTATTCTGATTTCAAACACTTCCTTACCATTTTTAGTTCGTTGGATTTTATGGTTTTCCATAAATTTTAAAATTTCCAGAGCAGCATTTGTCACATCATTTGCATTTGTTTTATTAGCCACTGGTAACCCACCTGCCGCCATATAACTATCGCCAATTGTCTTTATTTTCTCCAAATTATGGGAATGAACAATATCATCAAAGGCGTGAAATAAATAATGTAATTCAGCCACCAATTCAGTAGGTGAAAGCTTTTCGGATATCTTGGTGAAGTCTTTAAAATCGGTAAACATAACAGACACCATGTTAAAACTTTTCGCTTTAGCTTCTCCCGTATTTTTTAATTCTTCCGCTGTTTCTGAAGGGAGAATATTTAAAAGCAACTCATCGCTGCGTCTCTTTTCTTTGGCTATTCTTCGTCGCTGAAAGAAAAATAATCCCGCAGCCAAAAACATAATGGAAAAGCCACCTATAAAAGAATTTTTAATGACCTTTTGCCGTTGGGTTTCCTTGAGGTTTAAGGCTATTTGTTTGTCTTGTGCGGCTTTGGCAGAATCACTTTTTTTGTCATATTCATAGTTCATTTCAGTTTGCACAGTCTTCTGGTTGATTAAACTGTCATGGTAAATGAAATAATAATTTTTGTCTTGTAATTCCGCTTTATAATCTCCTTTTGCACTGTCCAGTTCCGCTAATAAATAATAGGCGTTTTTTATATCATCTTTATTTCCTATTTCTTTTGAAACCAATAGGGCGGAATCAAGATAAATTTTTGATTCTCTGTACCTTGAAAGTTTTAAATAGCTGTATCCAATACTTTCCAACGGATCGTCGAACAATGCCTTCGAATTAATCAGGTGAACCAAGGCCAACGCTTTGAAACCATATTCGAGCGCTGTATCATAAAGTTGTTTACTATTATACACTTCCCCTATATTTCCTAAATTAATTGCTTCACCACGCCTGTATTTAATTTTCATATCCATTTCCAAAGCTTTCAATGAATATACAAGCGCACTGTCATAGTTCCCACTGTTCCTGAACATATACCCCATATTTCCCAGTGTTCTTGCTTCCTGTTCTTTATTCGCAATTTTCTTGGACAGACCAAGTGCTTTGTAATACAATTCAAGCGCTTTGGCGTAATTTTGCTGGTAGCAATAAATGTTGGCAATGTTGCAAATGGTTACAGCTGCATCCAAATTATCTTTTGCATCCTGGCTTGCTTCTAAGGCTTTATAATAATATTGTAATGCCTTCGGATAATTACCGGCTTCATTATAAATATTCCCCATTCCATTGCAACAAAAAGAAATTCCTATTTTGTTCTCAATTTTTTGAAAAGCGGATAATCCTTCCTCGTAATTACTTAATGCCTTAGGGAAAATTCCCTGGTAAGAGTAATAATTTCCAATTGTATTATGAGCAGAGCCAATGCCCGATTGAAACTCAAGCTTAGTGGCGAGGTCAAGGGCTTGCCGAGCAATCAATACAGAACTGTCATACTTTGAAATTCTCCGTAATTTATCAGCAAGTGCATTTAATGTTTGCGCCTTATTGGTATCTTCCTTTTCGGTTTTAAGAACCAGTTTCAAGGAATCGATTTTGTGCGTTTGCGCATGCATCCTTGGAAAAAACCAACTAATTATAAACCCACACAGATATATTACTTTTGCCCGCATTGTCATTTTTTATTAAGCAAAGGTAAAAATATTACCAAATGGAAATATCTTATTCGGATTTTCTTTCCACAAAGTACATATCCACTTCGCCTTTGTTTTTGGCTTGAATTTTGCCACGATGTGTGCAGATAAAATCATTTTTCACTAACGCATACGTGCTGCCTGAAATATTAATCTTGCCGGGCTCACCGCTGCTCTCCATGCGCGATGCAAGATTAACCGTATCGCCCCAAATATCGTATGCGAATTTTTTTACGCCAACTATTCCTGCCACCACATGCCCTGTATTTATTCCTACCCGAATTTCAAAAA
Source organism: uncultured Bacteroidota bacterium (assembly GCA_903916255.1). Lineage (GTDB taxonomy): Bacteria > Bacteroidota > Bacteroidia > JABEUT01 > JABEUT01 > JABEUT01. The sequence continues at coordinate 15,842 of CAIWVW010000074.1, forward strand.
CGGGTTTACCTTCTTTCGTTCTTTGTTGTTTATGCTTACCCATGAAATCAACAATTTCAAGTGCAGCATTTATTATATCTTTCGCATGGGTTTTATTAGGAACCGGCAAACCACCGGCAGCCATGTAACTATCGCCAATAGTTTTAATTTTTTCTATATTATATTTATGAATGATATTATCAAAACCCTTAAAACAGTAATCAATTTCTGCTACCAATTCATTAGCCGAAAGTTTTTCAGCAATAGTTGTGAAGCCTTTAAAATCGGTAAACATTACGGTTACTTCATCAAAGGTTTTAGCCTCTGTGCTGCCTTTTTCTTTTAACTCTTCAGCTACTTCTTCGGGTAGAATATTGAGTAATAATTCATCGCTACGCTTTTTCTCTTTGGCAATTCTTTTGCGCTGAAAGAAAAATAATATTGCAGCAAGCAGTACAATAGAAAAGCCGCCAATGAATGAATTGCGAATTATTCTTTGCCGTTGATTTTCTTTTTCAGCTAAAACATTCAATTTATCCTGAACCGCTTGAGCTGAATCCGTCTTTTTGCTGAACAAATAATTCATTTCTGCCTGCGTGCTTTTCTTAATAGCTGCCTCATTGATAAGGCTGTCGCGGTATTTAACATAATTCTTATAATCCGCCCAGCCTGTTTTAAAATCGCCGGTTGCACTATCAAGTTTAGCCAGCGTGTAATACATAGCTTTTACATTATCTTTATCGCCTATACTTTTTGAAAGTGCAAGGGCAGAGTCCAAATAAGCTTTTGCCTCTTTATAGTTTTTCTCGCTTGCATAAATATTCCCAATACTTCCGATAACATCAGCAATCCCCTCTTTATTGCCAATTTCCCTATTTATACCTAATGCCTTTTCATCATATTCCAATGCTTTTAGGGTATTCCCCATTTCATGGTATATATTTCCGGCATTTCCAATATCATCTGCCATGCCTTCTTTATTGCCAATTTCTTGGTCTATGGTTAACGCCTGCAAGTTGTATTCCAGAGCCTGAGGAAGCTTGCCCATAGCATGATAAATACTTCCAAGGTTGCCAAGGGTACTGGCAATTCCATATTTATTACCAATTTCCCTGACAATCGGCAATGCTTTCAAATCATATTGCAGCGCTTGACTATAATTACCCTGCTCATTATAAATATTACCAAGGTTTCCAAGGTTAATGGCAATGCCTCTTTTATCGCCAATTTCCTGTTCAATAGCCAGTGCTTTCAAATCATATTCCAGTGCCTGGGGATAGTTACCTTGTTCATCGTAAATTATGCCAATATTACCAAGCGCTTTAGCTATAAATAATTTATTGCCGGCTCCCCTGGAAATAGTTAATGCTTTTAACTTGTATTCCAGCGCCAGTGAATAATTACCTTGTTCATCATAAATACTTCCAATGTTGCCCAGATTAAGGGCAACACCGTTTTTATCACCTATTTCCTGTTCGATTGTTAGTGCATTAAAATTATATCCCAGCGCTTGTGAATATTCGCTTTTATAATAGTATCCCATCCCTAAATTACTGAAAGCAGCAGCCAAGCCCGTTTTAAAATTTAACTTTTCAGCAAGTTTCCGAGCGTCGGTGCTGCAAATTATAGAAGTATCGTATTTACTGATTGCCCATAACTTGCTGCTGAGAGCATTCAGTGTATTTACTTTATTGGTGTCTTCTTTTTCGGTTTGCAGAACTTGTTTTAGCGAATCAACAACACGGTTTTGTGCGGATATAGAAAAAAAGGAAAGGCATAAGAAATGGCCCAGTATATATTTCTTCAGTCTCATTACGATTGGGTATAATGAACAAATGTAAAATTAATTTGTAGTCGCCGGGTATTCCGAATAGTAGAAACAACTGTAATTACATACTACTTCTTGTTACTCTTTGAAATAACCTATTTCCCTCTCCGTAATTTTAACGGCCCTGTCATTATTAAACTGAATTTTTGCAGTCCAGTTTCCTGTATCGTCGTAGGTATATTGATAGGACTTTTGCGAGACTGGTTTTCCGTTATTTGAAAAATTATCGTCTACCACTGTGTTAAAATGGTTGTCATTTATTATGTGATGCACCATTACTGTATCTCCGGGTGCACTATTATGGTAGCGGCGGTCAGCACCCATAACTTTCCGATAGGTGATATGGAACACGCCCTTGTCCATTAAATGCTTAGCTGAATCGTGCGCGATAGTATATTCGGTTAAAAAACCATCCCCGTCATACGTATCTTCTTGTGTAGTATTGGTTGATTTAAAAATTCTTTTCACTACCGTTCCGGTCAGCACCCTGCCGGGAGCATAGGAATAGGTGGTTATTGTTTTTCCGCTGCTGTCGTATGTTGTTTTTTCATCTTTTACAAGGCCCGCCTGCGGGTGATATGTTGCTTTATCGTAGAGCCTCCCTTTACTGTCATACCAAAAATCGTTTTTCTCGAACGGTACCATTTGCGGAGGATTTCCTTCTCTTTTTCTTTCATCTGTTTCCACCACCTTTCCTTTTTCGTTGTAGGTTTTCCAAATAATAGATACCGGATTAATAGTGTCCCGTTCAAAATTCATAGTTTCTCGCAGTTTTCCCAGTGAATCATAAAAATTCATCTCCCTGCTAAACTTAGAATTGTCTCTGTTCAATGCGTTGTAATCCCATTTATTTTGTACCAGTATTTTGCCGGATATGTCATATTTATAAATGTATTGCTGAATCTGAATATTGGGCGGCATTGCGTTCCGAATAGCAGAATCAATTACTTCTTTTACATCCCCATTTTCATCATAGATATGCACCTTCCCATTATAAAGCATACCGTTGGCATGGAATTTATCATTTTGTATTTCATTGCCATATCCATCATAAATCCATAATTGAATTGGCGGTTCTGAAGATGGTATCTTTCGCTGCATATCGCTCTTTATTTCTTCCATTCTGTCGTAATCCGTATCACTTACTATATCGCCTTTGCTAATGTTGCCCGAACTGTCTTCCACGGCATGATAGGTAATTTCCTTAACCCATTGAACATGCCCCCAAGGAGCTTTGTCGGCTGGTTTCATTTTCCGTTCTTTGCGATTAGAAATAAATGATAGCATTGCCAAAGCAACAATAACTATAGTTAAATACTTAATGTATTTCATAGTGTTAAAGATACTGCTTTATTCAACAGTACATGGTTTATTCAGTAAAATTCAACGGGGAGCTATCTATACGTTCTGCAATCCTATCATCTTACCTTGGACAGGGTCCCAAACTTTTAGTTTAAAGCAGGCAAGTATATCTTTCGGGGAAAGGGATGTCCTTTTCACATTTTGCAGTTCGGGGATGGCTTTCATCACCTCCGGCAAACGGTAGAATGGGATGCGGGCATTTAAGTGGTGAATATGATGGAAACCGATATTAGCAGTGAACCATTGCATTACCGGGTTCATCTTCATAAAACTGGATGATTCCAGAGCGGCTTTTTCATAAGTCCATCCATCTGCTTCACTAAAGGAAACACCCGGAAAGTTATGCTGGGCATAAAACAAGTAAGCCCCAATGGCATCACCGGTTATAAAAGGAATAATAATGGTTAGAAGCCATACTTCCCAACCGAAGAAATAGAATACAGTTACATTTAAAAGGAGGTGAACAATTAATGCCACCAGTGAATCGCGGTGTTTTTTAGGGTTGCTTAAATAGGATTGCATTGCCATTCCAACCATAAACATCGAAAAATAACCGAAAGCAATAGTTAGCGGATGACGGGATACTAAATAAGCGTATTTCTCTGCCCTCGAAAAACTTTGGAATTTTTCTTTGGTCACAATCTGATAGGACCCGATACTTGAGGTGAATAGCTTGGAATTATGTTTATGGTGATAATCATGTGAACGTTTCCAGATACTTTCCGGTGCCATTACATATATGCCAAAAGCGGTCATTATATAATGCGCAAGCTTTGACTTATTCAAGATTGCATGATGCTCATAATCATGATATATCACAAACATACGGATAGTTAGCAAGCCGGCTAAAATACTACATGCCAAACGGGCCAGAAAGAAATGCGCAATAATTGTTCCTGTTAGCGCCGCCAGCAATAAAAATAGTGTGGAAAGCGCATAAAACCAAGACTTTGCCCTATCTTCCTTGGCATAGTCTTTGGTTGCTAATATGAGTTCTTTACCTGTTAACATTTACTTGATGAAAGTTTGCAAATATAGTTCAATTTTCTTTAAGCCGCTTATGTTTCCATCTGCGGTGCGACCAGAGCCATATTTCCGGTTGTGCAAGTATATCACTTTCTAATGCTTTTGTATGTGACTTAGATATCATATCAGGCTCTGTTTTTGCCGGGTTTTCAAACAAAAGTTCCGCTGAAATTTCATAATAGCCTCGTTTTATTCGCTTTACCCTTCCAAATATGACCGGATAATTAAAACGCTGGGCTATTTTTTCTGTGCCTTTAAATACGGGGGTGTCCTGATTCAGAAAAGTGGTCCAGAATGCACCTTCGGGTGAAGGGGTTTGGTCTGCTATAAAAGCGGTGGCTGTTAATTCGTTTCGTTTACCGGCCATTTCCCGGAAGGTATCTTTCATAGCTATTAGCTTGGTACCGAATCGGGTGCGCATTTTATACATTAATCCATCGAAGTATTTATTGCTCAAGGGATGGTATATAACATAAAGCTGTTGTTTGCAGAGTAAACTGAACGTGTTGCCGCTCCACTCCCAATTCCCAAAATGCCCCGATACAAATATGATGGACCTGTTTTCATCTGCATACTTATTAAAGAGTTTCAATGTATCGGGTTGAATGGTGCAATGCTTCAGCATTTTTTCCTTACTGATAGTAAGTGTTTTGAAAGTCTCCAACGTAAGGTCGCAGAGATAGTGGTAATAATCTTTGCGTATTTTCTTTATTTCCGCATCGCTTTTATCAGGGAAAGAATTACGAAGGTTTTGATAAACCACTTCCTTGCGGTAGCCAATTACATAATATAATATAGCATACAACCCATCTGAAACCAAATAGAGAATTGGAAACGGCAATAGCGAGAGCAGATAAATAAAAGGAAGAGTAAGGTAATAAACTATTGCAGACAATTCGGTGAATTTTAAAATATATTCAAACTAAAACGTGCTGAAGAGATTGCTTCGCGGAGCCTCGCAATGACGATTAGGCTTTTGTGAATAGCCAACAGAGCGGTAATACGTCATTGCGAGGAACGAAGCAATCTCAATTATACTTTTTAAACCTGCGTTCATTTTTATAAATAGAGTACAAATATCGCATAAACAGATTATTCACAATGCTGTATATTTGCCTTACAGGATTAATTAGCCCTAATAATACTATGGAAAAACTGCAGAATTATATTGACGGTGCATTAGTTGCACCTAAAAGTGGAAAATATATTGACAACTATAATCCTTCCATCGGAAAGGTTTATTCTTTAATTCCCGATTCAGATGAGGCGGATGTGCAACTGGCTGTGGATGCAGCTAAAAGGGCTTTCCCATCCTGGTCCGCTATGCGCAAAGATGACCGTTCACAATGGATGATGAAACTTGCCGACTTGCTGGAAGAAAGACTGGAACAATTTGCTTTGGCGGAATCTATTGATAATGGTAAGCCGCTTTGGCTTTCGCGCTCGGTAGATATTCCGAGGGCCGTTAGCAACCTCCGATTTTTTGCGACAGGCATTTTACATTTCCCATCCGAGGCACACAATATGGATGGACATGCCATTAATTACACCCTCCGCGACCCGGTGGGAGTTGTAGGTTGTATCTCCCCATGGAATTTGCCGCTCTATTTATTTACATGGAAAGTTGCCCCTGCATTGGCTGCCGGATGCTGCGTGGTTTCCAAACCATCAGAAATCACACCTATGACTGCTTATATGCTTTCACAACTTTGCGCAGAAATTGGTTTCCCAAAAGGTGTTTTTAATATTTTGCATGGGTTAGGAAGTAAAGTGGGCAGCGCTATTGTTGCCCATCCCGAAATAAAAGCTATTTCTTTCACAGGTGGAACTGCAACCGGAAAAAATATTGCGAGTGTTGCGGCACCCATGTTTAAAAAACTTTCATTGGAATTGGGCGGTAAAAACCCCGTTGTTATTTTTTCCGATTGCAATTGGGATAAAATGATGAAAACAACATTGGATTCTTCTTTCAGCAACCAGGGAGAAATATGTCTGTGCGGCTCACGCATTATGGTTGAAAAGAATGTGTATGAAAAATTCCGCGATGAATTCGTGCAGAAAGTAAAAGCATTGCGGGTAGGCCCGCCGCTTGATGATAACAATAAGCTTGGTGCTATTGTATCTAAGCCACATTTTGAAAAAATCCTCTCCTTTATCGAAATTGCGAAGCAGGAAGGCGGGAAAATTCTTTGCGGTGGAAAAGCCGTCAAGATGAGTGGAGAACATAGCGAGGGCTGGTATATCGAGCCTACCGTAATTGAAGGGCTGCCTCAAAATTGCCGTACCAATAAAGAAGAAATTTTCGGGCCGGTTGTCACTATTATGCCATTTGAAACGGAAGAAGAAGCAATAGAATTAGCCAATGGAACTGAATATGGCCTCACCTCTATGCTATGGACAGAAAACCTAACGCGCACCCATAAAATGGCGGCGCAATTTAAGTCAGGTATTGTATGGGTAAACTGCTGGCTGCTCCGCGACTTGCGTACTCCATTCGGCGGAATGAAAAACTCCGGCGTGGGCAGGGAAGGCGGTTGGGAAGCGTTGCGCTTTTTTACAGAGCCTAAGAATGTGTGTGTGAAATTGTAAGTAGAAAGTTTAAAGTAGAAAGTTTATAAAGTCTTATTGGAATATTTTTTACTTTTGTGATATAAACCAATACCCCCATCATTATGACAATTCTACTAATTGTACTCTGCATTATTGCAATCCCATTTATTATTGCGCTTTTCACAACCAATAAGTTTAAGGTGGAGCGGGAAATAACCATCAACAAACCCAAGCAAGAGGTTTTTGATTATGTAAAACATATTAAGAATCAGGACAACTTTGCCGTTTGGATGAGTTTAGACCCCGGCATGAAGCGGGAATACAGCGGAATAGATGGAACTGTAGGTTTTGTTTCAGGTTGGGAGAGCAACCACAAACAAGTGGGGCATGGGAAACAATCTATCACCGCCATTAAAGAAGGCGAACGTGTAGATATGCAAATCCACTTTTTGAAACCCTGGGATAATGTTGCCAATGCCTATTTTACTACCGAAACTGTCTCCGGTAACCAAACCAAGGTGAAATGGGGATTTTACAATGATGTTAAATATCCCATGAAGGTGATGCGCCTCTTTATGAATATGGAAAAAATGATTGGAAAAGATTTTGATAAGGGTTTGGCGAAACTGAAAGAGGTGATGGAGAAGTGAGGGTTTGATGTGAAAACGAACTTTAGATTAGTTCCATGAATAACTGGGAAAAAATTACAGAAGAAGATTATAAAAAGATTTGGGGTTGGTTTTATAAAGAATTTTCATTTAATCCAAGCACAAGTCTTGAAGAATGGCCTTCCATAAGGACTATTAAGCCGAATATCAAAATTGATATTACAAACCTTTGGGGTAATAATTACAATGAAATAATTTGGGATGATTTCCTTCAAAAGGCCATCGAAGCTTTTATCCAAATTACAAATCCAGAAGAAAAAATATTTGCATTAGATTGGCATCACGAATGTTTCTATATAAACCCAAGAGAATTAACACCAGCTATCTTGAATGATGATGAATCAAGTATTCCTATTATTTCGTTTATTCCAGATGGCGATTATTATATTTTCATAACTAAAGATTTTGAAAATGTTTGGTTTGGACATCCATGGGAAAAGACAGTAACAATCATAGGTTCTAAACTAATTAATGCCTTTAATAATAACCTGCCTCTTTTAGTTCAGAAAGCAAAAACCTAAGGGTTAATCTCTTTCGACTTAAATTTATCGCCTATTTTTCAATGTGTTATATGTTTTCCTCGAAATTTAATACGTAACCAATCAGTTTCATATATATATTTGTAACCGATTAGTTACACATCCACATGAGAAGAGACGTATTTCAAGCCATAGCAGACCCAACCCGCAGGGAGATACTCGGTTTGTTAACGGCACAATCATTAAACTTAAATTCCGTTGCCGAGAATTTCGACATCAGCCGCCCCGCAGTTTCAAAGCATATTAAAATACTTACCGAATGCGGGCTTGTAATCATTACAAAAGAAGGCCGCGACCATTACTGCGAAGCTAAACTGGATAAACTGCAAGAGGTATCGGATTGGATAGAACAATACCGCAAATTCTGGGAAGAGCGGTTTGATGCACTGGAAATCTATTTGAATAAGTTACAAAAGAAAAACAAGAAAAAAACAAGAAAAAAATGACCACAAATCAATCAAACATCTCACCATTTTTATGGTTCAATGGCAATGTGGAAGAAGCAGTGAATTTTTACACATCCACATTTAAAAATACAAAAGTACTTATGCAAAACCACCTGCCCGGCGATGTTCCCGGCAAAAAGGGAAAAGTTTTTACAGCTACAATTGAACTGGATGGCCAGAAATTTATGTTGCTGGATGGCGGGCCTAATTTTAAATTCTCCCCTGCTGTTTCCTTTTTTGTAGATTGCACTACACAAAAAGAAGTGGATGATTTGTGGGAAAAACTCTCGGAAGGAGGCAAACCCAACCGTTGCGGATGGATTGATGATAAGTTTGGCGTAACCTGGCAAATTGTGCCAAAAGCGTTGGGGGAACTGATGTATGACAAAGACCCCGCTAAATCAAAACGGGTAATGGAAGCCATGATGAAAATGGGTAAGATTGAAATTGCAAAATTGGAGGAAGCATATAATCAAAAATAAAATTAATTATTAAATAAGGTATTATGGAAACACAAACAATAAGCAAAACAGCAGACCGTGAAATTTCTATCACACGCATATTGAATGCCCCGAAAGAATTAGTATTTGAAGTCTGGACCGACCCAAAGCATTTATCTGAATGGTGGGGCCCAAATGGATTTACCAACACTTTACAGCAAATGGACTTGCGGCCGGGTGGCAAGTGGATTCACACTATGCATGGCCCCGACGGTAGGAACTATCCCAACGAAGCTACTTTTACAGAAATAGTAAAACCCGACCTGATAAAATTTACGCATGCAATACCGAAATTTGATGTAACAGTAACTTTTGAAGCAATCGGCAACAAAACAAAACTTACTATGCGTAATGTTTTTGAGTCTGCCGAAATAAGGAATTTTCTGGCAAAAGAACATGGCGCTGTTGAAGGCCAGGTGCAAACAATTACTCGCTTTGAAGCACTATTATCAAAAATGTCGGAAGGAAAAGAGTTGGTTATTACCCGTACTTTCAATGCCCCGAAGAAACTTGTTTATAAAGCCTTCTCTGAAGCAGAGGCATTGGCTCAATGGTGGGGGCCAAAAGGTGCGGAACTCGAAGTAAATAAACTTGATTTTAAACCCGGCGGTATATTCCTCTATAGTATGAAATCTCCAATGGGTGAAATGTGGGGAAGATTCCATTATATGGAAATTGTTGAGCCAGAGCGTATCGTATTTACCAACTCTTTCTCCGATAAAGATGGAAACATAACACGGGCACCTTTCAGTAATGACTTTCCCTTGGAAATACTAAATATACTCACGCTACATGAACAGGAAGGAAAAACTACCGTAACATTAAAGGGCTCGCCCATGAATGCTACAGAAGCTGAAATGAACTTCTTCACCAATATGTTTGGTGGCTTGCAACAGGGATTTGCCGGCACATTTGACCAACTTGAAGAATATCTTTCTAAATCTAAATAACATATTTTTATTATGGAAACACAAAATAAAGAACTCACAATTACCCGCTTGTTCGATGCACCAATAGACCTTGTTTGGGCGGCCTGGACGGATGAGGAGCATATAAAAAACTGGTGGGGCCCAAAAGGGTTTACCAATCCCGTTTGCAATTGGAATGCAACCGCAGGAAATAAAATTCTTATTCATATGAAAGCACCTGATGGTGTTACATATCCTATGGATGGAGAGTTTAAAGAAATAAAACTGCATGAAAAAATTGTTTTCTCAAGTGGCGCGTTGGATAAAAACGGCAAGCGTTTGTTTGATATTCAAAACACAATAGACTTTGTAGAAGAAGGAGATAAAACAAAACTCATTCTCCATTTCACTATGTCCAATATTACTGCAGAAGGCGCTCCATACCTGAAAGGACAAGAGATGGGCTGGAACATGAGTTTGGATAAATTAGTAGTTTTACTCAACACTTTAAAATAAATAAACCAATGAAAAAAACAAACATCATCTACTGGATTTTTACCGGATTACTATGCCTGGGAATGCTGGTTGCATCGGTACCAAGTTTAATATTCAGGGCTCAAGCCGAAACATTCTTCGCTGCATTGAGCTTTCCCGCTTATATGATTACATTTTTAGATGTAGCAAAAATATTGGGAGTGATCGCTATTCTTATTCCGGGCTACCCGAGACTCAAGGAATGGGCGTATGCAGGGCTTGCGTTTGATTTAATCGGAGCCACCTACGCACAAATTGCAAAAGGGTATCCGGCCGCTAACTGTGCCTTTATGATTATCTGGTTTATTCCGCTTGCAGGTTCGTATATTTACCATCATAAAAGATTAAAAGCAACCGAATAAACACCCCGCCATGTCATTTCAGGCATATATTGACAACATAAAAAAGAAGACCGGAAAAACATCGGATGATTTTAAGAAACTTGCCGAAGGGAAAGGGTTACTGAAACCCGGGGTTAAAGCTATGGAAGTGGTAAACTGGCTGAAAAAAGATTTTGGATTGGGGCATGGGCATGCCATGGCAATTTATGCCGTTTTTAAAGGTATCAAACAATCGAAGGAGGAATAAACAAATTAAGAACTGATAAAGGAATGTTTGGAGAAATAAACTATTTCTTGCCCCCCATTGCCTTTTCAATGGCATCTTTCCAGCCTTGCCCCTGTTTAAGGGAACCATCTGATTGAATAGCCAGATTAATATCAGCTAATGCAGAGCTATAGTCCTTTAAATAGTATTCATCAACGGCGCGCCCTTCATAATCTTTCCCTTTATTGGCAGCTATTTTCAACGACATGGTGTAATCATTCATTGAACCTGTATAGTCTTTCATCTCCTGCTTTATTCGGCCTCTCCAGTTATAGGCGTTTTTTAAGGAAGTATCTGCGGCAATAGCCACATTAATATATTCCAGCGCTTTATCAAGGTTGCCTAAATTATCTTCATCGGAAGCAAGCCCTTCATAGTCCATACCTTTATTCTCTGCTTTATCCATAGACAGCATGTGGTCATCAATAGCGCCTTTGAAATCGCCCATGGCTTCTTTAATCTGCGCTCTCCAATAATAAACATTTTCTATATCGGGGTCCATTTGCAATGCCTTAGTTTCATCTTGCATAGCTTTATCATAATCTCCCAAATGATATTCAGCCGCGCCTCTTCCCACATAATCTTTAGCGCTGCCGCCCATTTCGATAGATTTATTGTAATACTCCAACGAGCCCCGGTAATCGCCCGTTTCCAATTTAATCAACCCAATCCAGTTTCTCACATTCTTTAAGTCCGGTGTTAATTTTAAGGCGGTAAATTCATCGGCCAATGCCGAGTCTTTCATGTTCAAATTATATTCGTCAGAACCTTTCCCTTCATATGCGTTTCCATTGCTGCCATCCAAGGCTATGGCTTTTTTATAATCGTCCAAAGACTGTTTATAATTTTTTGCATTATATTCATCAAGCGCCGTTATGCAAAGTTTATTGCTTTTATCGGCATTACTTTCGCAGCCAGAAAAAACAACAACTGAAAGAAGCGCCATTCCGGCAATGGGTATATGTTTATAATTCATCACTTAGGTTTAACAGATACTTTAATGTTTTAAGGGACGGTGAACATACTAAAAAAGCGCTTGGCAGAGAAGTATAATTCTGCATAAACCCTAAAAAAATGGGAATAGTTGCATACTATCATAAATTTCCTTTTCTTTGTAGGTGAATTCCTGTTGTGATTTGAATTATTGAATAACACCCATGAAAAAATTTATCGACAAGTTTGCAACTATTGGTGTCCTTCCTCAGGATGACGGAAACGCCATTCACCAAAAGCGGTTTCTGGTTATGCAGGCTTTCCTGATGAGCCTTGGCAGCTTGTTATGGGGATTAATCACCATCAGTTTCAAACTTTATTATGCAGCCGTAATACCTATTGGGTATGTTGTACTCAGCTTTGTTAACATGTCTGCCTTTGCCAGCACTAAAAATTTTCCTAAAGTCCGGGATATCCAAACTTCCGCTACCTTACTGATGCCTTTCTTTTTTCAATGGGCATTGGGCGGGTTTCTTAATTCGGGGTGCGTAATGCTTTGGTCTATTCTGGCTGTGGCCGCCTCCCTTACCTATCAAAGCATAAAAGCAAGTGCTCTTTGGGTTTCTTTGTTTCTTACACTTACGTTGATTTCAGGCATACTAGAAGGCTTTTTTCAAGCATGGCTGCAACACACAGGGCATAGCTTACTACCATCTAACCTGCAGGTAGATTTGCTTATGCTGAATATTGTTGCCGTATCACTTATTCTTTTTATCCTGGTTATTGTGGTTATGAAAAATTCCACTTCATTAGCATTGAAAGAAACATACACCAAACTTGTTCAGGCTGAAAAAATGGGTGCACTCGGACAACTGGCTGCCGGTATTGCCCATGAAGTAAATACCCCTTTAGGCGCTATTAAATCCTCTGCCGAAGATTCTACTGTTTCTTTAACGGAACTCTATACAAAAATGCCCCAATTGTTGAATTCGGTTGATAATGATACAAGAGATACCTTTTGGAAATTTGCCGGAATAGTAAAAAATAACCAGCGGATTTTATCTTCCAAAGAAGAACGGGAAAAGCGCAAAATACTGAGCGATGAACTCGATAAACAAAACATACCCAACTCCCGCGTTTTGGCTGAAAGGCTGGTACAAATGGGAATGGACAGCCTGGACACTACTACTCAAAAACTGCTTGCCCACCCTAAAGCAGAGGAATTGATTATGCTGGCATATAATTTAGCCAACCTGAGCCGTAATACTGAAAACATATCGGTAGCTGTGGAAAAAGCATCGAGGGTTGTATTAGCCCTTAAAAAATACCTGCACTCTGCCAGCCAGGAAGAAAAAGTGGAAACCGATGTACGCGATAATATTGAAACTGTGCTTGGCATATACCATAACCAACTGAAACATGGTATCGAAATAATTAAAAATTATGAAGAAGTGCCTAAAATTATGGCTTATGTCGACCAACTTAACCAAGTTTGGACCAACTTAATTCATAATGCCATTTATGCCATGAAATACAATGGCAAACTTACCGTCGGCATAAAAAATATCGACCGCTGGGTGGAAATCCGGATAGGAGACACGGGAGGAGGAATACCGGATGAAATTAAAAATAAAATTTTTGAACCGTTCTTTACTACTAAGCCTAAAGGGGAAGGAAGCGGATTAGGATTGGATATTGTAAAAACCATTATAAAAGAACACGGAGGATTTATTAACTTTGAAACGGAGCTGGGAAAAGGAACCACTTTCATTATCCGTTTACCGGCAAAAAAATAAAACACTATGAGCAACCACGAAAATGAAAAAGCCATTGTATGTGTAGATGATGAAAAAATCATTCTGAACAGTCTGCAATCTATGTTGTCTCGCAATTTAGGCAGCGATTATATTTATGAGTTTGCCGAATCGGCTGAAGAGGCTATCGAAGTAATCGGAGAACTCTCTAAAGAAGGATATAAACTGGAAGCTGTTATTTCCGATTGGCTGATGCCCGGCATGAAAGGCGATGAATTCCTAAGCAAGGTTCATGAAAAATATCCCGAAATAACCAAAGTATTGCTCACAGGCCATGTGGACAGCAAAGTGGTTCAACGGCTGGAAAATGATAACCACGAAGGCATACATTGCATTTTTAAACCCTGGAAAGATGGCAATATACTGGAAGTTATAAAACACGAGGATACCCACAAATGAGCACCCCTGTTATTTTGTGTGTAGATGATGAACGCATTGTTCTACACGGATTACGAGAACAATTAGGCCGCGCTTTCGGCAACGAATACAGCGTTGAAATTGCCCAAAGCGGAGAAGAAGCTCTGGAACTGGTAGATGAATTGGTAAAAGCCGGAACCGCTGTTCCTATTGTAATTGCCGACCAGCTTATGCCCGGCATGAAAGGACATGAACTCCTTATCAATATCCATAAATCATCGGCTAAAACATTTAAAATATTGCTTACCGGGCAGGTAGAAGTAAATGCCATCGGCGAAGCGGTGAACCATGCCAATCTCTATCGTTTTATTTCAAAACCATGGGATGGAACAGACCTGGTGCTTACGGTAAAAGAAGCCATGCGCAGCTTCTTTATGGACCAGAAAGTGGAAGAGCAAAACGAAATGCTCAAAAAATATAATGAAGAGCTTGAACAGATGGTGGATGAACGCACCCACCAACTGGCGCAGGAAAAAGAGAAGAGCGAACAATTGCTTTTAAGTATATTTCCGGAAGAAACCGCAGAAGAATTGAAAAATAAGGGGTTTTCTTCTCCCCGTCATTACGATAATGTATCTGTGCTGTTTACTGATTTTAAAGGGTTCAGTAAAATAGCCATGTCGGTTACGCCCGATAAACTTGTACAAGAGTTGGATGAATGTTTCAGCGCTTTTGATGAAATAATAGAAAAGCATAATCTGGAGCGCATAAAAACCATTGGCGATTCCTATATGTGCGCGGGTGGCATACCAACCCCCAACTCTACCAATGCGGTTGATGCCGTTACCGTAGCTAAAGAAATGTATGCCTGGCTGGATAACTGGAACAAAAACAGCGGCAACGACCATGCATGGGAAATGCGCATAGGCATTCATACCGGAGCTTTGGTGGCAGGCGTTATAGGCAAAAAGAAATTCGCCTATGATTTATGGGGCGATGCCGTAAATGTGGCCAGCCGCCTTGTATCAAATGGTGAGGAAGGGAAAATAAATATCTCGGCTGATACATATAATTTGGTGAAAGAGAAATATCCATGCATTTACCGCGGCGAAATTGCCACCAAGAACAGGGGTAATATTGCCATGTATTTTGTAGAGTAATTGAAAATTACCAGCGATATTACTGAAATATATTTCTAATTTTGTTTCGGAATTATATTTTTCCTTACTTTCACATTTTAATCCCCTAAAAAAATGAACGATTCAATAAAATTCTGGGTGTCTTCATTGGGTATTCCTATTGTGCTGGCAATTGTAGGCTTTATGATTAATAACTCCCTGCAACAAAATCAGCAAGCCCTCGACAAAATAAAATTCTCCGACCAGATGATTTCAGAGGTTTTTGATACATCGAACGTAAATAAATCATTGGCGCGTGTGGAGCTTTTGCCTGACATGGTGAGCGATAAAAAATTTGTAAAGACACTGACAAACCTTGTGATAAATTTTTGGATGGAAAAAGCTAAGGAAGCTGCAAAAGAGGGTAACGACAGCGTATTCGAGAAGATATATACCGCAGCTAAAAACTTTAAACAGGAAGGAAAAGCGCTTAGAGATTCTATAGAAATAAACCCGCAGACAAGAAAAGCAGACAGCGCATATATGGCTGAACAGGATGGGCTGCATTATCTGCAATTAGGAAAATTGGAGGATGCGAAAAGAAGCTTTGAAACTGCAAAAAAAGAACAGGTGGAATTTCATTCGACCGATAACATTCTGAATATTTTAAAGACCTACTCAAAACCTGTTTCCGATTCAGAATCAAGTGCCATTGGGCAGGAAGTTATAGGAAAAATAAAAACGCTGTATGCCTATAAGTTTCATGCAGCAAAAATAACACCGGCGCCTTAAAAAGAATTTGAAATTATTGGTTAGAACAGCGCCTCTTAGTTCTTAACTCTTCACTTAATCTCCCTTCCTTCCCTTTCTTCAGTAATCTGCTTCAGCGTAATAAGTTCCCGCATCTTGTCTTTGGCTTCTCCCGCAGGGCTTCCAAGGTAGGCTTTGCCTCCTTCCAGATTTTTGCTAGGCGCAGATTGGCCCAATAAAACCGCTCCTTTTCCAATATGTATATTGCTAGGTATACCTACCTGGCCCCAAAGTGTAACGCCATCTTCTAACGTTACGCAACCGGCGATACCAACTTGTGCTGCAATAAGGCACATTTTGCCTATGCGCGTATCGTGGCCCACATGCACATGATTGTCTAATTTGCTTCCCGCACCTATTATGGTTTGCTCAGAAACGCCTCTGTCAATGGTGCACATGGCGCCTAAATCCACATCATCTTCTATCACTACAACTCCGCAGGAAAGCATCTTTTCAAAATGGGTTGCACGCTTTTTATAGTAAAAAGCATCGGCACCCAGCACAGTGCCTGAATGTATTGTTACACGGTTTCCGATTATGATTTCATCGTAAATAGTAACATTCGGGTGAATCACGCAATCATCGCCTATGGTTACATTATTTCCAATAAATACCCCAGGCATAATTACGGTATTCTTCCCGATTTTAGCCGATGGGTTTATCAGTTCCTTTTGCGAAAAATTATCCGGGTGGAAATGACGGATTATTTTATTATACGCACTAAACGGGTCATCAGAAAAAAGCAAAGCCTTCCCTTCGGGACAAGCGACCTTTTTATTAATAATAATAGTAGTAGCATTTGACTGCAACGCTTTATCGTAGTACTTAGGATGGTCCACAAAAACAATATCGCCGTTTTCTACCCGGTGAATTTCGTTTAACCCTGTAATCAGATGCCCGGGATTGCCATCAAACTCTGCTCCTATTATAGATGCAATTTGTTCAAGAGTTTGTGCCGGATTTATTTTCATGGGCCCAAAGATACGGATTCTTGGAATTAAGCAGGCAATAAATAGCATGCAACTATTTTTTCGGCTATGTTTGTAGTTTAAGAATAAAAATGAAAAATTTTCTTCTTGCATTTTCTTTTATTTTTCTGACAGTTGGATGTAATATGTTTGGCTATCACAATAAACCCAACAACTATACTGAACAAAATATTAATAACTGGCAGGAGGCATACCATCATAACCTTATACCAATGTATGGTAGAGTCAAAAAGAGCGAAGAAGAGCAAGCAATAGATAAAGCATTTACTAATAGCGAACTGCAAGCATATCATGATACGATAATTGCAGCTAAGCATATGGCACGCATCGGATGGTATTACTTTTTTCATAAAAAAATGGATACTGCTATGTTTCGATTTAACCAAAGCTGGTTAATTGACAGTAATTATCCTGCCAGTTATTTTGGTTTTGCTGCAATTCGGGAATATCAAGGGCTTATGAATGAATCTGAGTACTACTATAAATTAGCTTATATGCATGATAAGTCAGATACGTTATCGCTGCAAAACCTGCATACTATAGCAGACATCAAGGAACAGCAACATGATACGATTGGCTTAATTAAAGCTTATGAGAGGCTTTTTTATAAATTTCCCAAAGATGGTAACGCATCGGCAAAATTGGGATATTTTTACTCTACACAGCATCAACCTGATAGTGCATTGAAATATTACAATATTTCAATTAACATAAATCCAGACTACTTTCAAAATTATATTAATCGAGGTTGGATATATCTTAAAAGCGGAAATGTACAGAAAGCAATAGATGATTTTTCAATCGCTATTAATAAAAATAGCGCATCAATAAGCGCATACGCTAACAGATATTATGCATTAATGTCTGTTAAGCGATATAGAGAGGCCTTGGAAGATATAAACAAGTGTATAGAATTAGACCCGAATGCTTCTGAATTTTATCTTGATAGGGTAAAATGCAAAGATCATTTGAATCAGAAATAAAGGATAATTTTAAAGCAGTTTATTTCGCTTTGTACTGCTTCGACCATTCGATAGCCGATTCCAAGTTGCTGAAAATTTTAGTAGGTACAGCTTGTTTATTCGTTTCAATGAAAAAATTCAATTGCAGTTTTCCCTGTTCCTTTTCCACTAAAAAAGCGCGCGACAAGGTATTTTTAGCACCTTCTCCGGCCAAATATTCTCGCGATGTTTTGTCCATAGACATCAATTCCTGCCCAAAAATAATTACAGGGTAAGAAAACCCTTCGGTGTATTCAATCCTTTCTGCTATATTCCTTTTCAAATTCTCTACAATATACTGAACCCTCACCAGTCTCTCAATGTATACGATTCCGTCCTTAATTTCATAAATATGGTCCCTGGCGATTAAAGGTGCTTTATTTTGAACAGGAGGCATAAAATATAAAATTCTATTGGTTAATCAGAGG
This sequence comes from uncultured Bacteroidota bacterium, assembly GCA_903916255.1. GTDB lineage: Bacteria > Bacteroidota > Bacteroidia > JABEUT01 > JABEUT01 > JABEUT01. The sequence goes on from CAIWVW010000074.1 coordinate 34,238, forward strand.
GTAAAGAGAGCATTTACACAAAAATACAATTTTAATATTACCTCATTAATCTATTCAATATGGATAGTTGGCATTTGCCACATAAATGCCTGCTAAAAAATATGCAACAGTTGTTCTTAAATCACAATTTTAATAATACTATTTGATTATCTGCCACTTATTTACTACTAAGATAATTTAAAAAGCCCCTTAAAGTGTTGCATAACAGTTTTTAAAACCATCCGTAAAATTACCTGTATTCAATAATGCCAAAGAGCCTATATTTGCCATTAATTAAAAAGGGGATTGACCCTTTTACTGATTACTGACCACTAACAACTGACTACTATTATGAAGTTCTCTGATGATGCCCTTGAACTAATAAGCCGAATTAAGAAACGCTATCCGGAAGGCAAGCAAAAGTCTGCTTTATTGCCTGTATTGCATCTGGCACAAGCCGAATTTGGCGGATGGCTAAGTTCTGAAACCATGGATTACGTGGCAACCATTTTAAACATATTACCTGTTGAGGTTTATGAAGTGGCTTCTTTTTACAGCATGTTCAACCTTACTCCGGTTGGCAAATGCGTAATTGAGGTTTGCCGTACAGGCCCTTGCTGGCTGCTGGGCGCAGAAGATATTGTTAACTATTTGGAAAGTAAATTGGGTATTAAAGTAGGCCAAACCACAGCTGACGGAATGTTCACCTTAAAAACGGTGGAATGTTTAGCAGCTTGCGGAACAGCCCCCGTAATACAATTAGGAGAGACCTATTTAGAAAATATGAATATTGAAAAGGTGGATAAAATGCTTAGCGATTGTCGCGCCAACGTGAAAGAACCCATATCGCACTGGGATAAAAAGCATATAAAGTCCGTAAAGTAAAAATCTATAAACTTTATGAACTTTAAAAACTTTATGAACTTTAAAAACTAATTTACATGAGCAGGAAATTATTGCTGAACACTATCGATATTCCGGGAATAGAAACATACGATGTATATCGCGCCAATGGCGGATATAAAAGCGTAGAGAAAGCCCTCAAAATGAAACCGGACGATATTGTGGAAGAAGTTAAAAAATCAGGACTGCGCGGACGCGGAGGAGCCGGATTCCCTACCGGAATGAAATGGAGTTTTATTGACAAGAAAACGCCCAATCCGCATTACCTTGTTTGCAATGCCGATGAAAGCGAACCGGGCACTTTTAAGGACCGTTACCTAATGCAAAAAAACCCGCATTTGCTTATTGAAGGAATGATTGTATCCAGTTTTGCATTGGATGCGCATACCTCTTATATCTATATCCGTGGCGAGCTTTTGTATGTTTACCATATCCTTGAAAAAGCCATCAATGAAGCCTACAAAGCCGGATGGTTGGGTAAAAACATTATGGGTACAGGTTATGATTTGGACCTGTATGTTCAACCCGGCGGCGGCGCTTACATTTGCGGAGAAGAAACCGGATTAATAGAATCACTCGAAGGCAAGCGTGGTAACCCACGCATGAAACCGCCATTCCCTGCCATACAAGGTTTGTGGATGTGCCCTACCGTAGTAAATAATGTAGAAACTTTGGCAGCTGTTGTTCCTATCATGAATATGGGCGGCGAAGAATATGCTAAAATAGGGATAGGAAAAAGTACCGGAACCAAACTTATTTCCGCTTGCGGGCATTTGAACAAGCCGGGGGTTTATGAAATAGAACTCGGTTTGCCTGTGGAAGAATTTATTTATTCCGATGAATATTGCGGTGGAATTAAGAATGGCAAAAAACTGAAAGCAGTTGTAGCCGGAGGCTCTTCCGTACCAATACTTCCGGCTGAATTAATTATTACAACAGCAAAAGGAGAAAAGCGCTTGATGAGTTATGAATCGTTGGCTGATGGCGGATTTACAACCGGCACTATGCTTGGTTCAGGCGGATTTATTGCCATGGATGAAACCACCAGCGTAGTAAAAAACCTGTATAACTTCACGCGTTTCTATCACCATGAATCATGCGGACAATGCAGCCCTTGCAGGGAAGGCACAGGCTGGATGGAGAAAGTACTTCACAAAATATTGGACGGGCATGGTAAAATGTCCGACATCGATTTGCTGTGGGATATTCAAAGTAAAATTGAAGGGCGCACTATCTGCCCGCTGGGCGATGCCGCTGCATGGCCTGTTGCTGCTGCCATTCGCCACTTCCGTAGCGAGTTTGAAGATTATATTAAGAATCCTCAAAACATAAAAGAGGTGAGTTATTTAAATGAGTTGGCAGAGGCGTAAGGTTAATTAGTAGCCTCTACGGCAGGATATTCTTCATTAACCGCATCAGCATTAATGCCCTGTGCTTTTAATACCGCGCGTACTTTCCAACCATAAAAAGCCAGATACGCATAGCAAAACACAGGAACAACATACGCAATATGTGCATTGGAGTTATCTACGATATATCCTTGCAATGGGGGTATGCAAGCCCCTCCCAGTATCATCATAACAAGCAGCGATGAGCCTTGTGTGGTAAACTTACCCAAGCCTGCAATGGCAAGTGTAAATATGCATGGCCACATAACAGAACAAAACAACCCGCCACTGATAAAAGAAAACAAAGCGAGTGTGCCATTGGTGCATAACCCAAGCACCATCATGCCTGCCGAAACGCAACTAAAAAGGGTCAGCGTTAAGGCAGGCTTATCTTTCCCGATGAAGAAAATAATGATAGCTAAAACAATAAACGGGATATAATACACATATTCTGAAATATCATTGTGGCTTAAATAATTTACCCCTGCAATTACCCCAAAAGCTACAAACGGAACAACTATATTCATTATGTTTTTCCACATTTTGGAAAGATTGAAAACTGTAAGTGAACCTCTCCATCTTCCTATCATTAAACTTCCCCAGAAAAGAGAAACATAAGGCGCGATTTTATCTACTCCTATCCCTTTGATAGATGGCATTTGCAAAAGCTTACCGAGATTGCTTCCCGTTGTTACCTCTACTCCAACATAAAAGAAAATAGCAGCCATACCTAAAGTCAACTGTGGATACTTTAAAGCACCCAGGCTTTTTTCGGTGTGTTCGTGCGTGGTAATTGGCGGCAGTTTAGATAAGCTAAGCAAGATGGCTGAAAGCACTAACATTCCACTAAGTATGAAAGAAGGCAGCTTTACCGCACTAATATCGGCATGGGCCGCTGAACCTGAAACTTGCCCGAAAAGAGCAAGGCTTAACAACACCGGGCCAATAGTAGTTCCGAAAGAATTAATTCCACCGGCAAGGCTTAAGCGATGTGAACCCGTTGATGGGTCGCCCAAGGCAATTACATAAGGATTGGCAACTATTTGCTGTAAAGTGAATCCAAGACCTACCGTAAACAAACAGGTGAGTAATAAAGGATAGGAATTTAAATTGGCGGCGGGAATAAAACCAATGGCTCCAATGGCTGAAATAAGCAGCCCAATTACCAACCCCTTTTTATAACTTATTTTTCCAAGCGGGTCGCCAACAAAATAGGAAAGCGAAAAATATACAATGGAACCAAAGAAATAGGAAATGTAAAAAGCCCACTCCACCAGTTGGGCTCGGAACTGGGTGAGATTAAAAAGTTCTTTAAATAAAGGTGTAAGTATGCCATTAGAAGCTGCTACAAAGCCCCAAAAGAAAAACACACTTAGCAGGGTAATGAGGGAAGAAAGGCGGGAATTATTCATGGAGAATACATATTTATGCGGCTAAAAGTAAACATTTTAGCTTGGTCGGAAGCCCGACTGGCAATAATTTGGCCGTCTGCATTATTTTTGATTGGCAGTCTATTGGTGATACAAATTTGGCTATTTTTGCGGCGGGTAAGCCTTATACGACCAGCTCCTGCATAACTCCCCCAGGTCCGGAAGGAAGCAAGGGTACCGTGGTTGAGCGGTGCGATGTAAGTAGCTTACCCTTTTTTATCGGAGCCCGACCGGCAATTACAAAATCTTACTGACATAAAAAATTAAACCCCTAAAAAGGGGCTTAATTTTCGTACTGAATGTTTTTATAAAGTTTATTTATCAAGCGGAGAAGTAACCTTTACCACTTCAATTTCAAATAATAATGGCGAGTAAGGCTTGATGTCTTTACCCATAGCGTTTGGTCCATAAGCTACACAGGAAGGCAACAAAATCCGAACTTTCTCGCCTTCGTGCATGGTTGCTATTACTTCCAGCCAACCTCTGATAAGTTGTGCATTACGCTTGTATTGAAATTTGAATGTTCCTTTGCCGCCATCTCCCTTGTCAGATTGGTCGAATACTGTACCGTCCAATAACATACCTGTGTATTTTACTTCAATAGAGTCGCCGTCATTAATTTGTTTTCCGAGCGTGCCTGTGCGTTGCAAAATATAAAGGCTATCCAATATCCAGGGCTTGGTTTTAATATTGTTGTCGGTTAAATATTTTTGAATGGCTTTGCCTTCAGCAGTTTGCATGTTTTTAGCCTCAACCCTGCGCTTTTCTATCAGGGCATATTGGTCATCCTTCATCTCCTTTACGGTTTCAAATTTTGTCAGTTTAATATAAAACTTCAAATTGGTACCTGATTTAACAAATGGAGGAATAGCTTTCAGTTTGAAAGCTTTCAGATAAATAGAATCAGCATTAATAAGGAAGCTGGCACTGTCTCCAACTGCCATCAAACTGATGCCTTGTTCCAGAGAACCATGAAAACTTTTTTGCAATGAAAGTGGAATTATGCTGGTAGAATCGGTACGCCCGCCTGCATGAGAATCAAATAATATGGAATCATCATCTCTTTTGTAAACAATACGTACAAATGCAATATCTCCCATAGCAGGTTTTGCCGCTTTTGCATCGTGTTTTAAAAACATGTATTTAATGCCTGTGGCAGGGTCGGTTTTATACTCATTTTTTGCACCACCGCCGGCAGTACAATTAAAAGCAACCAGAATTGTAAATACACCTAACAGGGAAAATTTTGTAAAATAATTCATGGTTGATTTTTATTTAGCGGATTTAAGATTCACTATTTCCATTTCAAAAATGAGCGGAGTATAGGGAGGAATAGAGCCCATTCCACGCGTTCCGTAAGCCATCATGGAAGGTATTAGTATCTTTACTTTCTCGCCCTGGTTCATTTTACCCAGAACACTTATCCAGCCTTTTATCAAAGGAATAGGTTGTTTATAGTGTACTGGTATGGTACCCTTTCCGCGGCCTTCTGATTTATCAAAAACCTTTCCGTCTAAAAACATTCCGGTATATTTCACATCCAGTGAATCTCCGTCCTGCACTTGCGGGCCTGTTCCTTTTGTGGTTTCCAGATAGAAAATACTATCGGCATCGGGCTTGGCATTCGGATAATTCTTTTTCAAATAAGCCGCTATATCCGTTTTCTCCTTTGTTTTATGAGCTTGAAGTTCGGCTAATTTGGCCGCCATCATTTCTTCCTGTGTCTGGAAATCTACCAGTTTAATGGCAAAAGTAAAAGTTGGATTTGTTTTAACATAAGGTGGCAGGGGCCTGTTAGTTGGATAATTGAAAGTTTTATAAATTAAGGAATCACTGTTTATTTTAAAAATAGCGCTGTCTCCTTTTGCCATCATCAAAATGCCCTGCTCCAAAGAACCCTGAAAAGTTTTTTTCAATGGAATAGCCTGTAACAACACTCCTGCCGAGTCACCGCCTTTTATGTGAGAATCGAGAAAAATAGAGTCAGCATCGCCTTTCGTATTTTTACCCGACCATACCATTACTATGCGGGCCATATCATTTTCAACAGGTTTTACTCCTTTCGCATTATGCCTTATGAAACGGTACTGAACACCAGTTACAGGGTCAGTTTTAAAAGCCTTCTGCTGCGCATTAATTGAAAATGCGAAGGAAAATGCAACTGAAAAAAGACCAAGAAATTTGATACCTTTCATGGTAAAAAAATTAGGGACCGTTTAAAACTTACTTGGCTGACTTAACACTCACCATTTCAATATCGAATATCAATGGAGTGTATGGTTGAATCGGCCCTCCACCTCTCTGTCCGTAGGCTAAAGAAGAAGGAATTAAAACCTTCACTTTATCGCCTTCGTGCATTTTGCCAAGTACATCAATCCAGCCTTGAATAACACGGATAACATTAGGGTCTTTAGAATATTTTAAAGAAAAGGTGCGGTGGCCTGCGCCTTTATCGCTTTGGTCAAATATTTTTCCATCCAGAAACATTCCGGTATATCCAACTTCAATAGAATCGCCTTCTTTCACTTGTTTGCCTTTGCCTTTTACGTTTTCAAGGTAGAAAATGCTGTCAGCATCGGGCTTAACATTTGGGTAATTTTTTTGAAGATATGCAGAAATAGCTCCCGGTTCCTGACCTTTCATAACCTGTGCAGCTGCCATGCGCTTTTGCATTTCGGCTTGCATTTCGGCTTGTCTTTCCTGTTGGGTTTGGAAACCTACCAATTTGATAGAGAACGTGAATGTAGGGTTGCTCTTTACAAAAGCAGGTACTCTTTCTTTCGGGAAACGGAACGTTTTCATATATAAGGAATCGCCGTTTACCTTGAATACAGCACTATCACCTTTTGCCATCATCATAATACCTTGTTCAAGGCAACCATCGAATGATTTTCTTAATTGGATAGCCTGCATAAGCACACCGTTGGAATCGCCAAATCCCTTTTTATGAGAATCAATGAAAACGGTATCTGCATCCCCTTTGGTGTTTTTACCTGTCCAAAGCATTTCTATTTTAGCAAAACTGTTTAACTTCGGCTTATTGGTATCACTATCGTTATGATTAATGAAACGATATTGCACCCCTGTTTTAGCATCGGTTTTAAACTCTCCCGAACCTCCGCAGGAAGTCATTATTGCTGCTGTTGCAAATGAAAATAAAATAAAATTAATTGTTGTCCTGGTTCTCATTGGAACGTATTGTTTAGTTATTTTTTCAGAGTCTCTTTTACCTTTAACATTGTAACCTCATATACTATTGTTGTATAGGGGGGAACAATACCTGTGGATGACCCTTTTTCTCCAAAGGCGGAGTGCGAAGGTATAATAATTTTTGCTTTCTCACCCTCTCTCATTTTTTTTATACCTCTTTCCAAGCCACTTATTACTTGCCCCGAATCGCCTATTACAAAGTCGAGCGGGTCATTTACAGGAATAGAATCGAAGGTTTTATGGTTTAAAAAATAGCCTGTGTATGAAATAGTTACCCTACACCCGGCGGTAATCTCCGGTCCATTTCCTTGCAACATGGGAATGAGGTAAATATCCCCGTTTTTATCAGAATCGGGAACATTATTATACAGCAAATAACGAGTAAGTTCAACTTGTTCCCTAATTTCTTTGTCTTTGCCTAAAAGGGCATATTTTTCCAGTTTGGCTTTTAATTGGGTCGAATCTAGTATTGCAGCTATGCGGATATTTACCTTTACCATGCTATCAGAAATGGAATAAGCCAATTTCAAACCTCCACCTAATATCATATCCTTTTTTACTATCAGATTTATGCTGTCGCCTTCATTGCATTTCAGCAGCATTTTACGATAGGTATTGCTTTTTAAAACAGAATCATAGGGTATAAGCATTGTAAAAGGGTACCACAATCCGCGTGAATCCCAAAAAACAGAATCATTCATTCGGGCATAGTTAATAAAAACCTCCAGGGTTTTCCCGGGCGCAACTCTAACTCCCTTCACCCCCAAGTCGGCATATTTGTAATAGATTCCATTATCGTACACCATATATCCTTTATAAGGACCCTGTTTTTTATTGAAACTGCAGGAGTAAATAAACAGGATAACAAATAGAAAAAGGAACCTTTTCTGCATAAGAATAGTTGAATTATTCTTCCTTTTTGGGAATAACATAAAACTCATCCACATCTACCGAAAAATCGGACGGGCTAAGATTATCAAGCTGTATGGTTTTCCAATCATTGCCGGGCGTAATGGTTGTATATGTTTTAACACTGTCTTTTATGGCAGAAGTAATTTTTATTGGCATAATGAAATCTTGTGAAACTCCTTTCCATCTATAATATACTATGGTGGAGGTTCCTTGTTTTTTCAGTTTGTAATAAAATATGGGCGGAGATGTTTTATATAAATATTCAGTAAAGAAAGCCGTATAGTCCTTGCCTGCAATTTTATTAATACAAGCAATAACCTCACTGGTATTGGTGCTGGCATATTTAAACTTGGTTTGAAGCCCTTTGAGAATTGCAAAAAAAAGTGAATCGTTATTTATAACGTGCCGGAAGGTGTGAAGCATCCATGTGCCTTTAAAATACATATCATCATCGTTTTCCGTGCCCTGAAAATTGACATCATAGGGCCCGATAATGGGGTATTGATTATCTATTCTTTTTTGCTGGGTGTAGAGGTATTTAACCGACGCTTTATAATTTTGAGTGCATTCAATATAGAGAGCTTCGGCATAGGTTGCAAAAGCTTCGTGCAGCCACATATCTGCAGCATCGGAACAGCTTAAACTATTGCCCCACCATTCATGGGCGCTTTCATGAATAATAATAAAATCGAACCCGAAAGCATTATTTTTATAGTGGTTTCCATACGCCACGCAACTCTGGTGCTCCATTCCCCAATAGGTTGTCTCTACCAGTTTGTAACCATCTTTATAAAATGGATATTTCCCAAAATACTTTTCATAACATGCCAGCATAGGCTTTACCTGTTGAAAATGTGCTCGCGCTTTATCAGCATTATATTTTAGAACATAGTAATCCAGCGTGAGAGTATCCTTACCATTTAAATAGTAATTGGATATGTGCGCATAATCGGCAATATTCAAAGTAACATCGTAATTAATAATAGGCACCGAAACAAACCAGGTGAAGCGGGTATACCCATTATCCAAAATTTTTTGCGAACGCAAACGTCCGTTGCTAACACACATCAACCCGTTCGGGATATCAAATATCATGCGCATACTATCCGGTTTATCGGAAAGATGGTCTTTGCAAGGCCACCACAGGGAGGCTCCGGTACCTTCGCAAGCCACATCGGCAAATAGTTTTCCTAATGAGTCATGCCCCCAAACAAAACCTCCATCCCAGGGTGGTTTTTTAGCAGTTTGAGGTATGCCGTGGTAGTAAATTTTGATGGAATCCATTTTTCCTTCCGGCAAAAAAAACAGCCTGCCTATATTATTTCTGCGCGGGCTGAATTCGATAAATACAGCATTGCTGTCTCTTGTATAGGTAAGTAAATTATTGCCAAATAGTATACTGTCTATTACCATATTCTTAAACAGGTCCACTTGCATCAGATGAAACCTGTTGACTACTTTAAATGCTATTACATTATATCCTGAAATGGAATGGTTAGCCGTATCGATTTTTAGGTGAAGGTCATAGTAATAAACATTATAACAGGCGCGTTCGGGAGTAAGTTTACCACGCAGTGTATCTGCATGGGTAAATAACGGATACTTCTGTGCACCGCAATTTGCGGCAACAAACAATACTAAAAAAATGTATAAAAATCTTTTTGCCATAGTACAATATTGGCAAAGATAATTTAATGCCGGTATTGATGTATCGAATTAAGAAGACGCTTCATTTTTCACCTTGAAAAGAAAATATTCGTAATATTACCTTTTGAAAGGTTTCTCTTTTTCACAAAAAAAGAGGCCCCGTTACCAGCGGAGCCTCAACATACCAATTTACCTTTCTATCATCATGTACCTCATCTTTAAGAAAATGGAACCCTGTTACCAGCAGGGTTCCTAACATTTATTAAAAACACACATCTATCCTATGAACCACACTTAAGATTTTATATCAATGGGAATTATAAGTTTTACGCTTACGTTTCTTCCCATATTAAATACGCCTACCCTATCTGTCGCAGGATTTACGGGGTAGTATTTAAACCGGCTCAAATAATCCATATATCCGGTATTCATCAGGTTGTTGCAAATCACATAAAGTTCGCAAAATTCTTTTCCGCCACGTTTCAGAATATGCCCGCCCAATCCTGCATTGAAAAGGGTATAACCGGCTTCAGCATTCTGGCTGGCTGCGTATTCATAAGGTGTTGAACCAGTACCTAATTGGGTATATGTGGCTGCTTCCTTATAAACATCACTTTGCTGTGCAACATTCATAACACCGAAACGGATATAGGCATCATTCATGAATTTGCCGATTTTTCCGAAATGAATTATCAAATCACCCGTAATTCGCATGGGGGGTACAAATGGCAAATATTTAGTAGAGTCGGTAATACCGGTTAAACCGCCAGTAACGTAACTTAAGGTGGAGTTTATTTCTAGCCATTTGAGCCCGGAAGGATGAATATCAAGGCTGATTTCACCTCCTTCGAGCTGGGCATTGCCATTTACATACTTAAATACAGGGGCATTGGGGAATAGCGTACTGTTTACGCTAAGAATATTGGTGGTGGAATCTCTATTTGTAAACCCTTCAGCCTGTAAAACAGATAATGGTAGTTTGCTCAATAATCCCTGTGCATAAATAAAGTCATTAATGGTATTTACAAATCCATCCACTTCAAAATTCACATCCTTTGAATTAATGCCAAAAGTAACATCCTCCTCAAGGCTTGTTTCGGGCTTAATGTTATTATCGCCTTCTTCGAACACTACTGTGCCATCATGTACGCCATAGGCACCGCATTCATTTACATTAGGCGCTCTCCATCCGCGTGCAATGTTAGCTTTCATATATACATTATGCGTGAAATCGTATGTTGCACCAAAACTGCCTGAAACACCACTGAATACTGTAGTAAATGGATGGAATTCTTCAAATGAACCGTAGGTACCGGCAGCCACAGGTGATTGTGGCGCATCAGGCAAAGTATCAATATAGCGTTCGCCACCTGTAAAAGTCCTTGTGTCATAACGCAGCCCCCCACTTAAGTTAAGGTGCCCGATTTTTTCACTGGCAATCGCAAAACCTCCAATCTGAATGTAGTTATAGTTCGGCACCAATTGAACCGCACCAAGGCTTTGGGAGTTTTGATAAACTCCGTTTGCTCCGACTGAAAAATTAAAACCACCAATTTGCGGGGCAACATACCGAGCGTCATAAGTAAGCCCGTTTGAATAATAATAAATAATGGGTAAATTAGGTTGTGTTGGGTCGTTCATTTCCTCACGTTGGTTTTTCTGGTAGGAAAAGATGGCTTTTATTTGTCCTTTACCAACCGAAATACTGTTATCCCAAACCAGTTTATAGTGGTGAATATATTGGTAAATAACAAATGGGGTATAGGTTTGCTGATCCTGTTGGTTAGGTTCTACATAAGCAAAAGGGAATGGAGGAGTGGGTGTAATTCCGGTATAATAAACAGGCATTAATTGATTGCCTGCCGAGTCTCTAGTACCATCCACAATACCTGTAGTTAACTCAAAATAGCTGGCGTGTAATTGTGAATACCCCCATTTTTTATGTATCCCAATTGTTCCGTCAGCATTGAAATTACTGAATTGTGAATTCAGAACGTAGCCATCATACGGGTCCTGATAGGCATGAGCCATCGTATTATCTATTCTTCCGCTCCAGGAAATTCCGTTAAGAGATGTCCCTTTAAGTTCAGCCATATTATTTATTAGGCCATTATTTGTTTGGTAATCGAATAAAACCTTTCCTTCAGTATGTCCTGCGGGAAGCGGTTCTTCAGGAATGAGGTTCAATACCCCTGAAATAGCATCTGAACCATACGCAAGCGACCCGGGGCCTTTCAATATTTCATACCTGTCTACGGCATCACCATCAGCTTCTATCCCAAATTCATCAAACCAAGGTTGGTCAACCTGTTCAACACCATCATTAATAGTTAGTACCCGGTTATAACCCAATCCTCTGATAAAAGGCTTGGAAATACTTTGCCCGTCTGTTTCCGCGGCAACCCCAGGTGTAGTAGCAATAGCATCAATCACATTTGTGGAAGAGTGTTGGTTAATATATTCATTTGTTACGTCCGTGGTTGGTTGCGGGTTATGTTTGGTTTCTGAAGCTTTGGAATTACCCGTAACTACTATCTCATCTTCCTGAAATTCGGATTCAACTAAAGCAAAATTTCGTGTTACTGCACCATCGATCTTAATGCGTTCCGAAATTACTTCATAACCTAAAATATGCACTTCCACCACAAAGGTTCCTTTCGGAAGGTTATGCAGGGTATATGAGCCGCCAGCATCTGCCTGTGCAGCCACTTTAAGGTCGGGAATATAAATTACAGTACCTGGCAAACTGCTTTTACTTGCTGAATCGGTAATTTTTCCGGTCAGCATGTTTTCTACAACCTCCGGTTTGGCCGCATTCTGGGCAAACCCGGTAAGGCAGGAGAAGAGAAAAATTGCAAATGATACTAGTCGTAAGTGTTTCATGGTAATTGATTGGTTTTGGTTAAGAAGTTATGGCTATTGAAGAAATCAATAGAAAAGTGCCCGAATTCCAAACTCTGCAAAAATTGCGGAATCAGGAATGAGAATCTATCCCGACGATTATTGTCGGGGACAGATTAACAGTTGACAGGCGGATGCCAAATAGTATAGGAAATTTGCTGTAGATGCTGTTGCGCATCAATTGTGGGTTGTGATAACCCAGTAGCAAAAATATTTATCTTGAATTCAGATACAGTTGTATATTCTTTCTGGAAGGAGGACATTACATCTTCGGCAGATTTAGCCCCTTTGGAGTTTTGGTCGGGATGGAATATTTCCTTTTCAAAATTATGGAAAGAGGAAACCCACCCGGTTTCTTTATCATCCGTATAAACAGTAATGATATAATTATCTCCTGATTTTTGTATGCTTGTTACGTCATACATTTCATTATGAAATGAAAATTCATTATTTCCTTCTGTCCATTTCAGGGAATTGAAATCAGCGGCAGAAAGCGTAAGTTTTTGAACATTGTTTTTCTCTACCATGCATTCCTTGGCTTGTTCCTTTGAATAAAGAATGCCCAATGAATACATTAACCGATAACCCGCCACATAATGAAACATGGCTACAAGCATTATGAATGCTATTGCACGAACATATATTGGGTATCCTTTTTTAGGTGTCATGGAAAGGCAAATGTAGAAAGTTTTTCAATAAACAAGCAAAAAATAGCGATTTTTGTCTGCCTAACCTCTACTTATTAAAGCATGATTAAAAAGATTGAACATATAGGCATCGCTGTTAAAAGCATTGAAACTGCTAATGACATTTACACCAAATTACTGGGTGTTGCACCCTATAAAAGTGAAGAAGTAGAATCGGAAATGGTTGTTACATCCTTTTTTAAAATAGGTGAAAATAAGGTGGAGCTATTGGAAGCCAAATCGGCTGACAGCGCTATATCTAAATTTATTGAAAAGAAAGGAGAAGGCATTCACCATATAGCTTTTGAGGTAGATGATATTGTTGCTGAAATGGAAAATCTTAAACAACAGGGCTTTACTTTATTATCAGACCAACCCAAGCGGGGAGCCGACAACAAACTAATATGCTTTGTCCATCCTAAAAGCGCGAATGGTGTGCTTGTGGAACTTTGTCAGGAGATACGACCCTAACTTATTCTCCATTTATTCCTCAAAGTATTCTTTCAGGCTCACATCCGCGGTGCAATGGAGTGTTTGAAGCCCTAGCACTTGCGCACCTTCTATATTTTGTATTAAATCATCTATAAAAATAGTAGAGGACGGGTCCAGGTTATTTTCCATAATCACCCTTTCATAAATCAGTTTTTCAGGTTTCCGCAAATTCATACGGCAGGAATAATATTCTTTATTGAATAGTTTGCCTAATTGCCCGGGAGTATGGGCATTATCAATCATCTTCAAAACCTCCGGCAGGTGAATTTCGTTCGTGTTGCTTAACAGGTAAAGGTTATATTTCTGCTTCAGCTTACTTAAAAGCTCCACTTTATCTGGTGGGAAGCCTATTAACAGGGCGTTCCAGGCATTGTCAATCTGTTTATCGGTTACATGCGGGGGCAGCCATTGCCTTAGCCCTTCCCTGAATTGGGCAGGGGAAATATTTCCTTTTTCGAATTCATCGAAAATACCGGCCTGTTTTTGCTGGGAATAAACAGCTTGGAAATCGGTTGTAGAACCCAGTTGCTGAAAGGCTTCCTGCGTATATTTATAATCAATATCAAACAACACTCCACCCAGGTCAAAAATGACCGTTTTAATATTTTTAGAAATCTTTTTCTTCATAATAAGGTGCAAATATCTAAATTCGCAACCCAATTCAAAAAAATCGGGCCCATAGCTCAGACGGTTAGAGCAGCGGACTCATAATCCGTTGGCCGTAGGTTCAAGTCCTACTGGGCCCACAGAAAAAGCACCTATGCACACATAGGTGCTTTTTTATTTATTGGGTTTGGGACTTCTGAATTTTATTAAACTGAAAAGGAGAACATTCTGTTCTCCTTTTCAGTTTAATAAAATGTTCTTACAAAGCCTTAGTTTGTCTTTACAACTTTCTTCCGGCTTAACAAGTTACCATCTTTATCCATTATCCGCATTAAGTAAATACCATTTGGCTGGTCTGCCATATTTAAATAAATACTTACATCGGAAGCAACTGCACCCGATATCTTTCTTCCTGTGTAATCATATATTTCTATGGTTTCTCCAGCTTCCAGACCAGCCAAGTTAAACTGCCCCGAATTTGGATTGGGGTAAAGATTTATAGTTGCACAACAAGTTATATTTCCCCCTTTATCTTGGCCTACTTTTTTATGCAGCACCATATCTTTACAACTTACGTTTTGCGTAATATAATTCGAGCAACCATTGGCATCTGTCACCGTAATGGTATATATTCCGGGAGTGAGCCCTGAAACTGTTTGTGATGAACCATTTCCAGGTGACCATTGATATGCATAGGGGGCAGTTCCGCCGCTAACACCGATAGAAGCTTCAATCAGGCTATCTGTACAGATTATGGAACTGATACTGTCAATTAATGGATTCGGCTGGGTAATTGTAAAGCTAATCGGTGCGGAATAACATCCTTGCGCATCTTGCACTGCAACTTGGTAGACAACATCCGGAACAAGATTATTTAATGAATCCGAAGAAGTGTTGTTAATGAATCCCCATATATAGGTATATGGAGCTGCTCCTCCTGCAACACCTATATGCACGCTACCTAACCCGCCATAGCACAAAGGTCCTGTGATTGACGCAATGCTATCAATTGGAACATTCATTGTAAGAGCCAGCGTATCCGTCGCTCTGCATCCGTTAGCATCCGTAACTGTTACAGTATAAATTCCCATATTAAGGTTACTTGCCAAGGCAGTAGTGGCAGTAGTTTCCCCTGCCCATAGATAGTTGTATGGCGGTGTTCCTCCTGCCGGAGATACCATAGCACTGCCTTTGCCTTGATTTTTACAGGTAACATTCGTTACAATACTTGCATTAGCCAAAAGTAAACTTGGGGCAACTACATTAACATTAGAATAGGCATTGCAACCATGATTATCGGTTACAGTTATATTATAAGCACCTGCAGAAAGCATGCACGTAGGCATATAAGTATATCTGCTTGTGGTACCTCCGTCTGACCATAGGTAGGTATATGGGGCAGTTCCGTTCTTTACCCCTAAAGTTACAACCCCGTTGCTATTGCTACATGCAGGATTAACTAAATTAGTCACACTGTCTCGCATTGCCAAAGGCTGCGTAATAGTAACTGATGTTGTAGAAGAGCACCCATTGTTGTCAGTTACGGTAACAGAATAGGTTCCGGCACTTAAACCGGTTGCATTAGCCAAAGAACTTACATTGGGGCTCCAGGTATATGTATAAGGCTGTACACCATACTTTACACCAATTCTTGCACTACCGGTATTTCCGCCATTACATGTTAAATTCACTTTGCTGGTTGTTACCGAACTGTCGCGTATAGCTAAAGGTTGTGTTACAGTAAATGTTACAGCAGGGCCACTGCAACTGTGTGCATCTTTTACCGTAACGGTATAACTGCCAGGAGTAAGATTCGTTGCTGTAGCCGTGGTAGTGTATCCATGTGTCCAAGTAAAGGTATATGGTGACGTTCCCCCTGAAATATTTATTGTTGCACTGCCTAGACCGCCATTGCAGGAAGGATTTGTAAGGCTTCCCAAGTTATCCGTAATTACATTTGGCTGGGTAATGGTTGTTGATACTGTATGGCTGCAACCCAACTTATCCGTAATGGTTACCGAATAGCTACCGGCTGACAAGTTTGATGCTGTTGCCATAGTGCTTCCGTTTGACCATGCATAAAAATACGGGCTGGTGCCACCCTTAACACCCACCTTTGCACTTCCGCCATTACCGCCGCTGCAACCCACGCCTGAGTTGGTTGCTATGCTATCCCTCAGTAGCGAAGGCTGGGTAATAGTAACAACTGCTGTAGTGCCGGAATTACCCATAGCATCCATAACAGATACTGAATAGGTGCCCGCGCTTAATCCGGTGGCACTGCCTGTGGAACTTACATTTGGTGTCCAAGTATATGTATAGGGGGACGTTCCGTTTTTCACCCCTATTGTGGCTTTTCCGTTTGCACCTGCGTTACAGGATACATTTACGGTTAATGATTTTACAACACTGTCACGCAACGTTACCGCGGGAAATGTATTGTATGATTTAGTTGAGAAATTATTTGCCTTTGAAATTAAAGGACTTGCTGTGAGAGAAAGGAATAAAATGCATGCATAGAATGATTTATCCCTTTTAGAGTAAAATTGTGCTTCCATAACAATTTTTATTTAAAAGTTTATATACCCTCGTAACGATAGGTTTTTTATAATGTTACAGAATATTTTTAATGAAAATAAAAGCGGAGGCATCCTTTACAATAAATAATATACTCATAAACAATGCATTACATTTATTTTTGCAACTGATTGAGAAGGGAAAAAACACCTATTTATTATGATAAAAGTCATACTAAAAGTCAGACTTTTCAGTCCTATTTACTTATTTAAAGTTTTAATTTCATTCCTTGAAAAAAAACCGAAATATTGTTCCTGAACAAATAATTAATTCTATAAAAACCCGCAGGAATATGTTTCTCCAATGATGAAATCTCAATCAATCCAAATGTAAAATATATATACTTTTGCCTACATGTCAAATAATACAAAAGGATTACGGGCCTTTCTTTCCATGCCGCAAATGCACAATTTGGTGCAGAATTCTGTCGGAATTCCGAAAGTAAGGAAACAATTACTGCAAAATAAAGTGCCGCTAAACCCGGGAGCCAAGGTGCTGGATGTTGGATGCGGTACCGGTGAGCTATTGCCATATTTACCAGCAAACATTGACTATACGGGGTTTGATATGCTGCAAACCTATATTGATTATGCCAATAAAAAATTTGCCGGAAAAGGCAGATTCCTTTGTATAGATGTGAATGAAAACCTGGAGACTATTTTTTCTGAAAACTCATACGATTTAATACTTATCTTTTCCGTTTTTCATCATTTGAACGATACTGAAATGGATAACCTGCTCCGCTTCACATATAGCCGTCTCAAAAAAGGTGGAATGCTTCTTACCCTGGATGGCGTTTTTTGGGATGGCCAATCCAAAGCGGCAAGAAGAATTCTTGAAAAAGACCGCGGTCAATTTGTAAGAACAGAACAGGGATATAAAAACTTATTGCAAAAATACTTTCCCAACCCTTCGTGTATAATTATGAAGGGAGCTATCCGGATACCGACTGATTTAATTTCCTTCAGAATAGTGAAGTAGCCACTACTTATTAAACGCCTTCAACCTTAATTTAGTAATTACTCTTTTGGTGGAAAGCGGAAAATCGCCATCCATCATCCAGTTGTAATAGGAAGGTTCGCTTTTAAATATTTCAGCCACAGGCTTCCCTTTATGCTTGCCGAAGTTAAACACCTCAATTCCTTTTTTGTCGCGCACAATGCGGCCGGCTAAATCAACCGCGTCGCTTGCCGAACTGAATTTTTGCAGAAAGGCTACATTGCCTTCCAGGCTGTCATATTTTTCAAGTTGGGCTATTAGAACCTCATAGGTGGCTTTTACATCCGCCTCGGCGCCATGTGCCCCTATCAAATCTTTGTGGCAGTAAAACTTATATGCGGCCGATAAGGTACGCTGTTCCATTTTATGGAATATATTTTGTACATCGATAAACTTGCGGTTTTCAATATCGAAATCTACCTCGGCCCTTAAAAATTCTTCTACAAGCAGGGGTATATCAAACTTATTAGAATTATAGCCCGCCAAATCACAATGTTCCAGTAGCTTCATTAATTCAGACGCCAATTGCTTAAAGGTTGGTGAATCTTTCACATCCTTATCAAAAATACCATGAATAGCAGAAGTTTCAGCAGGAATAGGAATAGTAGGGTTCACCCTAAAAGTATCCGTCCGCATGGTTTCGTCCGGCATTATTTTTAAAATGGATATTTCAACTATCCTGTCTACAGCAATATTGGTTCCGGTAGTTTCAAGGTCAATAAAGGCAATAGGCCTATTTAGCTTTAGTTTCGACATAAATTACAGTGTAATAATTTGTTATAGCTGATATTTTGGATAATGAGTTGGCTAAGTTATTCTATTTTGTTTTCCCGTAATAGCAATTAGGTGGGTAAATAGCCATTTACCTGTTCATTATCCATTAACCAATAGAGGTTTTGCGCACACAATTCACCAAAATTATTACTTTTGCGCTTCCTTTTTAATAACCGGAAGTATAATTAAACTGTAACTATGATAAAACGAAACATTATTCTCGGCACTCTTTTCCTGACAACTGTTGGGATTTCAAATGCCCAAACAAATGATTCACAAACGCTTATGACAGTTGGAACCCAACCCGTTCCACTGAGTGAATTTAAGTCGATGTATTACAATAACCTTTCAAAAGACTCACTGAAAAACCAGAAAGCGCTCGACAATTATATGAAGCTTTTTATTGAATTCAGGCTGAAGGTGAATGCCGCCATGGACGCCCATTTAGATACCACCCCTTCCTTTAAGCAGGAAATGAACGAATATCGTTCCAAGCTTGCCGAACCAAAGATGCGTGATACAGTGGTGCAAAATCATCTTATAAAAGAAGCATACGACCGTACCAAATGGGATATACGTGCCGAACACATTCTTATTAAAGTAGCCCCGGATGCAGCGCCGGCAGATACATTAGCTGTTTATAACAAGCTCATGAAAATCCGCACTAAAATATTGAAAGGCGATACTACTTTTGAAGCTGCCGCCGCTAAATATTCGGAAGACACTTATTCAAAAGATAAAGGCGGAGATTTAGGTTATTTCACCAGCATGGGCATGGTTTACCCGTTTGAAACGGCTGCTTTTAATACTAAGCCCGGAGAGATATCGAAACCAGTGCGTACACAATTCGGCTACCATCTTATAAAGGTATTGGATAAAAAAGCGGATGTGGGCCTTATAGCAATATCCCATATCATGATTCGCACCAATTCAAAAATGACTGCAGCCGATTCGTTAAAAGCCAAAGCCCATGCCGATTCTATTTATCAGTTGGCAAAACAAGGCCAGGATTTTTCTGATTTAGCCCGAAAATATTCCCAGGACCAAAGTTCCAGCCGCAAGGGTGGCTCACTCGGGTGGGTTGGCATTGGCAGATATGGCAAGGTTCCGGAATTTGAAAAGGCTGCCTTTGCTATTCAAAATGTAGGGGATGTTACAGAAGTTAAAACAGGTTATGGCTGGCATATTATTAAGCTGGATGCTAAAAAGCCTGTATTACCTTTCGATTCTGTAAAAGAATCTATCACTACAAGGCTTATGAAAGATGGCCGGTCCGATTTATCGGTAGACGCTTTGGTGGTAGAAGTTAAAAAGCAATACAATTTCAAAGAATTCCCCGAAGCCAAAAAAAGTTTTGCTTCTTTAATCGATGATTCATTCTACAAAACAAAATGGACAACCGACAAGGCAAAAGGGCATACCGCTGCTATGTTTAACATTGGAGGGAAAAACTATACTCAGGAAGATTTTGCTGTTTTTGTGGCAAAAAACCAAATGAACGGTATCGATAAGGGAGGCGAATATGCTGTGAATATGCTTTATCCGAAATTTGTAAAACAATCTGTATTACAATTTAAAAACGACCAACTCGAAAAAGAAGACCCAAAATTTGCCGATATGCTTTCGCAATATAAAGACGGCATTTTGCTTTTTGATATTACCGACCAAATGGTATGGTCTAAAGCTTTAAAAGACACAACAGGATTAAAGAAATTCCACGAAGACCATAAGAACAACTACATGTGGCCTGAACGTGCTGATGCTTCCATATATACCTGCTCTACCAAAGATGTTGCAAAAGAAGTACGGAAAATGATAAAGGATGGAAAAACCGATAAGGAAATTCAAGATGCTGTAAATGGCAAAACGTCCAAATCGCTTACCATTCTAAGCAACAAATTTGAAAAGAAAGATAACCCAACTGTGGATGCCAACTGGAAAAAAGGAATTTCGGAAGATATGGATAAAGATGGGAAAGTGGTATTTGTAAACGTTAGAGCTATTCTTGCCCCTGTGCCGAAATCATTGGATGAAGTAAGAGGCTTGGCAACGACCGATTACCAAAACTACCTGATGGACCAATGGCTGAAAGATTTGAAAGCAAAATATCCTGTAAGCATTAATCAGCAGGTATTGAGCCAGGTTATTCCCAAATAATTGAAATACCTGCAAATATTAACCGGCTTGAAGTATCTTTAAGCCGGTTTTTTTATTTACCATGACGACCCTGAAACAAGATTTTTACAGCTTTTTGGCACAAACCAGCAAAACACCTGTTGGGCTGGAAATTGCAAGTGCAAAAGGATTATGGCTGAAAGATGCAAATGGCAAAAAATACCTTGACCTTATTTCAGGTATTGCAGTAAGTAACCTGGGGCACAGTAATCCTACAGTTATTAAAGCCATTAAAAAACAAGCAGACAGGCATACCCATTTAATGGTGTATGGAGAATATGTTCAGTCTGCACAGGTGCGGTTTGCAAAGTTAATTTGCAGTTTATTACCCAAATCATTGAGCTCTGTTTATTTTGTCAATTCCGGCAGTGAAGCAGTTGAAGGCGCTCTTAAACTTGCTAAAAGATATACCGGAAGGAAAGAAATCATATCTTTTAAAAATGCCTACCACGGCTCAACGCATGGTGCATTAAGTGTGATGGGTGATGATACCTTGAAAACACCTTATGGCCCATTATTACCGGGAATAAAAATATTACCATATAATGATGTTGCCGCTTTAAAAAACATCAACGAAAAAACTGCCTGCGCAATTATTGAACCTATACAAGGTGAAGGGGGAACAATTGTTCCGGATAAGCTATTTCTGAAAGCGTTGCAAAAGCGTTGCAAAGATACAGGCACACTTCTGATATTGGATGAAATACAAACCGGATTCGGCCGCACAGGTAAATTATTTGCATTCGAACATTTTGGAATTATACCGGATATTATAACTATAGGGAAGGCCATGGGCGGTGGTTTGCCATTGGGAGGGTTTGTTGCAAACAGGAAAATTATGCAGGTGCTTGCTGATAATCCGCCACTGGGACATATAACTACTTTCGGCGGGCATCCGCTTTGCTGTGCTGCCGGGTTGGCGGCCCTGGAAGTGTTAATAAAAGATAAATTTAACGAACAGGCGGCAGAAAAGGAAAAATTATTCCGAACTTTACTCAGGCACCTTGCCATTAAAGAAATACGTGGCAAAGGATTGATGCTTGCCATTGAATTTCACAACGAAGAATTATGCAAAAAAGCAATAGAGAAATGCCTCAAAAAAGGTATAATTGTGGATTGGTTCCTTTTTTGCCCAACAGCCATGCGAATTGCACCACCTTTAATTATCACGGAAAAAGAAATCAAACGGGCCTGCCGGGTAATCATATCGGCCATAAATGAAGTAATATAAAATTAGAATACTATGAATGTACTAATCATTGAAGATGAAAAATCGCTCTCGAAAGAAGTTCAGGATTTCCTGAAAAAAGAAGGATATACCTGCGAAATTGCATTTAACGGAAAAGAAGCGTCCGAAAAATTATTTGTAAACCCCTACGATTTTATTTTACTTGATTTAGGCCTGCCTGATTATGACGGACTGCAATTGTTGAAAGAATGCAAAGAAGCGGGACAGGAGGCTGCGGTTATAATTCTTACCGCCCGAGGCAGCACCGACGATAAAGTAAAAGGGCTCGACCTGGGTGCAGATGATTACCTTGCCAAACCTTTTTCATTGCTCGAACTTTCTTCGCGGATGCAAGCCATAATTCGCCGCAAGCACGGTTTGAAAAGAAATATTGTTGAATTGGGCGGTTTCCAGGTAGATTTAACAAACCGTTCAGTAAATTTTAATACTACCCTTATTAATCTTACAAAAAAAGAATTTGATATTTTGCAATATCTTCTTATCAATAAAAACCGTGTAATTACCCGTATGCAGCTTACGGAGCACATTTGGGACAATGCGCTGGAAGTGGATTATGACTCGAATTATGTAGATGTGCACATTAAAAACCTCCGAAAAAAATTAACTCAATACGCCCCGGTAGAATTTATCGAAACAGTACGGGGTATTGGCTACAGGCTCAATTTAAATTAAAATAATTTTAAAAAATGAAGCTCTACTATAAGCTTACGCTTATTAACGCCATATCACGCGTTACTATTGTAGCGGCTTTTTTAATTTTTGTACCCGACCTTATTTACAAAGCAGCCATACAGCATACCGATGACCTTTTGGCAAAACGGAAAGTTGAGTTTATTCATATCATGGATAAAATGGGCGTTAACCAGTTTATTAGGGAAGAAAGTGACAGTACCTATGCCGATTACACCATTTTCAAAGAGAAATATGTATCTATAGAGCCTGCAAAAAAAATAATTAATGATACTATTGTAACAGGCCGCAGAGATATTGAAGGCGATACAGTGGAAGCACGTATTCTGAAGCATTTGTTTAAATACAATAATACCTCCTATTTGCTTGAAATAGGAGAAAGCCTCCAATATGTAGATGACTTGAAAGCAGTGTTGAGCAAGGTGGCATTGTATATACTATTGGGTGTTATTTTCCTTACTGTGTTTGTAGATTTATCGGTAATGCAATACCTGTTGCGGCCTTTGCAAAAAATTGAAGCCAAGCTGAAAGGTATCCGGACACCGGAAAAATTCGATTACACATTGGTAAAAACAAATACCACCGATTTCCGCTATCTGGACCGCACCATCCGCAACATGATGCGCAAAATCCGCAACACATTTTACATAGAAAAAGAATTTATTGCCAATGTTTCCCATGAACTCCTCACTCCTGTTTCAATTCTACAGACAAGGCTGGAAAATATGCTGGAAGCGGGAAATCTGGATGAAGAAACAGAAACAAAAATCATCGAATCGCAAAAAACGTTGGGGCGTTTGAAACAAATTGTACGTTCGCTTTTACTTATTTCCCAAATAGAAAATAACCAACCACCAAAGGAAGACAGGGTAGATATTCCGGAGTTGTTAAAGGAAGTAAAATCGGAAATAGAAGTGCGGCTGGTCGAAAAAAGCATCACACTTGAATTGGAACTCCATGATGATTTTATTTATGCTCCGGCTAACCGCTCCCTGCTTTACACATTATTTTTCAATCTTATAAATAATGCTATAAAGTACAACAAACAGAATGGCTGGATTATTGTAACCGCGGAAAAAACAAAAAATGAATACCTTGTTCATATCCGTGATACCGGCAAAGGAATAGCCCCGGAAAATCTGAAATCGATTTTCCAGCGTTTTAAAAAATTCAATAATTCTGAAACGGAGAGCTATGGGCTTGGTTTGGCCATGGTTAAAACCATTGCCGATTTTCATGACGCGGAAATTATGGTTGAGTCAAAACCGAATGAAGGCTCTACATTCACAATTGCCTTTAAGCTATAGCTAAAATGAAATTAGCGGAAAAAGACCTGAAAGATTTCCTCGAAGAAAAAACGGAACTATACAACCGGCCCACTTTTATTGAATCGGACCCGATTAGCATCCCGCACCAATTTACCCGTAAGGAAGATATAGAGATAGCCGCTTTTTTTACGGCTACTATATCATGGGGACAAAGGACAACCATACTGAAGAACGCTAATCGCCTGACAGAGCTTATGGGAAATGAGCCTCACCAATTTATTTTAAACGCTGAAAAGAAAGACTTACAAAAATTTGAAGGCTTTGTTCACCGGACATTCCAGTATATTGATGTTATTTATTTTATCCGCTCATTGCAGAATATTTACCGGAATGAAGGTGGGCTGGAAAAAACTTTTGCCACCAACAATATGAAGGATATGAAGGACGGCATTCAACATTTCAGAAAGGTTTTCTTATCTTTAAATACTGCAGGAAGAACCGCCAAACACATTTCTAATATAGAAAAGAACGCGTCTGCCAAAAGAATAAACATGTTTTTGCGGTGGATGGTGCGAAATGATAAACGCGGTGTCGATTTCGGAATATGGAAGAGTATTTCTCCTGCCGTGCTTTACTGTCCGCTTGATTTGCATTCAGGTCGGGTAGCCCGTAAACTGGGATTACTGAACCGAAAGCAGGATGATTGGAAAGCCGTTTATGAATTAACTTTAAATTTAAGAGCACTGGATAGGAAAGACCCAGTTAAATATGATTTTGCCCTTTTCGGCTTGGGTGTGTTTGAACGGTTCTAATATGAGTTTAAACCTCTAATATCTTTATTTAGTCAAATATGTAAGATGGTATCGAATAAAGCGCTATAACTTCGCTCAAAACAACCAAAATACATAAATCATGAAAAAATATCTTGTACTGCTATCTATTGTGTTCG
This sequence comes from uncultured Bacteroidota bacterium, assembly GCA_903916255.1. Classification (GTDB taxonomy): domain Bacteria; phylum Bacteroidota; class Bacteroidia; order JABEUT01; family JABEUT01; genus JABEUT01. The sequence continues at coordinate 59,073 of CAIWVW010000074.1, forward strand.
TCTCTTATACAATGCGTGCGCAATTTAGCTTCGGAGTTGACGGCGGCCTCTCCATACCAACAGGACAATATGCCGGAACAGTTTCAACATCAGACAATACCTTAAACGGTTATGCCAAAATTGGTTCTTGTTATGATGCCTATGTTGGCTTTAAATTTATCCCCGTTTTAGGCGCTATGATTCAATATGGAGCAAACAATAACTCTTTTGATGTAGCCAAACTAAATAATTCAGGAACATAGACATTCACAACAAGCGGCGGTGATAAAATTGCTGAATATCTTGTCGGGCCCTATTTATCCATTAAATTAGCCAACATCCGGTTGGAAGCAAAGTTATTGGGAGGTGTAGTTTCCAGTAGTTACCCTACCATTACAGAAAGTACATCCTTAAACGGTGTTACTAACTCAGTAAGCAACTCATTTCAAACAGGAAATGATTTTGGTTTTTGTGCCGGAGCAAAAATAAAATTTATGGTGGCGCCGATTGTTGGTATTGGATTGGGAGTAGACTACCTAGCCTCTGATGTTACTTTTAAAGGAGTGGGCAATAGCGATACGTATAAAATGTCGGAAGGTGTAATACAAGCAACCTTGGGGGTATCTATCGATTTGTAAAACGTTTTAAAATATTTTTTGGCCCTTAGATTAATTTCTAAGGGCTTTTTTATTTGCAGGCCTAAGTATTGTTAAAATCTGTAGGTTTGCATTAGAATAAATTTAAAATGAAAAAATATTTTTTACTGGTTGGCCTTTTTATGGCAAGTATTGCTGCAAAAGCTCAGGACGGCAACCTTCCCGATAAATTTACCGCAGGAATTGATGTTGGGCTGGCATTGCCTTCCAGTGATTTTGCTTCAGCAAGCTCAGCTATAGAAAATGGACAGAACACCATAAACGGTTCTGCAAATACAGGCTTTTATTATGATGCTTATTGCGGATATAAAGTGATAAAATTTTTGGGCATCATGGCGCAATATGGCCGAAACAGCAATTCCTATAACACGTCCAATTTAACCAGTGGCTCCAGTGCAAGCGGAGGCTACACATCGGCCGAATATCTGATAGGCCCTTTTATTTCCTTTAAAATAGCCAAAATAAAAATAGAAGCTAAGCTTTTGGGAGGAATGCTCACCAGTAATTACCCTACCCTAACTATACAAAATTACGGATACTCCACCATCGACGCTTTTGAAAACGGAAAAGGTTTTGGTTATTGTGCAGGGGCCAAAGTCAAGTACATGCTTTTTGATGGGCTTTTGGGGGTTGGTATTGGTTTTAACTACGTAAGTTCTGATATCACCTACTCCAATTGGACACAAACTTATTCAGGCACATATCCTTTGGGGTTTCAACCTACATTGAATGGCAGCACCAAAATGTCTCTGGGCCTTGTTCAACTCACTGCCGGCCTATCGTTAGATATTTAGGGGCCCTTGCCAGAAAACTTTAAGGGCATTTGCATTTATAAACGTTATTATAGTTAAAATTTGTAGGTTTGCATTAAAATCAATTTAACATGAAAAAGGGATATATTGTTCTTATAGCTGTAGTTGCTTTCTTCTTAATCATCTTTATGTGGGTGAAAGGGATTTACAATGATATGGTTACTCAGGATGAGGCCGTAACAGCCCAATGGCACCAGGTGGAAACCCAATATCAACGAAGGCTGGACCTAATACCAAATTTGGTAAGCACTGTTCAGGGATATGCCAATTTTGAAAAATCGACACTTACTGATGTGGTTAATGCAAGGGCAAGCGCCACTAAAGTAACTATCGACCCAAGTCATTTAGATGCTGCAAGTTTGCAGCAGTTTCAACAGGCACAACAACAAGTATCTTCTTCGCTTTCACGTTTGCTTGTTTCAGTAGAAAACTATCCTGACTTGAAAGCAGACCAAAACTTTATGGCTTTACAGGCCCAACTGGAAGGAACAGAAAACCGCATAGCTACTGAAAGAAGGCGTTTCAATGAAGTAGCTCAGGGATTCAACACCTATATCCGCCGTTTCCCTCAAAATATATTTGCCGGAATGTTTGGTATGCAATCAAGGGCTTATTTCGAAGCTGATGCTGCTGCTTCACAAGCACCGAAGGTTAGCTTTCCGGATAATAAGAAGTAAAGTTCAGCCGGTTATAGTATCTTTTTTAGCCTTTCAACTACTAAATCATACTCGAAGCCTTTTTGCATGGCATAGTTAATTAGCTTTTGCTTAGCAGGAGTAAATAAGTCGCTGTCGGAATATTCAGAATTGCTTGTTTTCGCTTTCAATTGTTTCCATTTCTTTATAAGCAAGGTATCCAATACCTTTAAATAGTCTGCATTTTCAATTTCATTTAGCCCTTTTTGGAGCAAATCTTTTGAAATGCCTTGCTTTTTCAGTTCCATTTCTATCTTCTTCTTCCCCCCATTTCTTATTCCTGAACTTCCCTCTTGCATAAGCAGATGCATAACGATTTTCATTCAGAAAACCCTCTTCCTTTAATTTTTCAACGATTAGAGGAACCTTGTCTTCCATTACATCCAATTCAAAAAGCTTTTTGTTTACCTCCTTCACACTTCGCTCCCGCAAGGCACAATATTTACGCACTCGCAGCATTATTGCTACCTCTGAAAGCGTTTTTTTCGTTCTTTTGTCCATTATTAGGGATAAGGAGTAAGGGATAAGGAATAAGTATATGCAAAATAACGACTTATTCAGTATTCCACATCCCTAACTACTCATTTATGCTGGAACGCCTTAAAAACATTTTTGGAACAAATAATAACATGACCTTTCTCGACCATATTGAGTCGTTAAGGTGGCATATTATCAGGTCGGTATTGGTGCTTTGTGTGGTTACCGGCGTAATGTTTTTCTACAACGATTTTGTTTTTAATACGGTTCTTTTCGGCCCTACAAAACCAACTTTTTATACCTATCATGCGCTTCGCCACCTTTCCAGAGTTTTCCACTTAGGAATAGATATAAACATGAACCCAAACATAAATCTTATTAATACAGTTATGGCCGGGCAGTTGATGATGAGCATTTGGGGAACCTTTATTGCAGCATTAATAGTAACTATTCCTTATATACTCTGGGAACTATGGAGATTCATTAAACCAGCATTAAAGGAGAAAGAATTGAAATCAGCTCGCGGTTTTGTAGCCATCAGCAGTTTGCTTTTTCTTACCGGCGCCCTGTTCAGCTACTATATTATTGTGCCCTGGACCGTTACATTTTTAAGCAGTTTCCGGATGAGCGGAGCCGTTGTCCAAAACTTTATAGATGTTCGCTCTTATATTTCTATGGTAACAACATTGGTGCTTTGGTCGGGTGTAATTTTTGAATTGCCCGTGGTATCCTATATTCTTACCAGCATTGGAATTATTTCACCGGCATTTTTAAAAAAATACCGCCGCCATGCTGCTGTAGTAATACTCGTTGTAGCTGCCTTAATAGCCCCACCCGATGTGGCTTCGCAAGTAATTGTTTCAATTCCGTTGTTTATCCTGTTTGAAGTGAGTATTTTTGTAGCGAAATATGCGGAACGAAAAAAACGATTAAAGACCAGTTAATACCACAAAAAAACTATGAATAGAATTCTTGTAACGGGCGGCGCCGGATTTATTGGCAGTTCAATGGCTGAAAAGTTGGCTGCCGATAAAAACAACTACGTAGTTATTATCGATGACCTGACAACAGGAAGCATAAATAAAATTCCGCAATCTGCTCACAAAAATGTGCGCTTTATTAAATGTGATGTAAACGACTGGATGGATGTTTCCGGCATTATGTATTCCCAGCCCTTCGATTATGTTTTTCACTATGCGGCAGTTGTAGGCGTTACCCGTACCCTTGAAAATCCGGTAAAGGTTTTGAATGACCTTTCAGGTATCCGCCATCTGCTTTATTTGGCTAAAAATAGCGGAGTAAAAAGAGTTTATTTTTCTTCTTCCTCCGAAGTTTATGGCGAGTCGTTTCATTTTCCGCAGCATGAAGAAACCACCCCGTTGAATTCCCGATTGCCATACGCTATTGTAAAAAATGCCAGTGAATCGTACCTGAAAGCCTTTCAGCAGGAATATGGATTGGAATATACCATTTTCCGTTTCTTTAATACCTATGGGCCCCGCCAATCAAAAGACTTTGTAGTTTCCAAATTCCTTGCCAAAGCATTGAAAAATGAACCTATAGAATTGTATGGCGGTGGCTCCCAAACCCGTACATTCTGTTATATTGATGATAACGTGGATGCATGCCTGAATGCGTTTAAACAGAATCTTTATATAAATGATGTGGTAAATATCGGCGGAGAGGACGAGGTTCCTATTATCGACTTAGCGAAACTCATTATTAAAATTACCAAATCCAAATCGGAGATACTGAATTTACCTCCTTTGCCGGAAGGTGACATGACACGCAGAAAGCCTGACCTTACCCGAATGAAGAAATTGCTTTCGAGAAATCATCTGTCGTTAGAAGAAGGGCTGAGAAAGATTTTAGATAATACAAAGTTCATTTTGTAAAGCTTCGATTTGTGAATATACCGGTATTAATAGAGGAAAAGGTTAAGAAAGAAATAAACGATTTTTGCAAAAGCCTTCCTAAAGAACCCCAAGAGCTTTACGAGCCGATGCGATACATGCTGTTGCTGGGTGGAAAAAATTTACGCCCATCGTTGCTTTTGCTGACCTGTAAAATGCTCGGCGGAAAAATAAATGATGCTGTTCCTCCGGCTATTGCAATAGAACTCTTTCATAATTTTACTCTAATTCACGATGATGTAACCGATAACTCGCCATTACGCCGGGGCAAACCAACCGTCTATAAAAAATGGAATTTGAATGTTGCCTTATTGAGCGGCGATGCATTACTTATAAAATCGTACCAGGAATTAAGTAAGACTCCGGCAAAATATCTAGCTCAAATATTCCAACTGTTTAATGAGGCTGCACTTAAAGTATGCGAGGGTCAGCAATTTGACATGAATTACGAAAAGCAGATTAAAGTTACTATTGACGATTACCTAAAGATGATTAGCATGAAAACCGCGGCTTTGTTTTCTGCTTCTATGGGGATGGGGGCTATACTTGCTGGTGCATCCAAGAGCGATTGCAACAAAATGAAAATTGTTGGCGAAAGCCTCGGAATGCTATTTCAACTTAAGGATGATATGTTGGATGTGTTTGGTGAATCTGCGCAGACTGGCAAACAAATAGGCGGAGATATTATACAGGATAAAAAAACGTTTTTACTGCTTAAGGCATTTGAATTAGCAAAAGGAAAAACAAAAGCGGAGATAACTTTATTAATCGGGAACACTGAAATTTCTCCGGCAGAAAAAGTTCAACGTGTAAAAAAGATTTATGAAGTTTTAGGAGTTGAAGAAATTGCCAATAAGCAAATGGAGATGTATTATGCAAAGGCAAAAAAATCGTTGGCAAGTATAAAAACTCCGGAGAAAGATATTCTGCTTGCACTAACAGGCACTTTACTGGAGAGAAAAAAATAGGGCTGTTAGTTCAGCTGGTTTAGAATGCTGCCTCGACAAGGCAGAGGTCGGCGGTTCGAGCCCGCCACAGCCCACTACTTTATTTCCGTGCATCTAATACTTTCCACAATTTTGCCATTGGAAAGAATACGTAGAAATGTTCCACAGTCATTGTCATTTTCGCACATATTTACTTCATCTACCACGTATGTCCATTGACCATTCTTAAATGTCCAGGTAACACCTCCCTGGGTGCCCTGAAATTCTTCTATGCCATTATATAATATTAAATCAGGCTTGTCTGAAATTTGCTTCCCTTTACTCCATGAAACATAACGAATACCTTTATCTTTGGTATTATCGAGCCTTACTATAAATTTATCACATTTAATTACTATAATGTTACTTTCCCATGAGTTTACTTCCGGGTACATTTTACTTTTAAGTTCATTAGTGATTTTTAAGCTCAATGCTTCTTCTTTATCCGAACTATGGTTTATGGAAATAATTTTCCCGTTTTCATCTATCCAGATATCCCCGGCAAATAATCCATAATTTCCCTCATGCTGGAATATATCAGAATCCTTAAGTTTGATTACCCTTTTCTTAAACTCCCCGTCAAATAAAGTATCATAATACGAAATAAACTCCTTGGCGTTATTAATATCTGGCACGGGGTTAAATCGCTTTAAAGGATATGTCACCAATTTAGCAAGTGTTTTAACACTATCATATTTCAATAACCTGGCAATTCGCTGATAGTTTGTTATAGTTGAAGAAGGAACGTCTTGCCCTTTAACTAAAAAGGTATAAAAGAAGAATAAGAAAAAGCCATATTTTTTCATATATGATTTTTTAGTTAGTTATCAATACCCCAACACCGGCCTAAGCCATCTTTCCACTTCCGCAACGCTCATGCCTTTGCGCTTTGCATAATCCTGCACTTGCTCTTTATTTATTTTTCCAAGGGAGAAATAATGCGAATCGGGATGAGCAAAATATAAACCGCTGACGGCTGCCGTAGGGTACATGGCCATGCTGTCGGTAAGTTCAATTCCCGTTTTTGGATAAATCTCAAATAGTTCAAAATGTTCTATTTTTTCAGTATGGTCGGGGCAAGCAGGATACCCCGGTGCAGGGCGAATTCCACGGTAACTTTCCTTCACTAATTCCTGAACAGAGAAGTTTTCATCAGGCGCATAACCCCAAAATTCTTTCCGCACTTTTTCATGGAGCAATTCGGCAAAGGCCTCTGCAAGACGGTCTGCAAGCACCTTGAGCATGATGCTGCTATAATCGTCATGTTGCTTTTCAAACCTGCGGATTAACCTTTCAATGCCAAGCCCTGTAGTAACTGCAAAGCCTCCGATATAATCAATTTTACCACTGTCTTTAGGTGCAATAAAATCTGCCAACGCAAAATTTGCTTGTCCTTCAGGTTTTTTAGTTTGTTGGCGCAAGGTATGGAAAACAGTTTTTACAACTGCACGTGTTTCGTCTTCGTAAATTTCAATATCATCTTCATTAACAGAATTACAAGGATAAAATCCTGCAACCGCTTTCGCAGTGAGCCATTTCTCGCTGATGATTTTGTTCAACATTTCCTGGGCATCATCAAAAAGTTTTTTTGCCTCCACACCCCGTTCCGGGTCTGAAAATATTTTAGGATAACTTCCTTTCATTTCCCAAGCTATGAAGAATGGCGTCCAGTCTATGTACTTAGCTATTTCTGCAATCGGGAAATCGGGCAGAGAGATATTCCCAATAAGCATTGGGGTTGTGATTTCAACCTTACTCCAATCCGTTTTCATTTTATTTCTTCTTGCCTCTGCCATGCTGATAAACTTCTGTTCTGCATTCTTGTTGGCATGCATTTTGCGCAAATTGTCATACTCCCTGTCTACTTCCTTCAGGAAATTATTTTCAGTGGCTGATAAAATACTACTCAGCACATTCACCGCGCGTGATGCGTCATTAACATACACAACAGGCTGGTCATATTCCGGTGCAATTTTTACAGCCGTATGCACTTTGGATGTGGTGGCTCCGCCAATTAGCAAAGGAATTTTTAAACCTGTACGTTTCATTTCTTTGGCGATGTGAACCATCTCATCCAACGATGGTGTAATCAATCCACTAACGCCTATGGCATCTACATTTTCTCTCACAGCAGCTTCCAATATTTTATCGCAAGGGACCATTACCCCAAGGTCAATAACCTTATAGTTATTGCAACCAAGTACAACACCCACAATATTTTTACCAATATCATGCACATCGCCTTTCACTGTAGCCATAAGGATTTTACCGACTACGCTGGTGCCTTCCGCTTTTTCTTCCTCCATAAACGGAGTGAGATATGCAACGGATTTTTTCATCACACGGGCGCTCTTTACCACTTGCGGTAAAAACATTTTTCCTGAACCAAATAAATCTCCGACAATACCCATTCCGGCCATCAGCGGGCCTTCTATCACTTCCAACGATTTTTTAAATTGCTTTCTGGCTTCCTCCGTATCTTGTTCAATATACTCGTCAATACCTTTTACCAAGGCATGAGAGAGTCGTTCATTCACGGGCAGACTCCTCCATGCTTCGTCCTTTACTATAACTTTTCCTTTCGATTTTATTGTCTCGGCATAAGTCAATAAATGTTCCGTCGCATCATCCTTGCGATTCAGTAAAACATCTTCTACCAAGACTAATAAATCTTTTGGAATTTCATCATAAATCTGCAACATGCCCGGGTTCACGATACCCATATCCATGCCTGCTTTCACGGCATGATAAAGGAATGCAGAATGTATAGCTTCTCTAACTGTATCATTACCGCGGAAAGAGAAAGAAACATTACTAACACCACCACTCACTTTAGCTAATGGCAAATTTTCCTTAATCCATTTAGTGGATTCAAAATAGTCAAGTGCGTTTCGTTTGTGCTCTTCAATGCCTGTCCCAACCGGAAAAATATTTGGGTCGAAAATAATATCTTGTGCGGGAAAACCTACTTCATTAACTAGAATATCATAGGCTCTCGAACAAATCTCTTTTCTTCTTTCGAGTGTATCAGCCTGGCCTTTTTCATCGAATGCCATCACAATAACAGCGGCACCATATTTTTTTACTTTGCGTGCGTGTTCAACGAAAATTTCTTCGCCTTCTTTTAAACTAATAGAGTTTACTATGGACTTCCCTTGCGTGCATTTTAAACCCGCTTCGATAACCTCCCATTTGGAAGAGTCAATCATAATAGGGAGTTTAGCGATATCAGGTTCCGCGGCAACAAGGTTTAAAAATTTAACCATAGCAGCCTTAGAGTCAATCATGGCTTCATCCATATTGATGTCGATAACCTGTGCGCCTCCATCAACCTGGTCTCTGGCAATAGTCAATGCGCCGTTAAAATCACCCGCAACAATAAATTTGGAAAACTTTTTTGAGCCCGTAATATTGGTGCGCTCGCCAACATTCATAAAATTACTTCCCGGGAAAAGCGTTACTGCTTCCAATCCACTTAAGTGGAATAGCGTATCTGCTTCAGGCTTTTTATGAGGCGTTGCTTTAGAGGCAGCATGGGCAATTGCTTTGATATGTTCGGGTGTGGTACCACAGCAACCACCAATGATATTTACAAAACCATTTTTGAGGAAATCATCCACC